>CAIUUO010000001.1 GCA_903902325.1 uncultured Bacteroidia bacterium
GAAAATTCGACAATTCGACTACTCGACAACTCGACAATTCGACAATTCGACAATTCGACACTTCGTCAATTCGACAATTTTATACTGTGAATATGCAATAAAGTTTAAGAATCAATGAAAAAATATTTCTCAATTTTGGATTTGTATCGCGAACCGAAAAAAAGTAATTTTAGAAGATCATGAACGCATCAATCAAAGATGAGATAAAATGGAATACATCAGATTAGGAAATACTGGAATGAAAGTCTCCAGAATATGCCTGGGTACAATGACATACGGCAAACCGACAGACCGATGGCCGTGGGCCCTGAATGAGGAACAAAGCAGGCCTTTTATACAGAAGGCGCTTGAGTTGGGGGTCAACTTTTTCGATACGGCGGACATGTACTCCTACGGCGCCAGCGAAGAGGTGGTGGGTACGTGGCTGAAGGAATTTGCACGACGTGATGAATTGGTGATAGCGACTAAAGTTTACCAACCCATGAGCCAGGATCCGAATGATGCAGGGCTTTCCCGTAAACACATCATGAGTTCCATTGATAAAAGCCTCAAACGGCTGAAAACGGATTATATCGACCTATACCAGACTCACCGATGGGATTACGACACTCCCATTGAGGAAACCATGGAAGCCCTCCACGATGTAGTCAAGGCAGGCAAGGCGCGCTACATCGGGGCATCCTCCATGCACAGCTGGCAATTCGCCAAGGCATTGTATACTGCAGATCTTCATGGCTGGACACGATTTGTATCCATGCAACCCCACTACAACCTGATCTACCGTGAAGAAGAGCGTGAAATGATTCCGCTTTGCCTCGACCAGAAAATCGGGGTAATTCCCTGGTCTCCCCTGGCCCGCGGACTCCTGACAGGAAACAGGTCCAAGGAGCGGAATGAAACCCTGCGGGCCAAAACCGACGAATTCGGGAAAAAGCTCTACCATACTGATACTGACTTTGAAATCGTCGCCAGACTTTCGGAAATAGCAGCACAAAGAGGAGTTTCCGATGCGCAGGTTGCACTGGCCTGGATGCTGGGCAAGCCTGCCATCACTGCCCCGATCATCGGAGCAAGCAAGCCTGGCCACCTTGAAGATGCCGTCGCGGCTTTATCCGTAAAATTAACGTCGGAAGAAATCACCCGGCTGGAAGAACTGTACCAGCCACATCCGGTGCTTGGACACGTGTAAATATCAATCTGACTTACCCAAAAGAAAAAAACTATGTTAAGCGAACACCTGGTCGATTACATCGAAAACAGCCTGAAAAAAAACAGGCAAATCACTGCCTTGTCAGATTATAAAGGTGAAAGTTTTACCTATGAAGCGGTTGCCCGCCAAATCATCAAATTCCATTCTCTTTTTGAAAAAACCGGACTAAAGAAAGGGGATAAAGTTGCCCTACTGGGAAAAAATTCAGCAAAATGGTGCATTAGCTATCTGTCGGTAATTACTTATGGGGCAGTAATTGTGCCAATTTTGCCTGACTTCAGGCCGGAAGATCTACTCCACATTCTCAACCATTCCGACTCTATTTTATTGTTTAGTGCGGATAATATGTTCCAGGATCTGGACATGAAAAAATTGCCTCTGATCAAGGCGGTTGTCTCCCTGAACAATTATCAACTTATATTTTCGGCCAACAAAAAAATAGCCGATGACTTAAAGTTCGCTGAACAGCTATTTGAAGAAAAATATCAGAAGGATTTTGATGCCGGAACATTCAGTTTCCCTCCGGTGCCCAATGACATGCTGGCAGTCATCAGCTATACATCGGGAACCATGGGGTTTTCGAAAGGGGTCATGTTATCCCATAATAGTCTGACGGCCAACATCCGTTACGCACAGAACAACATGCCCCTCAAGCCGGGTGATTCCATCGTATCCTTCCTTCCGCTTGCCCATGCCTATGGGTGTGCCTTCGAATTCCTGTTTCCGTTTACCATCGGATGCCATGTGACCATTCTGACCAAGACACCTTCTCCCAAGATCATCATGCAGGCATTTCACGAGATCAGGCCTGCACTCGTGCTGTCTGTTCCGCTAGTGATTGAGAAAATATACAAAAAACAGGTTCTTCCGGCCATCAACAAGAAGAGCATGAAGATTCTGCTTCAGATTCCGGGAATCCGGTCCATTCTATTTGCCAAAATCAGGGCAAAACTCGTGGAATCATTTGGCGGAAAATTCCATGAAATCGTGATCGGCGGCGCACCTCTCAACAATGAGGCAGAAACATTCTTCAGGAAAATAAAGTTCCCGTACACCGTGGGATACGGCATGACAGAATGCGGACCACTGATCAGCTACACCCCCTCCGACAGGATTAAATTCGCATCCTCCGGAAAATCCGTGGATACACTTGAGGTAAGGATAGATTCTCCCGACCCTCAGAATATTGCGGGCGAAATCATCATCAGGGGAGACAATGTCATGCTCGGTTATTATAAAAACGAAAAAGCTACCGCGGAAATCATCGACAAGGAGGGATGGCTCCATTCGGGTGACATGGGCGTCATCGATAAAGAGGGAAGTATTTTCATCAAGGGACGAACCAAAAACATGCTTTTGGGCGCCAGCGGCCAGAATATTTACCCCGAAGAAATTGAAGCGCACTGGAACAACAAATTTGCCGTTGCAGAAACACTGATCGTGCAACGAAACGGAGATAAACTGGTAGTACTGGTCTATCCCGATCCTGATGCAGTGGAGTCAGGAAATTTGTCGGAAGAAGACCTGAACAATCTCTACAAGCATTATCTGAAGGAGATCAACGCGTCGGTGCCTGCATACATGAGTGTTTCCAAATTCGAAATTCATCCCGAAGAGTTCGCCAAAACGCCCAAACGCAGCATCAGAAGGTTTTTGTATTCTTAGTCCGGAATTTTCACGATGATCTCGTCGAGAGTCCGTTTCGGGACGTGATGAACCTGGTTTTCATCGCGCCAGTATTTGATTTCACCATTTTTGATCACGTCAAGAACAACCGTTTCCTTTGGTTTTCCCAGCGCGAGGACCTGCACAATTTCAAGATTTTCAGGCAATTTCAGCAATTCATGGAGTTTGCTGCGGTTGACTGCATGGATGATGCAACCACCGAACCCGGCCTCCGTAGCTCCGAGCAAAATACTTTGGGTGGCGATGCCGTCATCGCACAGGTAATTTCCGGGGATGCTTGTGTCGCGCAGCATGACAATATAAGCCGAAGGACGTTCACCTTCCTCGGGGCCCGGCCAGTCAGTCAGGTAACCTGCCCAGCCTAAAAATTCGAATATACTTGCATTCAAGGGTTCTCCGGTGCTGAGAAAATATTTTAAGGGTTGGGCATTTCGGGCAGAAGCCGAATTCCTGGCCAGATCCACCCAATCACGCAACTGTGTTTCGGCAATTCTTTCGGATTGGTAAAACCGGCGGTAGCTTCTATTTTTCAGAATGAGGTCTCTTAACATGATACTTCAGATTTTAGATTAAACAATCCCTGCCAGTTCCTTCACTTTTTCCCAGACAGTTTCGTCGACAGGAATTCCCAGTTGCCTATTTTCGGCTCGTTTTTTCAGAGATTGTTCGCCCGGATAAAAGATCTCGCCCTTTTCACTGGCGGGTTTCGATGATTTGATCTGGCTGATAGTTTTCTCCAATGTCAGATCTATGAATTCCTGTGTGTTTATTTTCAGGGGATCGACGGCGATGAATACCTGGCAGCAACTGCCACAGGATCCTTTTCCCTTTTTATCGATTTCTGCAGTTGTCAATCCACCCGAAAGCAGCGCGGAAATGACATCCAGAAGAATGGCAAAACCCGAACCTTTCCAGTAACCCATCGGAAGGATCCGGCGCGTCTCCTCAATGGATCCAGGGATATCTGTCAGATTACCAACGTGATCAAAGCCTCCGGGATAGGGAAGCCGATCATTCTTCATTCGGGTTACCTGTAGTTTTCCGTACGAATATTGCGACATCGCCATATCCAGCACCAGATGTCCATCCTTCCTGGGAACAGCCATGACAAAAGGATTATTCCCAATGCCTTCCGATTTGGCTCCCCATGCCGGCATACATGATTCGGTGTTGGTCCAGCAAATGCCAATAAATCCCTTTTCAGCAGCCTGCCAGCCGTAGGTGCCCCCTCGCATCCAGTGGGTCGTGTTGTTGAGGCTCACCACTCCAAATCCACTCCTTGCAGCTAATTCAGTTGCACGGTCCATGGCAAACATCGCATTCAGGATTCCCGGACCCATGTTTCCGTTATATATTTCCAGGTTACCCAGTTTAAGGTCCAGGCTCGGTTCAGCATCTGCATCCACCCAATTTTTGCAGAGGTAATCCACGTATCTTTCGACGCGGTTCAAACCATGAGAATATACTCCATCACGACTAGACTCGGCATGAATCCGGGCGCATATTCCAGCCTTCTCCTCCTGCATCCCGGCATTCACAAAGGCAGCCCGGATGGTAGCCTGCATCTCCTCAAAACTTATTCGCATCATTGAATTTGTCTTAAATAAATAGACTCATGATCGAAATTTCGACCTATTCAAATTTACGATTCAAAAATGAGAAGCATGGGGTAAAATGAAAATAAATCAACCTGTAACGACTATTTTATCCCGTACACTATCCTGAAGTGATAGCCATACACGGCATATTGAATTGCATCCTTGAACAGAAGCGGCTTCCTGATAAGCGTCCAAACGAAAAGCTTCCAGAATTCTCGTCGCCCTTTGTTCCGGATGCCAATAACATAAATCAGCTTAAAGAAACTTTTAAAATCAGACATGCGCAATTTTGACTTCACCTCATCAATCGGCCTGTAGGTCAATAAAAACTGGCGGACACGCTGATAGTAGGGTTTGATCGCATAGATGCCGTCGATGACATGCCGGTATCCTTCCAAAAGTTCTGATGCGTTCATTTTTGGAATAAAATTCATTGAGGCATCCGTGTTGTTCCCGCTGGATTCGTGTACCAGCCTGTTTTCACCTGCCATTCTCTTGTAAAGCGCCGTATTTTTAGGTGCATGCAGGATTCCAACCATGGCGGATACGATTCCGCTTTGCTGGATAAAATCGATTTGCCGCTGAAAAATGGAGGGTACATCACTGTCAAAGCCAACAATAAAACCTCCGGATACCTGCATCCCTGCAGACTGAATTTTTTGGACGCTCTGGAGAAGGTCCCTGTTGTTGTTTTGCATCTTGTGGCATTCGTCCAAAGAAACAACATCTGGTGTTTCAATCCCGATAAAAGTGGATTTGAATCCTGTTGCCACCATCAGTGCCAGCATTTCAGGATCATCGGCCAGGTTGATCGAGCATTGGGTTTCGAAGGCAAATGGGTACCTGTGCTCCTTCATCCATTTGTTCATGGCGGGAAGCAGGCTGTTCTTGACAACTTTCCGGTTTCCTATAAAGTTATCGTCCACAATCAGGACGGGTCCGCGCCAGTTCAGACGATACAATGCATCCAGATCTGCCAATACCTGACTCGTTTTTTTAATCCGAACCTTATGGCCCAAAAGAGTGGTGATCTCGCAAAAATCACAGGCAAAAGGGCATCCCCTGGTAACCTGCAGATTCATGGTTACATAGTCTTTCATCGACAAAAGGCTGTAATCAGCAACTGGTGTCCGTGTCAGATCAGCATAGTCAACTGTATTGTATACACGCTGGAGTGGCCTGTTTTCAGCCAGGTCTTTAAGGAATGGCGGCAAGGTAATTTCGGCTTCATTGAGTACAAAATGGTCGATTTGCGGGAAGTGCTCATAATCCTGGGTAAAAAGCGGTCCGCCGGCAACCATCCTGCGTTCGTTCCTGACGCACTCCTCAATGACCATATTGGCAGATTCCCTCTGGATGGACATCGCGCTGATAAATACGTAATCAGCCCATAGAATATCACTCGTTTTAAGTTTGGCAACATTCAGGTCTACCAATTTCTTTTCCCATTTTTCCGGAAGCATGGATGCAACCGTGATCAAACCCAGAGGGGGAACCGTTGCTTTCTTCGAGATAAATCGCATGGCATTCTTGAAACTCCAGAATGAATCGGGATATTTCGGATAGACCATCAATATTTTTAAACTGTTCATTGTATTACAATTTGATTTTAAATAATTCTTTGCGCTCTTTGCGTTCTTTGCGCGACATTTTTTCCTCGCAAAGACCGCAAAGTATAATCCGCAAAATGCGCAAAGATGACGTGTGTAATGTTTTATTCCCTTCAGGTTACACGCCATAACATTCGGGAATTGATCAAAATTCCGGCAAACGACACGCAGCCGGTTTTTGATAACATTGACTTTGACAGCGGGAATAATTCGGGAATCAACACGGGAAATGATCCGTATCAATTCCAGAATCAGGCACACTGTGCCAAAAGAATTGTATGGAAAAAGTGTTAATAGCAGGTAGTAAAATCCAAAAAAGAGAGAAAGGAATCTGAACGAAAAGATTTAAAAAAGAAAAAAACCAATGAACCAGGAAAACCAGATACAAGATGTATCCCCTATTTTGTATTCAGTAATTCAATGCATTGATATAACCCATTATAAGACTTCAATCCCATGAAGACTCTCAATAATTAAACAAAAAGATAGCAATGCGATGTCACGCATACCACCGGTTTTCAATAATTAAATGAACTAGAACGGTTTCAGACAAGAAACCATTGATTGAGACAATTATCCACTAGAATAATCATCAGGAAGTTTAGTCATTTTTTTCTGCATTTCCAAATTTTGCGGGGAATATTCTGCTCCCTGACCGCTCTCTGTCAGCGACATACCCTATCATGCTGGATTATGGCAAAATATTAATATGTTTAGGTTGAATTTTTATTTTTTGAAATGGAAGAAATCAACTGGGGAATCATAGGCTGCGGAGATGTAACAGAACTAAAGAGCGGACCGGCTTTCAACAAGGCAGATCATTCGAATCTTGTTGCCGTGATGCGGCGGAATGCATCGAAAGCTGCCGATTATGCCAGGCGGCACCATGTTCAGAAGTGGTATTCCGATGCCGCACAACTGATTAATGATCCGGATGTCAATGCGGTCTATGTGGCCACTCCGCCTGATACCCATGCCATTTATGCCATTGCGGCGATGAAGGCAGGCAAACCTGTTTATGTGGAAAAGCCGATGGCAAGGAATCATCAGGAATGCCTGGAGATGATCCGTGTTTCGGAGGAAACCGGTATGCCATTGCTTGTAGCCTATTATCGCAGGACGTTGCCCGCTTTTCTGAAAGTGAAGGAGCTGATAGATGATGGAACCATAGGTCTACCTCTGACTGTCAATATCCGACTGCAAAGATCATACGGGCAAAAGGACCAGTATCCTGAAAAGCAGGACTGGCATGTTGATCCGGAAGTCGGAGGAGCAGGTCATTTTTATGACATGGCGGCCCATCAGTTTGATTACCTTGATTTTGTATTTGGTCCAATAACAGAAGTTCAAGGGATCGCTAAAAATCTGGCAGGATACTATTCAGCTGAAGATACTGTTTCCGCGACTTTCAGCTTTGGCTCAGGAGTTGCCGGTACCGGCAGTTGGTGTTTTGTGGTGAGTCCTGGAACGGAGGAAGATGTTATAGAAATCACTGGGACAAAAGGGAAAATTATTTTTTCATGTTTTCAGCACGGCGATGTAAAATTGGTAACCGAAGAAAGAACCTCTTTTTTCAATTTCCAGAATCCCGAAAATATCTCCGCAAACCTGATCAGGCAGGTCGTTGAAGAGTTGCAGGGAAATGGGCAGTGTATTAGTACAGGATATTCTGCTGCCAGGACGAACTGGGTGATGGCAGAAATTACAAAAGATTATTACAGGAATCGTTAGACAGGAGTTTGGGACACCTCAATCCAGGAATTTTGTCTCCTTTGTGCGAACCTTTGAGACCTTTGTGGTAAGAAATTTAACTTTTTAACCACAAAGGGCACGAAGGGATGCACAAAGGGCTCGAAGATTATCATCGACCAACAGTCTGTAATGATCAGGAAATTGGGACTCTACTTTTTTACTGCAATTTCGCCGATGCCAATGGAAAGATATCCCGAAAAGACCATGTTGGCCTTGACGGATTCAGGAGTAAGTACCAATTCGGAGACTGTCAGGTGGGTCAGTTTTCCATTGATCTCAAAACCGTATCCCAACTGGTATCGTTTCAGGTATCCGGAAAGCTGGTTCTCAATCTCCCTGACATTTGAATTGAAAGGAATTGCCAGCGCCTTGGTGAGCGTCCTTTCTATCTTTCCATTCATCAGCCATTTGGCCGATTTCATCATTACGTTTTTGGTTTTCAGGTCAAATTTCAGGTTTTTAACCCTCAGGGTGGTGTCTGTAGAGTTAAATACAGGTGTCCCGGTCAGGTAAATGGTGCCGTTGATGCTACCTTTCACATTGGTTTCAATGGTCATCAACCCGTTGGATCCGTAAATATGAAAGGATTCGAATTTAATATGCCGGCTTCCGAAAGTATAGGAAGAATCACGAACCTCCTCCAGTGTCATTCGCTCAATGGTAGCATATGGGATATCTGTCAGCAGGTTGATGCGAAAAGTATCTGCAGGCATTTCAAGCGGTTGGATGGCGGGCAGGGCACTCACTTTACCCGATTGCGGCTGTTTATCCAGCAAACATTCCACATCTGAGGCAATGGCCGTCCGAAAATGGATGTACCCCTGAGATCCCTTCACGGGAAGCAATGAAACCGAATAAGGAGTGATAGACACCCATGCATTATAACTCCCGGGTACTTTGAACGGTTCAAACATCATTTGCCAGCCTTTTTCGGCATATCGTCTCAAATCAAAACTGTCGGATATGGCCTTGTCGATCTCCTTTGAATAGCTACTGAGATTGACATACAGCAACGCATCTGCCATGGTTTTTACCGGAATAGTGAATCCTGCTATTTTAACAGATGGTTTTTTGATCCACTCATAGTCATCCGGTTTGGTTTCTGTTTGGATGCTCCAGTCGCGGTTGACAGATAATTTTGTTTTGAATTTCAGGAGTATCTCACCCTTTGCTTCCACGATATCTCCAATGGGCATGTTAAAAAGGAGAAGGGCATAGGATTTTCTAATGCTAACCCTCAGGGGAATTTCCCAGAACAGCACATCATCCTCAAAAGACATTTTGATTTCGCCGTTTTTCCAGGCTTTCAGCATCAGGTTGTCACCGCCATTATCCACGAAGCTCTTATCCTCGTACAGCACGCTATCAACCTGACTGTTGATGATAGCCTGCAATTTGGCCACCTCAAGATCTGCATGAAGGTTTACTATCGATGTGATTGGTTTTGCCGGCACATATTTATAGCTTTCGACAGGCATCTGTGGTTGAAGCGACTTGCATCTTACCTGAAGTATTCCAGTTAGCAGTAAAATGAATGCCCAATAAATAACGTGTTTCACTGTTTATATTAAAATTACTGCAAAATTACTTTGGGTCCTTCGTGTGAGCCTTCGTGACCTTTGTGGTTAAATTCAAAAAACTTAACCACAAAGGTCTCAAAGGTGCACTATCACATTCTTATCTCAGTTTGGATAGCTTTTGAAACCGGACCAATCTGCCCATTGGCTATCATCTGAGAATCAATTTTCACAACAGGTAAAACACCTTTGGTCGTACTTGTAATGAATACTTCATCGGCCGCCAGCAAGTTACTTAGCTTGAAATCCTTTTCCTGAATATTATAGCCTTTTAGTTCAAGGATTCTTTTCCTCGTTACTCCTTTCAGCATTTTGGATTTTGGGGTGAAGACACAATTGTCTTTCACAAAAAACACATTGCTTCTTGAGCATTCCCTCACCCAGTTTCGGTCCACGAACAAGACTTCTGCGGCATTGCTCTCAGCGAGTTGCCCGGAAAGCCGGACCGACCGGATGTAATTGATGGTCTTGGCTTCTGGTATTTCCCGCTGGTATCTGGATGTGATCAGGATTGCTCCATTCTTCCAGGCCTCCGGCCATTTTATTTCAAAGGGCTTATTAATGATGATGAGGGAAGATTTGGCTTTGGCCAGGGTAAAATCATCCGGTGAAATACCTCCTGTGAGGATGATTTTTACGGATGAATTCTGAATATCATTTTTCCTGATAAGATTTATAATCATGTCGGACAACTCCTCTTTTGTATAGGATAAATCCAGGCTCAATAATTCTGCCGAGTGAATAAACCTATCCATATGATAAGAGATAAACGTTGGAATCCTATCCTTTACCAGGAAAAAATCGAAGATACCATATCCTCTTTGAACGACTAAATCAGATACAGGAACAGTCGATTGGTTAAAGGGTATATACTCACCGTTGATACATGTAAAATTGCTATCCATATTCATCAATTATAGGATTATTTTTGTATGACATAGTTATTGACAACATATTCTGCGAATGGGAAACAGCAGGTGAATGCAGGTGATACGGCATTCAGGACATGAATGGATTCGTTGTCCCCTTCAACCACAAAATCCATGATCAGCTCCCTGGTCTGCCTGTTGAGTAACTGGGCACGGATACCCGGTCTTCCCCATTCTGTAAATCCCTTCACATCGATTTTTTTGACGAGTTCGGCTGCCAGACCTGCAAAGAAGCTTCTGTCATATTTCCTGATCTCCTCGAAAGCGATATTTCGGAAGCCAAAGGAATTGGTCAGGAATAACAGGGCTTCCCACGATAGTATGCTCATCATCTCCCCCGGTTTAAAATGATCGAAACCCTGATAGTTTTCCCTCCAGAACGCCGGTGTGGAAGTTGGTCCGATCTTTACCGTGCCGTCAACTGTAACCGTAAAGTGGACACCCAGCCAGGGATTTTTCAAATTCGGGACCGGATAAACGTTCGTTTTCACGGGTATTTCATTCCCGTGGTATTTCAGATAGATTCCCTTGAAAGGAATGATGGTGTATTTTTCTGAAAAGCCAAAATCGCGGGCGACTTTATCCGCATACAATCCTGCAGCATTGATAATTTTCGTAGCCGAGACCATATTCCCCTTGGTCGTTTTGATCGTGTTCCCTTCCACTCTTGAAAGATAACCCTCCCCGAAAAACATCTCTACACCTTTGGACTTCAGTTCGTTTTTTATGGCGTAGCTAATCTCCGGCGGATCCACTGTTGCAGTGTTGGGCGAAAACAGGGCATTTTTGAAGGTTTTTACATTGGGATCTATCTCAAATAATTCTTTTTCATCAATAATTTGAACCTCAACCCCGTTGACTCTTCCCCTCTTCTCCAGTTCAAACAATGCAGGGAGTTCATTCTCGTCTTTTGCGACGACTACCTTCCTGCATTCATTGATTTTCAGATTATTGGCATAACAATACTCTCTCATTTGCCGGTTACCTTCCCTGGTGAGTTTTGCCTTCAGGGTATCGGCAGAATAGTAAAAGCCGGCATGCAGGACGCCGCTGTTACGACCGCTTCCATGGTAGGCAACATCAGGTTCCTTCTCCAGCAAGGCAATTCCTGAACCGGGAAATCTGGTCCTCAACTCCCTGGTAATGGCCAAACCAACGATTCCTCCGCCAATAATCAGATAATCAAAATGCATGACTTTGCTTATGTTTTGAATGATACTGGAATTAAACCAGCATGAGTAGTTCAAAAGTAATACCTTTTGGGTGACAAACCGCCTTATAAGCCTCCAAAGATGGATTTGATGGTTCTGTGAAACTTATGTACCGACGTAACAGGAGGAGCATACATCAGGATGCATTTTTTGCTTACAACCTTTAATCCCAGCCGGTCGGCTGTTTCCTGCACCTCTTTTGACCATGATCCCTGTTGCAGCCATATTTTACTAAAACCGTTCTGAACCGCCTCTTCCAGGACAGGAGGAACATTGGCTGGCGGAATGGAAACCAGTAGGGCATCCGCTTTCCCGCTCAGGCTTTTCAGACTGGGATAGCAGGCCATACCTTCAATTTCGGAGATATCCGGATGAACCGGAAAGATTTCATAACCTCTTTTGATCAACTCTTTGCCGGCCATATTCCCGAATTTCTTCCCCGAACGGGAAAACCCAACAACGGCAATACTTTTTGAGCTGATGAAACTTTCAATCTGCGGATTCATACGACTGAATTTTAGTTTCCATAAATTTACAGTTTTTGAAGCAATTCTGAGTAATCAGGACAATATTGTCTCTTTTAAAATGAGACACAGAGTTACACAGTGAAAAATGTGATGATGAGATGATTATTTGATTTTTTTAGCTTTCCTTCGTGAGTACGATTCGCCCCCTCGCCCCCTCGTCCCCTCGCCCTTTCTTCTCCTTTGAGTAATTTTATGCCCGATTTCGCCTGTGCAGGAATATCCTGTAACTCAGCATTGCCAGGGCGCCGTAAACTACCATTTGGCCAACAAGGAATAACAGTTCAGGGCGCACATCCGACAGGGTTCCGCCCATGGTCCTGATCCGCAGATAGGCCGGGATCACTGAGGTGGACGGGAAAATATGTGCCAATTTGAACAGCATCGGTGGCAGGGAAGTGGCAGGCCACGACATCCCGCTCACGAAAAGTACAACTGGTGAAAGGAAGACCAGCATCATGATGGAATGTTCGCGTCTGGTCAAAAGGAGTGAGACTGTCAGTCCCATAAAGATTACGGAAAAAAGGAACGGCACCATGAGCAACCACAAATCAAGCAGTGAACCTTTGTCCGGAAAGCCGAACCAGTGGTACAGCACGATTTGTGTAAAGACCAGATTGAAACTGTAGAGGAAAAAATAGGCGAGCGATCTCCCGGTTAGGGTATAAAAGATGGCAGATATCTCATGATTTTTCGAAGAAGCCAGCAATTTTTGCTTTTCCCTTCTAGCTCCGCCGATCATACCAATTCCGACCAGCAACGTTTGCTGGATGATTATCAGGATCAGACCGGGCATAACATAGGATCCGTATGATCCCGCCGGATTGTAAAGGGTGTAGCTCTTCATCGCTACCGGATCGCGCTGCATCTTCGCCGCTTCAGGCGTAACACCAGTGGCCATCAGCCTTTTGATTTCAATGCCTGCAGACAAAGTTCCAATTGCCCGGAGCGATCCGCGCAGACTTTCCTTGTAGATCAGAAAATAGCTTGCATCGCAGTATATACCAACATGTGATTGCCCTCCCCGGAGAATGCTTTTTTCAAAGTCTTCGGGAATGAGGATGACACCTTTTGATTTACCATCCCGAAATAGCCCTTCCGCTTCACTGAAATCGCCTGTTTCCTGCTTGACTTCTATCTCCTGTGTTGCTCCGATCATGCGGATCAACTGCCTGCTTAATGCGCTGTTGTCGCGGTCGACTACCGTAACGGGGATTTCACGGATTACGTTGTTCTGATAGGCTATTGAATAAACCAATGGATAAATCCAGACTGCAATCAGCAGAATCAGAATGGCTCCCCTGTCTTTGAAAATAGAATCCCATTCATTCAAAAACGCGTGGAGTATCTGATCCAATCCTTTCCTTATAAATTTAAAATGCTTCATTTTTATATTTTGGTGAACCCGGTTGTCTCCCAGTCTTATTTGTAAACCTATGTTTCTTAATTTATTACGAAATATCTAACCACTAAGGTCTCAAAGTGCCGCACAAAGGACTCAAAGTAAATTTCATGTGCTCTCGTCCTAGTCATCCTAGTCGTCCCAGTCATCCTAGTCGTCCCTTCGTCCCAGTCATCCTAGTCGTCCCAGTCGCCCAGTCGTCCTAGTCGTCCCTTCGTCCCAGTCATCCTAGTCGTCCCTTCGTCCCAGTCATCCTAGTCGTCCCTTCGTCCCAGTCATCCTAGTCGTCCCAGTCGCCCAGTCGTCCTAGTCATCCTAGTCTTTCCATCCCTCCTCAGGCCTTTGTCCGCCACCGCTCGTCCGAAAGTCTTTTCTTGAATAGCGGGAAAGCCAGTACTCCGGTCAGAATATAGGGCAACAGCAACAAAAGTGGTAAAATAGCTTCGTGCATGGGTTCTCCGCGAAGAGACTGACTGAGAAAGACTTTTAGCCAGAAAGTGTAGGGAAATACGAATGAGAATAATTTGGCCAGCAATGGCATTCCCATCGTCGGGAAAGTAAGCCCCGAGAAGGTAAGCGCCATCATGGTATATGCGCTTCCCAGCGACAGGGTTAACCGCAGGTTGATGGTAACTGTCAGCAGGACGATAGCCATGGCCTGATAAGCCAGGATAAGCAGAAATTCAGAAAAAAGTACCATCGCCAGCGATCCGTTCAAGGGTGTTCCCATCACCCGGATAAGGAGGATGTTCATGAACATCAGACCTGCAAAAAAGAGCACGATGTAGGGTATCAATTTCCCTATCAGCGCTACGGTGGTGCTGTTTCCCGCTGTATGTATCCACTCTGCACCGGTTCCCTCCTTCATTTCTATACCGATGGCATAAGAAGTTCCCATGAAAATGAAAACCAACGCGAGCAAAGGCAGTAAGCCCATCATCAGAAAATAGGCATAGTTGCCATAAGGATTGAAAAGCAGGTGGACATCCGGTTTGATTGGTTGTACTTTTTGGATGGCATCCTCCGGTCGTATTCCCTTTTTGACCATGGTTAGCAATTTGACGCCCCCTGAAATTGTGGAAAGAACCGTGACGAGTTGCGATTGCAACACGCCCCCCTTTACCACGTTTGTGTTGTTGAGGTAAAGCGCCAGTTCGGACTGGTTGCCTTTTTGAACCGATTTTTCAAGACCTTCCGGGATATAGATGACAGCATCCACATCGCCTTTCATCATTCTGGCCCTGGCTTCTTCCAGGGTGACTGATTTAAAAACGACGTTTGCTGCGGGAAGTGCGTCTATCATCCTGGCAATCTTCCGTGACAGCTGCGTCTGGTCATTGTCTACTACCGTGACGGGCAAATCCCTTACAACAGCCGCCGAAAACATCCAGCTGACAAGCATGAATACTGCGGCCGGACCAAATATCGTGGTAAACAGCAATACCCAACTGCCGGCAATCCTGTTCACTTCCCTCCTGATCACCCTGAAAAGGGAGGTCTGCAACAAACGATTGAGTTTTCCTTTCAGCCTCATCGTCTTATTTCCTCTTGCTTACGCGGTCCCAGTTGACCACCGCGCTCATTCCAGGCCTTAACCCCTCGATTTTTTCGATTGGGACTGCTTGTATTTCAAATGTTTTCAGGTCAAAGTCACCCCTGGTCTTGGTTGCATTCCAGGTTGCAAAGTCGCCGAGCGCGTTGATGTAGGTTACCCTGAGAGCTATCTCCTTCATCCCTAGCGCCGGGAACCTGGCAGGAATGATGCTTCCCTTCTGAATGGCCGACAGCAGATCTTCCCGAAGGTTGAATGTCACCCATACATCAGACAGGTCGACCAATGTAACCACCGGATAACCTGCCGGAATCAATTCACCCCTTTCTGCCAGGACATTTGCCACTTCACCTTTTACTGGAGCCGTGATTCTCCTTTCATTCAGGTAGGAACTCACCTCGCTCATTACTCCTTCAGCCTGCAGGACCAGTGCCCCGGCGGCATCCTTGTCCTCGTACCGGGCTCCGTTACGGGCTTTTTCATAGAGAGAACGTGCCGCCATTTCGGTCTCAACGGCTGCCTTCATTTTGGTTTCCACCTCATCTTTTTGCTGCTCCGGAATCACTCCGTCCTTGTAAAGATTCTGGATACGTGCAAAGGTTTTCCTGGCATACTCGGCAGCCGCCAGGGCAGTCTGCCAGTTGTTGAAGGCTGCCTGAACATCCTCCTTCTGGGCCCCATTGAATGCTTTGTCGCGCTGAGCACCTGCTGCCTGCCTTACTGCGGAAGCCTGGCTGAATTTTGCTTCCAGTTCGGGTGAGCTGAGCGTGAATAACAGCATCCCGGGTACTATTTCATCTCCCTTCCTGACAAGGAGGCTGTCAATCCTGCCGACAAGTTTGGAAGCCACTTTAATCTGGGTTGCCTCAACCTCTCCCTGTATCTCCAGCGGAACCGGAAGACTTACGATGACGATCGCATACACGATAAATACCAGCAGCAATCCCATCCCTCCGCCTATTAAATATTTTTTTGTCCTGTTCATTTTTTTAAGTTTCTATTTATTTCAACCTGTTTCTGTTTGTTTCTCTCTTCTTTCGTCCTTCAAACCCTTCCGTCCGATCTCAAGATCCTTGTATTTATGGTCATTTGCATGCGGACGGCGTGCTTTCGGCATTTCTTTACCCCAGGTTCCACCGGGGATTATTCACAGTCAACCCCGTCGGGGTTAACCCCTGGTTGCATCGCACTTGTATCATCCACTTATTTTCACATTTCCACATTTCCCAATTTTCACATTGTCCCATTGTCGAATCGTCGAATTATCGCATTGTCTAATCATCCATCAGCTAATCAGCTAATCAACTCATCGTTAATTTGCTTTAGCTCTTTGCATGTAATTGACAAACTGATCCGTGATTCCGGCGTAATAAAGCAGTTTCGACAAAGAGACATCGTAGCCAAACATGGCCTGCAACCTGTCGATCCGGGCCTTTGCCAAAAGAAGTGAGGCATCTGCCACCTGCGTTGAGGTGGCCATTCCTTCGCTGAATGCCTTGTTCCGTACCCTGAAATATTCGTTGGCCAGATCCATCGCCGTATCCAGCATTCGCAGCTGTTCGCGGTACATGTTCAACTCCTGGTAATGCTTGTTGATCGCGGAATGGATGTCAGATGAAGCCTTTTGATAATAATCCTCTGCCTGCATTTTCTGAAAGCCCAGTGCCTGAATTTTCCTTTGCTGCGACATACCCTCAAAAAGGTTCCATTTCATTCCGATGCCTACCACATATCCGGGCAGATAGGGCGAAAGATCCTTGTTGGCGATATCGTACATTCCGGTTACCGCAATGGTTGGGTACAATCCCGATTTTTCTGCTTTGTATCCTTCGCCTGCCAACTCTTTTTTCTTGTTCACCTGAGCCAATAGCGGACTTTTTTCCAAGGCCCTTGAATAGAAATAATCCACATTTTCGAGGGAATCGAGGTAAAACAGATTGGTAACAGGTTCGATGAACATGTCTGCCTTTTCGGCAAGCGTGTTGAGCAGGGCTTCATTGAGGATGTCATTTTGCCTTACGGATTTCTGATATTCCCTTTCCGCATCGGAGAGCGTGAGTTTCGAATTAAGCAGTTCCACATTGGCGATTTGCCCTTGTTGCTGCAATTTTTCTGCATCATGGTAATGGTGTTCCATGGTAGCCCTGACATCTTCCCTAACTCTTACTGCCTGCACGGCCAGAACCTTGCCAAAATATCTTTCTACCAGTTCATTGGTGAGCTCATAGGATTTCTGGAGATTTTCGAGTCCGACAGTTTCATACCTGATTTGTGCGGCCTTGTTGGCAGCAATGATTTTCCCGCCTGTAAAAACAGGCCACATGAAACCCGCCGAAAGCGTGGCAAACTGCTTTTCCTGGATCGTGAGATCCCAGTTCGCGCTGTTTACAGTATTTGCACCTTCCAGCATCTTCTTCCTGACCGCCTGTGTCGAAATGTTATCCGGCAGGATCGGCATGACTCCGTTGGTGGCAGGGTCGGGATTGGGGACACCGCTGAAGACGCCGTAGGTTCCAAGGGTCTGGTAAAGTGGTAGGATCGCATCCCTGACCGGTGTCAAATCGAAATGGATCTTGTCTTCCATCAGGGTGTAACCGGCATTCAGAGAAACCTTTGGAAAATAGAGTCCCTTTGCGGCTTTCACCTCCTGCTCCATCTGCAGCAGATGATGGTCCGACTGCTTGATCAGGAAATTGTTTTGAAGCGTCATCTGCAAAGCCTCCTCGAAGGTAATCCGCCTGGGATCCCCGTTGGAAGCCCCGTTTGCATTGGCTGAGATCATCAGCAGGCAAAACAGGGCAACTTTCCAGTTTTTATAAATTTGCATCATATTGTTTTATGAAAAATTGAAATTCAGGTAGAAGTCTAAAAAAATTAACCACGAAGGTCCCGAAGGAAAGCACAAAAGACTCAAAGTGAAGAACTAAGCAATTCAAATTTTCCTTATTGTCAATTGTCAATTTTGAGACATACAACTCATTTTATAATTGTATCCCGACCGTCAGGCTTAACGCCTTCGTACGGTAATCGACCGGTTGGTTTCCGATTTTTGCCATGCCGATATCATACCGCAAATCGAAACGGATCTGCTGTTTGCAGATAGGTGTCTGGAAACCTATGCCAACTGTTGCTCCAAAGTCTGTTTTTTTGTTGTCGGTGATTTGAACTGCATCAGCAGGACGCATCTGGTTGTTAAGCGCAAATGATGCATACGGGCCGCCGTTGATGTAAAAAACAGTTTTGCGGGTGTCGGATACATCGCGGTATTGGAAAAGTACCGGCACCTGTAGGTAATGAACCATAAAATCTGTTTTGCTTGTCGTACTCAGCTCAGAGGTTTCATCGCTCCGGCCTTTGCGTAGGTAATTGATCTCAGGCTGAATGTAGAAAGATTTGCTTAATGGAACATCAAGAAAAGCGCCTGCTGTGTAGGTCATGGTCACATTGCTGTTGTCGGTAATGTCGCCCTTGTTGGCGAAAGTGGTCACTGCTGCACCCGTCCTCAGTCCGTAACCAAGTTGTGCGAAAGTAACTGTTGAAATCAGCATAAGCGCTGAAAGTAGGATCATGGGATTCTTTGTTGTTGTTTTCATTTCTATAATTTTTAAATGATTTGTGATTTGATTTGATTGGTTGTGATACCAAGAAACTTAAGCCGGCCGGCTATCATTCCGGCAAACTCTTCGTGCCCCAGGATCGAAAATTGCATTGTCCCGCAGATATTGCTGTTGATGACAATTTCCAGAATCTGCTGATGGGTGTCAGGATTGTCGGAAGGACGTGGATTCCGGTTGAACACATAGTGGGTGATC
>CAIUUO010000002.1 GCA_903902325.1 uncultured Bacteroidia bacterium
CCTACACGATCCAACGGCAAGAGTACACCAAACGTCGTTATCTGAATCGCCCGGCTGAAACAGAGGTGAAGACGTCTGCCAGCGTATCCATTCAGGTTGATGATGGTGCCGTAGCGCATGCCATCCGTAAAATGGGCTGGCGGGTTTATGTGACCAACCAAGCCGACCTGACTCTGGAGCAAACGGTTCTGGCGTATCGGGAGGAGTACCTGATTGAAAGAGGGTTTAGGCGATTGAAAGATAATCCTCTTTCCTTGACCCCGATGTATTTGGACTCCGACAAACGGATCACAGGTCTCATTCGACTCATGACCATTGCCTTGCGGGTGTTGACCCTCATGGAATTTCATGTGCGACGGAAATTGCATCAAGCTGGTGAAAAACTCGCGGGGCTGTATTCTGGCAATCCCAAGAGAAGTACGGCCAACCCAACGACCGAAATGATGCTCCGAGTGTTTCGACCTGAGTTTGCCATCTAGTTGGCGCAACCCATCGTAAACATTGAAACACTGAAAAAATTGTTATACGTAGGCCAGCCTATACTGTAAATCGAAAACAGCAAGAGTATTCGTTAGAGGCTGTGCTCTCTAGCTTTCTTTACGACATTTGAAGATAGTAAGTTCTCCGACCCAACCCTCGCCAACAATTCCTTTTTATCGTTGGTAGGGCGGGTCATATTATAGGTTGACATGTTGACATTTTCGACATTGATACAATCTATCATGCAATCTGACAGCTCAGAATACAATCTCTCATGCGAAACGATATCTTTAGTTAATGTTCCTGGATTTTTGTGAAGTCGTAACGCCAGGGTCCTGTTGATCACGTGAGATAGAACGCAAACTGTATAATGCGCTTTGACATGGTCTTTTGTCCACACATGTACTGGTGCCACCTCTATGAATGACTTGATGTCACGGAAAGAGGACTCAATCACAGCCTTATCGCGGTATGGAGCGATGACATCTTGCACAGGCATGTCATAATATATCCCCCCTTCCTTGTCATTGTGATTAGTAACCAGCAACCAAAACCCATCAAGTCTACCGTCATAGAGCATCTTCGTGTCGTCAACTACAACTGTGCCCGTATACGTTCTGACATCACGTTCTGTGTCATCCGCTGTTTTGCGCTTAATGCATTTAACTTGCAGATCAATATCAACAAAATCAGCCAGTTTTAGTTTTATTATTTTCTGTTTAAATTTGTCGTAAGTCGGTTTTTCTTGTCGCGCTTTTTCTGCTTTTGACAGCTCTTGGTTTACTTCTTCTGTGAACGATCTGAAATCTTCCACCGCTTGGAGTCTCGCTTTTCGCTGATCTTTGAACAGCTTATAGTTAAAGCAAAGTATATAACGGCGGTCGCCTTTTGCATTGACCTCACGGTAATAGGTGTTTTTATCAAATTCTGCAAACTCTGGCAGCTTGTCAGCCTGAAATTCAACATGTTCAGTGCCAATGTCTGAAAAAGCAGTAAAATCAATACCAGTTATTGTTTCGAGTTGATTCCTGTCCATGGCGGATATGTACTTTATTCTCTCGTTTTCAAGAGATGCCAGGTTGTCATTTGATACCATGCCACGATCAAATATCAATGTGGTTCCTGTCACATTAAAACGTGATTTTAAACGCTTCAGTAACCAAGCGATAGTTTTTGCATCTGCGGTTCCGCCTTGGAGAACCTCCCAGTAAAACGGAACACCGTCACGGTTAACCACTAATGCCAGGACCACATGATTGTAATAACCTTCTTTGCAATGTCCCCACTTCATTAGAGCGCAACGAGAACCATAGAATTTTGTGCTGGATAGATCGTAAAACACCGATTTCATACCGTTTAAATCTTGCTCGCGCAAACGTTCATACAGGTGTTTACACAATGATTCTTTGCACTCTTCAATAACATCCAGCTCACGAAAGATGCGAGAGACGTTGATAAACTCTGGATCGATATCAAGGATCCAAGGTAATGCCGTTCTTCTAAACCATTTAGGGGTCTGAGACTTGGTTGCTGGATCGATGCAACGATTCAAAGTCAGTATGCGAGCTATAATCGCACAGCTAGATTTTTTTTCGTCATCACGAGCCAAAGCAGCGTCCAGATCCCAATCATTCCAGACATGATTGGCGACAGCCACATCGAGGTACGCAAAACGCATGGTGACTACAAGGTCATCAAGGGTGGCAAGAAAGGTGTTTTGCTTTTTTATCACTTTGAGCACGTCACGCCATCTCGTTGCCTGCTCATCGGTCAACTTGCCAAGCTTGAGAACAATTTCCTTACAATTTTTCCCATCCTTACGGTATGCCCGGGCTAAACTATAGGAACGGTACGTGTTTTCCTTGTAGTTTCTCGTTCCCCAATGCAGATGAAGTTCAGCAAGATCCATGTCGACTCTCTTGTTATACGTTAATTATTTTAACGAAATCCTTGTACAACATCATGTTGACAATGTCAAGAAACCAAATTGTTATACGTAAATATTTTCACTGAAAATAAAAATATGTTGAATTGTCAGTTGGTTAGCTACAGACAGGGTGCCTGCGGTGGTAAACTCGGGAGCAAAGGAAGAGGAACAATAAAAGGCGGCATGGGTTGATTGACCAAATGGTCGAACACTTTGACCGTTTGGTCAAAGACCTTTTAGTCGCAAAGGAAAAGGTGTCTGGATTGATCATTGACCACCTTTGGTGAGTAAACGCTCAAAACTTCACCAACAAATTCAATCACTTGGTTTGACTATTGACCAACCCACAATCAAACGTAACTGGTTGATATTGCATCGATTATTTTTTTGACCACTCCGTATATATATACCCCCCTGCCGTGAGCAGTCGGCGGGGGTATACGGGTGGCAACGGCAACGATGGACAGGACATGGTTGCGGCGATTGTCGTCGAGCTGACCACAAACAGAGGAGAAAGAAAAATGTCTGAAACACACACAACCCCCCCGATGGCTGACAGCATTATCTGCCCAAGCCCGCGATTCGTCCAGCTGGAGGGAAATGTCAAGCCGAGGCAATGGGTCGCCGGCAAACGTCTCTTGAAAGAGGGGCTGTCCGCTATTATCGCCCCTTCAGGCCTTTCAAAGTCAACGTTTGCGATGCATCTCGCAATGGCCATTGTGACCGGGCGGTCGGACATTGTCGGCATGGACATCCCGACAAGGGAGAAGGTTTGGCTTTTCAGCAACGAAGACGATCGGCAAGAGCTTGACCGCAGACTGAAGGCGGCATGCATGCAGCACAGCATTGATGCGCCGGACCTGCGGATTGATGGGAGAAAGTCTCTCTTCATAAATTCCGGTGTTGATCGGCCCCTCCAGATTGCCATCTGGTCAGAGGACAGAAAGCTGCTTGAACCCTTCGATATGGACGAGATAACAGCCCAGGTCAAAACAAATGGGATTGGAGTCCTCATCGTGGATCCTTTCTCAGAAATGTACCCTGGAAACGATGTCAACAGGGTTGACGTTGGTGCCGTGGCCAGAATGTTTCGCACTATCGCGAGAAAAGCCAATTGCGCTGTGCTGCTGGTTCATCGCACATGCGGGCCTGAGTGTTCCAGCGCAGAGGGGTGTACAGACGATGAGGACAACAGCTGTGGTACGACAGCCCTGATGAATGCGGCCAATACCGTTATGACATTGGGATCCATGTCATCTGCAGATGCAAAATTGCACGGTGTTTCTCAGAGGGATAGGTACTTGTACATCCGTCTGGACGACTCAAAATCCAACGTGGCTCGCCTGTCGATACAACCAACATGGTTCAGGAGGGTCTCCGTTCAGGTCGAGACATCGGTCACAGCGAGGACAGGAAAATTTGAGAGCGTTGGTGCTTTGGAACTGGCGAACTTCAAAACGTGACCGTGACGATTTCAAGAAACAGGGTAGCAACAGGCAATAAGCGGGTGACGGCGTCAAGCTTTCCAGGGCAACCGCCGTCACCCTGACCAATATCAACCCTCAGGAGGTAGAAATGGCTGCAAACACTTTGCCCTACAAGGGCGCGGTTGGGAAAGGGGCGATCTTAGCCCTGGACCTGGGATCAAAAACAGGATGGGCCCTCTATCAGGCTGACGGCACCATTACCAACGGCACTGTGGAGTTCAAACCAGGCCGCTTTGAAGGCGGGGGTATGGCCTTCGTCCGGTTCAAGCACTGGCTGGATGAGGTGCACCGCTTTGCTGCCCCCATCGAACAAATCCATTTTGAAGAAGTAAGATCTCACGTCGGTACAACTGCAGCTCATGTCTACGGCGGTTTTCTTGCCCATTTGACAGCTTGGGCCGAGCAGCAGGAGATCCCCTACCAGGGCGTCCCGGTCGGAACCATCAAGAAACACGCCACCGGTAAGGGCAACGCATCCAAAGCCGAGGTTATCGAAGCAATGCGTCGGAAGGGGGGCCTTGATCATCGTTTTGGCCATTCCTGGGGGGCGGTGAACCGCCCCCCAGACCCCCCACCCTTTTTTTTAATAATTTTTTGAAAGGATTA
>CAIUUO010000003.1 GCA_903902325.1 uncultured Bacteroidia bacterium
CGGGAAGCAATTCAAAGTTCAGAGCCAGCGCATAGGCAGATTGGGTATTCCCCTTAATTCCGCCATCCTTATCGACATAGGCTTCATTAAACTTCTTACAAATATTTTCAAATAAAAGTTGGTACTCTTTGGCATCCTTTTCATTTCCCAGGACAGTAGCCATCTGCGAGAAAAGTCTGGCCGAATTGGCATAAAAAGCGGTTGCAAAAACATCTTTGGGAATCTCTCCCCTGGTTTTATTGTACCCCTCTGCAATAATTGAATTTGCATTTAACCAGTCGCCATAATTATTTCCAATATCCTTCAGCCATAAGCCACCGGGATTTTGTTTCCGGATATTCTCCAGATAGCGTTTCATTGCATCATAATGACTAAGGAGCAACTCTTTGTCTCCATAATTCTGGTACATCCGCCAGGGAACAATCACCCCGGCATCACCCCACGCAGGGGCATTGCTAAAACGAATATCAGGTTTATTCGGATGGGGAGTAATATCCGGGAAGGCACCCCTGGAGGATTGTGCATCACGGATATCTTTGACCCATTTGGTGTAAAATGCGGCCATATCCATGTTAAACATGCTGTTCTGACAGAACACCTGGGCATCCCCCATCCACCCCATCCGCTCATCGCGCTGAGGACAATCGGTGGGGATACTCGTCATATTATCACGCTGCGTCCAGAGAATATTTTTTGTCAGCTGGTTTAACTTTGGATTTGAACATTCAAACGAACCGGTCACTTCGGGATCAGATGAGAGGGCACATGCAACAATCGTATTTTGATCAGGGGCACTTGTTAAACCCGAGATCTCGATATACCGGAACCCATGATAGGTAAATGTGGGCTCAAATTCATCCTGACCGCCGGATAAGATATAATCGTCATTCTGAATTGCTGCAGCCAGATTTTTGGTGTATAAGGAACCGTCATCATCCAGCATTTCACCATGACGAATTTTTATCTTCGTTCCCTTCTCCCCCTTCACCTTTAAACGGGTCCAACCTGTAAGACTTTGTCCAAAATCAACAATATACTTATCTCCGAAGGGGGATATTTTTACGGGTTGCAGATATTTATAAACGCGAACAGGTTCATTTTTCTGAGCCTCCAGATTTTTATCAGCGGCATCATCAACATACACCTTGCCCCATGAGGTATCATTAAAATCAATGTCTTTCCAGCCAACGGGAATCTTCTGAGCATCTATCTGCTCGCCCAGGAAATTGTCGGCGGAAAGGATAAATCCCTTGTTGTTAACCTTCCAGGAACCATCCGTGGCAACAATCTGGTTTGTTCCATCTGCATAGTTAATGACCAACTGAGCTATCAGGCGGCGATCATTTCCGTAGACACCCCTGCGCGGGTAGTCCTTATGCCATTTTGTTGGTCCCAGCATACCCATATACCAGCCATCACCCAAAAGCGATGAGAGCACATTTTCACCTATCTTAAGGCTTTGGGTTACATCGTAACTCTGGTACTGAACCCGCTTGTTGAAATCGGTCCATTCGGGAGCCAGCACCTGATTCCCGA
>CAIUUO010000004.1 GCA_903902325.1 uncultured Bacteroidia bacterium
GTGGCGGCGGTGCTGGCGGTGAATGGTAATTCAAAAATATAAAATATAGAAAGTGCTCCGTCCCGGGGCATTTTTTTTGATATTTAGTACATGATCCGAGTCCGTTTCAGGGTCAACTTGTGCATATAATTCGTTTTTGTCAATTTTTTGGTGTAAATTAATATACAGGAATCTGCGTAATTGCGGAGATTTGGGAAAGGAATAATTTGTACCATGCAACTTCAGGTAATTCAGCAAAAAATTCATGAGATTAGGGGAAATAGGATAATGACCGACTATGACCTGGCAACTTTGTATGAAGTTGAAACCAAAGTTTTGAAACAGGCAGTCAAACGTAATATGGATCGTTTTCCGCAGGACTTCATGTTTGAGCTGACCCGAGACGAATACCATTCTCTAAGGTCACAAAATGTGACCTTAGAGAATGGCAGAGGGAAGTACAGCAAATATTTGCCTTATGCATTTACTGAACAAGGTGTGGCAATGTTGTCCAGCGTATTGAAAAGCCCCAAAGCCATTCAAATAAATATAATGATTATGAGGGCGTTTGTCATGGTGAGACAATTTGCAATGACACACAAAGAATTAACGGCTAAACTGCAGGAACTTGAAAGCAGATACAACAAACAATTTAAGGATGTATACGACGCAATCAATTTTCTGTTGAACAAGGATAAACTGAATGCAGCCCAGAATCAGAGAAATCGAATAGGGTTTAAATAGAAAAAGCCGCAAACTGCGGCTTTTTCCTAATATTTGGATTTTAGATTAATTCTCTTCTTCCTGAGGTGTTGCTATGTCCTTATCGACAAGAATCCTTCCGCAATATTCGCAAACAATGATTTTTTTGCGGGAAGCAATATCAAGTTGCCTCTGTGGCGGGATCTTGTTAAAGCAACCTCCGCAGGCATCACGCTGAACTGTTACAACAGACAAGCCGTTGCGTGCATTTTTCCTGATCTTGTTGAAGGCAGTCAGCAGACGCTCCTCGATCAATGTTGCGATTTTCGCTGTTTTTGCTTTCAGCAGATCTTCTTCAACGGCTGTCTCGGCGGTAATTTCTTCCAGCTCTTTTTTCTTGCGTACCAGGTCTTCTTCACGCTCTTTCAACAATAAGTTGGAGGCGTCAAGCAGTTCTCCCTTGCTTTTGACATCAATCGAATATTCTTTGATTCTCTTTTCAGCCAATTCAATTTCGAGCGTCTGGAACTCCATTTCTTTGGAGATGGCATCAAACTCACGGTTGTTGCGAACATTCTCCTGCTGCTCCTTGTACCTGTCGATCTTGGCTTTTGAATCCTTGATCTCGGTTTTTTTGTTGGCGACAGCCGTATTGAGGTTTTTTATCTCATCCTGAAGGTTAGCAAGACGGGTTTTCAATCCGACGATCTCATCTTCGAGGTCCTGAACCTCTAAAGGCAACTCTCCGCGCAGGGTATTGATTTTATCGATTTCTGAAACAACGGTTTGCAATTCATAGAGCATTTTCAATTTCTCCTGAACTGAAACTTCTTTGCCTTCGGTTGTTTTGTTAATTTCTAACGACATATCCGCAATATTATAATTTTACTTTAACGTTTACAGGTAAGAAACCGGGTTGGTTTTTACATCCGACAAACGGAGTGCAAATGTAGGGAATTTTTTTAAAACTATCTCTTTTAAAACCTCTTTCGTAAATTGTTCGCTCTCATAATGGCCAATGTCGGCAAGAACGATCTTTTTGTCGGCTTCGAAAAAATCATGGTACTTGAAGTCGGCAGAGATATAGAGATCCGCATCAGCGATAATGGCTTTGGAAACCAGAAAACTGCCTGAACCTCCGCAAACGGCAATTTTACTTAACTTACGGTTAAGCAGTGCCGTATGTTTGATCATTTTGCAACCGAAAATTTCTTTCACGGAGGTAAGAAAATCAACTTCATCCACAGGAATTTCCAATTCCCCGATCATTCCGGTTCCAACAGAATAAAATTCGTTTTCCAGGGGTACCAGGTCATAGGCGACTTCCTCGTAGGGATGTGATGCGAGGAGCGCGGAAATCACTTTGGAAGCCAGGTGCCGGGGGACAATTGTTTCAATCCGGCACTCCTTCTCCGTGTGCATTTCTCCCTTTGAACCAACAAACGGATGGCTTTCCTCGTTCCCCCTGAAAGTACCATGGCCGGCACCGCTGTAACTGCATTGATCATAATTACCTATGACACCTGCACCCGCATCAAAGAGTGCGGAGCGTACAGTTTCAAGGTGATGTTCAGGCACAAATGTGATAATCTTCAAAAGCTGATTTTTAGCAGGAGAAAGTATGCGGCAATTTTTTAGTCCAAGTTTCGCACAGATTTTTGAATTGACTCCTCCTGTGATGCTATCCAGATTGGTATGTGCCGCATAAATGGCAATATTGTTTCGTATTGCTTTGATCAGGCACCTTTCAACTTCGTTGTCTCCGGTAATTCGCTTGATTCCTTTGAAGATAAGCGGATGATGACTGATAATCAGACCACAATTTTTTGAGATCGCCTCATCGATCACCTCCTCAGTCACATCGAGAGTGATCAGGGCTGACTCGACCTCATTGGCTTTATCGCCAACAATCAAACCGGCGTTGTCGTATGATTCCTGATAATGAACAGGTGCAACATTTTCGAGGTGATCAATAATATTCCTAAGGAGCATTGGATTCAATTTCAAATATTTATCCTGATAAGAAATGGGAGATGGAGATGATAGAAATGCTTGGTATTATTTCCGGATAATTGTCCCTTGCCAATTGTACCTAGTCCAAATTTCATAGTGTTTCTTTGATCTCGATCAGATATTTCTTGATCTCCTGTAGTTTTTGCACAATTTCATAATTATGCTCCACTTCATCCTTGTTTTCCTTTATTTTAGCCTTGGCACCTTTCAGGGTCAATCCGCGTTCCTTCACCAGATGATTGATCATCGCAATATGGTCAATATCCTCCTGGGTATAAAACCGGTTCCCTTTTTTATTTTTAAAGGGCTTGATGGTATCGAATTCTTTTTCCCAGAAACGAAGGGCGGAAGGTGCAAGGTTGAATTTCTCGGCAACTTCACTGATCGAGAAATAAAGTTTTTCTGATTTAGGCGCTTTGTATCCCACGGTCTTGGTATTTAAATTAGTCGAAACTTTGTCCCATGTTGGTTGAGATGGAAATCATCTTATCGTATTCGTTCGGATTAAGATCCTGGAAGTAATAGTTTTGCGGATTGACTTTCTGACCATTTTTCATCACCTCATAGTGCAAATGAGGAGCTGTCGAGGCGCCCGAACTACCAATAAAGCCTATTACATCGCCCCTGTTGATCTGCTGACCCACCTTGACATTGGCTTTAAGCAGATGTCCGTACAGGGTTTCGTATCCATAGCCATGATCTATGACAACGATATTCCCATATCCGCTTTCCCTTCCGATTTCTTTCACGATTCCGTTACCTGTAGCAAAAACATCCGTTCCTGTTGGCGCCGTAAAGTCCATCCCATAATGAAACCTTGGTATCCGGTAGATCGGATGCATGCGCATGCCCCACCCGGAGGCCGTTCGCTTCAGGTCCTTGTTCGAAACGGGCATGATCGATGGAATACTAGCCAGCATTTTTTCTTTGCCCAATGCCATCTTGACGACTTCGTCGTATGATTTTGACTGGACATAGACTTGTTTGGAAAGGATATCCAGCTTTTTTGCTACGGAAATAATCAGTTCTGAATTATCCATGCTCTCCAATTTGGTGTAGCGGTTCGCACCACCGAACCCGGCCATTCTGACCGAAGAGGGGATGGGATTGGCTTCAAAAATAACCCGGTAAATATTGTCGTCGCGCATCTGAATATCCTCCATAGCCCTGGATATCTTCTCAATATCCTTATTCATCAGATTATATTGGGACAATAGTTGCTGGTTCTCCCTTTTCAATCTCTTGGTAACAGGTGTTTCGAAAAACTGGAGGAATATGAAAAAGAAGATAATCCCTGAAACTATTCCTGTGGATAAATATCCCAAAATCTTTTTGACGAGCGAACGAAGATTGCGTTCGATCTTGTCAAAACTTAAGGTATCGGGATTAAATCTGTAATTGGTTATACCCATTCTAAATGATTTATTTTGGTCACAGGTAGGTCAAAATTAATGAAATAATCTAATTTTGCAACGATTTTGACCCCCTGAGTAGCCTCAAAGGAGGGCAAATTTAGTTTATTTAAAGGCATTTGGAGGTTTTTGACCGGAAGATGAATGCCATTTAAATGTTTTTAACACAATTCAATTATGGATTCGAAACAGATACGCGAAGCTTTTTTGGAATTTTTTGCCTCCAAATCACACCAGATTGTCCCGTCTGCTCCCATGGTCGTGAAGAACGACCCGACACTGATGTTTACAAATGCCGGCATGAACCAGTTCAAGGACATTTTTCTGGGCAATGCGCCAGTGAAGAGTCCCCGGATTGCAGATACCCAAAAATGTCTGCGCGTTTCAGGGAAACACAACGACCTGGAGGAAGTTGGCCACGATACTTACCACCATACCATGTTCGAAATGCTGGGCAATTGGTCATTTGGCGATTATTTCAAGAGGGAAGCCATCGATTGGGCCTGGGAATTATTAGTGGGTCGTTTCGATATTCCTGTCGACCGATTATATGCCACTGTTTTTGAAGGTGATGAAAAGGATGGGGTCCCTGTTGATTCTGAGGCTCTTGCCTTGTGGAGGAAATACCTCCCCGATGATCATATCCTCTTTGGAAACAAGAAAGATAATTTTTGGGAGATGGGCGACAGTGGACCTTGCGGACCCTGCTCCGAAATACATGTGGATATCCGCAATGATGACGAACGTGCGAAAATCCCCGGAAGGGATCTGGTCAACGAGAGTCATCCCCAGGTAATTGAAATATGGAATCTGGTTTTCATTCAGTTCAACAGAAAGGCAAGTGGCCAACTGGAAGAGCTTCCTGCAAAACATGTTGATACAGGGATGGGATTCGAACGCCTCTGCATGGTTTTACAAAAGAAACAATCCAACTATGATACGGATGTCTTCCAGCCCGTGATTACCGAAATCGGATATCTGGCCGGAAAAAAATATGGTGAGAGTGAGAAATCTGACATCGCCATGCGTGTCATTGCGGACCATATCCGCGCCATTGCATTTGCCATTACGGATGGCCAATTGCCTTCCAACAACAAGGCAGGTTATGTGATCCGCCGCATTTTGCGCAGGGCAGTAAGATATGGCTATACATTCCTGGGTTTCAGAAAACCATTTATGCACCAGTTGATCAATGTGCTTGCCGATCAGATGGGTGCCGCCTTCCCGGAGCTGAATAAACAACGGGATCTGGTAACCAAGGTGATCCGTGAAGAGGAAGATTCTTTCCTTCGTACCCTGGAGACAGGTATCCGCATGCTTGAAAGCATCATGGATGCAGCAAGAAAGAAGAACCACACGGAAATAAGTGGCAACGTTGCCTTCGAATTATACGACACCTATGGATTCCCGCTCGATTTAACAGAGCTGATCCTGCGGGAGGAGTCATTTACCGTCAATCGCCAGGAGTTTGAAAAGGCCATGGAGGAGCAAAAAAACCGTTCCCGGAATGCGACCCAACTCGAAACCGGCGACTGGATGGAAATTCGTCCATTGCTCGAGAGCGAATTTGTAGGTTATGATACCACCAATTCTGAACTGAAAATATGCCGTTACCGTAAGGTCAAAGACAAAAAGGGAGAATATTTTCAACTGGTATTTGACAAAACACCATTCTACGCAGAATCCGGCGGGCAGATTGGTGATACAGGATTTATCGAATCGGGAGGGTCAAAAACTGAAATTTTCGATACAGTCAAAGAGAACGGCTTGACAGTCCATTTGACTAAAGTTCTTCCTGCTGATCCGTCCTCTGTTTTTGCAGGTGAAGTGAATATTGCAAAACGAAGGCTGACTGCCAACAACCACACAGCAACGCATCTCCTGGATCATGCCCTGAGAGAGATCCTGGGTACACATATTGAACAAAAGGGATCGTTGGTTACGCCGGATTCATTGAGGTTTGACTTTTCTCACTTTCAGAAAGTATCTGATGATGAGATTGAGAGGATCGAAAGAAGGGTGAATGAGCTGATCAGGCAAAATGCTTCCAGGGACGAACATCGGGAAATGCCGATGGCAGATGCCGAAAAACTGGGTGCCATTGCCTTGTTTGGCGAAAAATACGGTGACAAGGTTCGGGTGATCAAATTTGGAGATTCGATAGAATTGTGCGGTGGAATTCATGTGGATGCAACGGGCGAAATAGGCCAGTTTGTGATCATTTCAGAAGGTTCCATTTCTGCCGGAGTCAGAAGAATTGAGGCCATCACGGCCGGCGCTGCCGAAGAGTTCCTCAGGCATAAAATGAAGATTGCCAAGGAAATAGGTTCTTTGCTTAACCATCCGACGGATCTGAAAGGAGCTGTAGAACAGCTTCTTCAAAAGATCGGAGTACTTTCCAGCCAGATAGATACATACAAGAAAGAGGCTGCATCGGGTCTTAAAAGGAATCTTCTTACCCAGGTAGAGAGTATCAACGGGATCAACTTTCTGGCAGCCAAACTGCCTGTTGATGATGCCGGAATCATCAAGGATCTGGCTTTCCAGTTAAAAGGTGAAGTAGAAGATCTCTTCCTTGTTTTTGCTGCCGAGATCGACGGCAAGGCCTCCGTGCATGTCATGATCGCTGATAACCTCGTCAAAGAAAAGGGGTTGCATGCAGGTAATATCATTCGTGACCTGGCCAAAATCGTTGATGGTGGCGGAGGTGGCCAGCCGTTTTATGCAAGTGCAGGAGGAAAGAATCCAAAAGGCATCGACGATCTTCTTGCGAAGGCAAAAGAGTATATCTAAAAGAGAATATCTAAAAGAGTATGTCGCGCAAAGCTCGCAAAGAACGCAAAGTTTAAGATATTTTCTTTGCGTTCTTTGCGAGCTTTGCGCGACATAAATAAATATCACACTGATTGACTGCTGCATTAAAGACGATTTTCAACCGGAAACGCTCCATCGGCCAGTTTTATTGCAGCATTGTACCAATAGATCATGGTACGAAATATAGATGGCGGTCCTCCTGCTCCACTTAGCTGGGTTTCCATACTGTTTTTCGGTACCATGCTGTATGTTTTTCTCACGGAGAAAAATACGAAAACCCAGGAATGGGGAGTCACTGTGAAATTGTAGTATATTCACAATGGTGCAAATTTGAGGAATTATCCAAAAGGACATTTGAAACCGTCCACCTAAGATTCAGCGACATTCAAGCGGCGTCACCGTGGTGAGAGTGCGTTTTAAAATTAATTGTATATTTCCCAAAGATTAATATTATACAAATCCCAACTCGATTGACTTATGAAAAAGGTTAAATTTTTGGTGGTTGCTCTGTCTGTCACCTCATTGCTTGGCTTTTTCTCTTGTACAAATAATTCCAAACCAGCCGCTGAGGTAAAAAAAATTCCTGCATTTGATATATCCACAATGGATAAATCAATTAAACCATGTGAAGATTTTGATAGTTATGTCAACGGTAACTGGAAGAAGAACAACCCCATTCCTGGAACTGAAAATTCGTGGGGTTCTTTCAATATTCTGGATAAGGAGACTCGGGAAGTTAAAATCAAAGGAATAGTAAATGATTTGCTGGCACAGAATAGTCTGGCGAAAGGGAGTGAGGCTCAGCAGATCACTGATTATTACAGATCCTATATGGATACTTCCATCATCGAAAAACGCGGAATTTCGCCAATCACACCGTTGCTGGATAAAATTTTGGCGATAAAGGATATTTCGGAACTGATAGCACTTTCAGGGGAATTGGATCAATTGGGGTTTAGTGGCCCATTTACAGTCGGAGTTGGTCCTGACGACCGGAACAGTACCATGAATGCCGTCTTTATGGGACAGGGCGGTTTGTCGCTGGGCGACCGCAACTATTATGAAAATAAGGATTCTTCCATGGTCAAAATCCGGGCTGAATTTGTAAAACATGTGGACTTCATGTTTTCGCTGGCCGAATGGAAGGTGACTGATCCGGGAAAAACAATCCTCGATTTCGAAACCAGTTTGGCATTGATTCAACTGAAGAATTTTGAAATGCGCGATCCAGTGAAGATGTACAATAAAATCGCCTCTTCAGAACTTCATCTGCTTGCACCGGAAATTAACTGGGAAGGTTATTATAAAAATTACGGTTTGAAAACTGATACCGTGATTGTCCACGATAAAAACTATGTAAAGAATCTGAATCAACTCCTTAAAAGTACGCCGACAGAGGTACTGAAATGCTATTACCGGTGGCATCTGCTTTCCGCTTACGCCAATGTTTTGCCATATGCCTTTTATAGTGAATCTTTCCATTTTTACGGAACCATAATGTATGGTGTTAAAAAGCAACGACCTCGTGCAGAACGTGCCATAATTACTGTCAACAACAGGTTGGGAATGCCTTTGGGAAAGCTTTTCGCAGCGAAATATTTTCCCGAGTCCTCCAAGAAAAAGGTGTCAGATATGATTGAAAACGTTCGTGCTGCATATCGTGACCGAATTGAGAAACTTTCTTGGATGAGTGCACCCACAAAGGAGAAGGCGAAAGAAAAGCTGGCAGCCTTTAGCTGGAAGATTGGTTATCCCGACACCTGGAAAGACTATTCGACCATTGACATACAAGCAGACAAACTGGTTGAAAACAGCATGCAAATTTCGTTGTGGGAACATCGTGACATGCTGGCCAGGGTAGGGAAACCAGTGGATAAAAAGGAGTGGGGAATGTCGCCACAAACCATCAATGCCTACAACAATCCAACTAACAACGAGATCGTCTTTCCTGCTGCCATCCTTCAACCGCCATTCTTTAACCCGGATGCCGATGATGCCATCAATTATGGGGGGATTATTGCTGTGATAGGTCACGAGATTACCCATGGATTTGACGACCAGGGAGCAAAATATGATGGAACAGGCAACCTGCGTAACTGGTGGACTCCGGCTGATTCGACGAATTTTGCTGCACTTGGTAAAAAGATGGAAAACTATTTTGCAGCTATTGAAGTTACGAAAGGATTCAAGATAGACGGTAAACTGACGCTGGGTGAGAATATTGCTGACTTGGGAGGATTGACCCTTGGCTATTATGCATTGGAAAAATCAATGGAAGGTAAAAAGCGTCCCGAGCCGATTGATGGGTTTACTCCTGAACAACGTTTTTTCCTGGGCTGGGCGCAGGTTTGGCGTGAAAATATGACCAATGAGAGTCTGATCAGCCAGGTACAGACAGATCCCCATACACCTGCCCGCTGGAGAATCAACGCCCCACTTTTGTTAATGAAGGAGTTTAATGAAGCTTTCGGATGCAAAGGAGCAACCGCAGATTCAATGAGAATAGTTATCTGGTAGGTTGATATTGAAAAATCCACTTTCCCATTCGAAAGGTTCATTCTAAATAGGTAGTGAGCAGGCATATTTCCCATCTGAAATTGCAGGAACAGTGTGTTTGCCCATTTGTAATTATCTTTAATTTTTACTTTTATGGTAAAAATTGAGATATGGAGGTGAAACGTACATTCGATATTCTTGAACATTGCCTCAGGAACCTTTCGCGGGAGGATGCTGTCGCCGGCAAACAGGGTAATCAATGGGTAAAATACAGTACGGAAGAATTTGCCAGAAAAGCTGAACTTTTGGCTTATGGATTACTGTCGCTAGGTATACAAAAGGGTGACAGGGTATCAACCGTAAGCGGAAACAGGCCTGAATGGAGTTTCGTCGATATGGCTCTGGCCATGACAGGTGCTGTTCATGTTCCTGTTTATCCTACGATCAGCGAAGATGAATACAGCTACATATTCAAACATGCCGAGATCCGTTTCCTGTTCATCTCTGACGAAAAACTATACAATAAATTGTCACCGGTTGAGGTTGAGGTAGTGAGTCTGGAGAAGGTTTTTACCTTCAATGAGATCGTGGGTGCAGATAATTTATCTGTCCTTTTGGAATTAGGTGAGAGGAACGAGGAGATTCTTCGGCAGAGGTTGACTGAGATAAAAAACAGCATTCAGGAGGAGGATATGGTAACCATGATCTATACGAGCGGTACAACTGGAATTCCCAAAGGAGTGATGCTTTCTCACAAGAACCTGGTTTCCAACTTTGAAGCCTGTTCCCACCATTTTGACCTGGGTCTTGAACATAGGTCTATCTCATTTTTACCATTGTGCCATATATTTGAGCGCACTGTAAACTATGTCTTTATGTACAGGGGCATTGGTATTTATTATGTGGAAAGTCTGCCTCAGATCGTACAATCCATCAAGGAGGTTAAACCTCATATCTTCACCGCAGTTCCCCGCCTGATGGAGAGCGTTTACGACGGGATCATGGCCAAGGGTAAATTACTCACGGGATTCAAGTTTAAACTCTTCTTTTGGGCTGTTGAGCAGGGGAAAGATTTCGACTTCAATAAAAAATTCAGTTTGATGAAAAGAATCAAACTTGGGATTGCAGACAGGCTGATCTATTCCAAATGGAGGGAAGGATTGGGCGGCAATATCAAACTGATCGTTTCGGGAGGAGCACTGTTGCAATCGCGGATTGCACGTGTTTTTAGTGCTGCCGGACTGAAAGTGCTGGAAGGTTACGGACTAACAGAAACTTCCCCGGTTATTGCCGTTAGCAATGCAGTTACAGGTGAAATAAAAATTGGAACCAACGGCCCTGTTATCAGGGGTGTGGAAGTGAAAATCGCTGAAGATGGTGAAATTCTTGCAAGAGGACCTAATCTGATGATGGGCTATTACAAGGAACCAGGTTTGACCAATGAAGTAATCGATGCAGATGGCTGGTTCCATACAGGGGATGTCGGAATGCTCGATGAAGGTAAGTACCTGAAAATTACAGATCGCAAAAAAGAAATTTTTAAACTATCAGGAGGAAAATACATTGCCCCGCAACTGATTGAGAACAAACTGAAAGAATCCGTATTGATTGAGCAGGCCTGTGTGATTGGCAACCACGAAAAATTTGCAAGCGCCCTGATCGCACCAAATTTCGTCTATTTGCATGAGTGCTGCAATGAGCATCAGATTCTTTTTACCGACAATGCTGACCTTATTTCTCAACCTGAGGTCTTGTCCATGTTTCAGGCTGAAGTAAAGGAGATCAATAAAACACTGGGTCAGCATGAAGAGATCAAACGTATCAGGTTGGTTTCTGATACGTGGTCAGCCGCTTCAGGAGAACTTTCGCAGACGCTAAAATTAAAGAGAAAAGTAATCGAGCAGAAATACAGAGACCTGATTGAAGAAATTTTTGCTTCATCACGGGAAGATTGAGATTAAAAACTATATTTTTGCCTCATTGATAGCCGGAATTTTACTTTTCGAATTTAATAGATGATCCTTCTATGGATAAAATATTGATAACGGGTGCGACTGGAAATGTTGGGCTCGCCACTGTCAGGTTTCTTCTGAGCCAGGATGTTCAGGATTATAAGGTAGTGGCAGCTGTGAGAGGGATTGAGCGTGCTCAGAAATTGGAAGGTGTAAGCAAAGCCCAATTTGTAAATTTTGAATTTGATGAACCCAAAACGTATGCCGCGGCATTAAAAGGTGTAAATAAATTATTGCTGATCAGACCAAATCAGATATCTGACGTTTCCAAACATATTTTCCCTTTTCTTGACCAGGTCGAAAAATCGGATGTCAAACACTTGGTTTTCGTATCTATCGTAGGGGCTCAACGTAACCGGATTTTTGCCAATCACAGGATTGAAACACATCTGAAAAAGATGAGTACTCCCCACACCATTATTCGTCCATCCCTTTATATGCAGAATCTAATTACCCTTCATGGTCAGGATATCAAGAATAATGACCGTGTTTATATCCCGGCAGGAGCAGGGTCTGTGAATTATATAGATGCCCGCGATGTGGCTATTGTCGCCGGAGAACTGCTGACCAAACCCGGACATGATGGCAAGGAATATGAGATTACAGGTCAGGAACCGATGGATTTCTACAAGATAGAAGCCCTGTTTACCAAAGAATTGGGAAGGGAAATCAAATATGCGCATCCTTCCACCATAAAATTTATCCGTCAGAAAATGCGAGAGAAAAAGGGAATGCCCTTTATTGTAACACTTTCCTTGTTATATGAAGCTGCAAGAAGCGGGAAAATGGGCCATGTTTCCGGCGTTTTCAAGGAATTGACGGGATCTGAACCACGTAGGCTCGAAGATTTTATCCACGAAAACAGACTGTTTTGGATGAAGGAATCTGTTTTTGAGTCGAAATAAGAATAGAAATTTGGATGGAAAGATTTTATAATTATCTTTGCACCGCATTTAAATAGGGTGCCATAGCTCAGTTGGTAGAGCAACGGACTGAAAATCCGTGTGTCCCTAGTTCGATTCTTGGTGGCACCACGAAAGGGTAAAGAGCAATCTTTACCCTTTCCTTTTTTGTTTATCTTTGCCTATGCAATATTACTCCATAACATTACCCAACGGGATCAGACTGATCCATACACAAGTCGATTCTCCGGTAGCCCATTGCGGAGTGGTTATCAATACAGGCTCACGCGATGAAACTCCCGGCGAGCAGGGAATGGCACACTTCATCGAGCATACGATATTTAAAGGAACGGCCAAAAGAAAAGCCTATCATATTATCAGCCGCCTCGAGGATGTTGGAGGTGAAATGAATGCATATACATCCAAGGAAGAGACGGCCATTCATGCATCATTCCTATGCGAATATTACGAACGTGCGATAGAACTGTTTAGTGATATTCTGATTGACAGTACTTTCCCTGATAAGGAAATAAAAAAAGAGCAGGAAGTCATCGTGGATGAGATCAATTCATACAACGATACTCCCTCCGAACTGATATTTGATGAATTTGAAGAGCTGATTTATGAAGGTCATCCGATGGGCAGGAACATTCTGGGTACCCCTGAACTGGTCCGAGGTTTTCAAGCCTCAGATATCCGCAGATTCATAGCAGAAAACTACCATACGGATCAGATTGTTGTCTGTTCGGTTGGCAATATACCGGCCAAAAAATTCTTTCATCTGGCTCAAAGATATTTTGAAAGATTTACTTCAAATCTTCGTCAGGATCGTCGGACCAAGTTTATATCATACATTCCTAAATTTCTGAAGGTCGAAAAAGGTACTTTTCAGGCACACTGTATCCTGGGAGGCGAGGCATTTGACGTATATCATCCTGAGCGATTGCGGCTGGTGCTATTAAACAGCATACTCGGCGGGCAATCCGGAAATTCCAGGTTGAATCTGAGTCTTCGTGAACGCAACGGAATTGCCTATAATCTTGAATCTTCCTACACAGCCTATACAGATACCGGAACACTTACGATTTATTTTGGTACGGACCCGGAGAACCTGGACCGCGCACTGACTCTTATCTACCGAGAGATCAGCCTCCTTCAGAACAAGGCGCTGGGCGACCTTCAACTCAGCAAAGCAAGAAAACAGCTGATTGGACAGTTGGCCATGTCACAAGAGAATTATGAAGATTTGATGCTGGCCATTGGCAAAAGCATGCTGATTTTCGATAAAGTAGAGAGTCTGGAAGAAATATACAGGAAAATAAGTGAGATTACTTCTTCCCAGTTGATGGAAACAGCGAACAATATTCTGGAACCCAAAAAACTTTCTACCCTGATTTACCAATGAAGATTGATCATCTGCTTGAGAAATATATCCTCTCACACTCGGTTGAAGAGGATCCCATTCTGACAAGACTCTACCGTGAAACGCACCTTAGACTCGTCAACGGCAGAATGTGCTCCGGGCACCTACAGGGTACCCTGCTCACGCTTTTGAGCCACCTGATAGTGCCGCACAGAATCCTTGAAATAGGAACATATACGGGCTATTCTGCGATCTGTCTGGCCAAAGGGCTTGCACCGGATGGTCTCCTTCATACCATTGAAATCAATGATGAACTCGTTGATTTTGCTGCAGAATATTTTCTAAAGACAGGGCTGAAGGAAAAGATTATTCAACATGTGGGAGATGCAACGGATATTCTGCCCCTGTTGAACGAAAAGTTTGAGCTGGCTTTTCTCGACGCCGACAAGCGACAATATTTGTCCCATTACCAGATGATTCTGCCAAAAATGACAACCGGTGGACTGATTATCGCTGACAATACACTTTGGGGTGGAAAGGTTGTTGGGAAAATCACCCCGAATGACGGGCAAACGATCGCTATTTTGGAATTCAATGATTATGTCAATAGTGATCCCCGCGTCGAGGCAACCATCCTTCCAATGCGCGATGGCATGACATTGCTTCGCAAGATTTCGGACTGAGAAATTAAAAAAGCCATTAGCTGTTAGCCATTAGCTTTTAGCTGAAAGTGGAACCTAAATCAACAATTTCCCAATTGCAAATGGTCTAATCAGCAAGTCATCACATCAGCAAATCATTACATCATCGAATTGTCTCAATTTTTTCTTTTTTCTCCTCTATTTGCCGTAACTTATAGTCAGTGAAGGTGAATAGAAGCGATGAAAGAAGAATTTCTCCATTTTATCTGGAAGAACAGGCTATTTGAACCCTCCAATCTGTCCACAGCAGAAGGGGAAAATATTGAAATTGTCAACCCCGGAAGACACAATATCCACGCCGGTCCCGATTTTTTTGATGCCCGGATCAGGATTGGAAAAACACTTTGGGCAGGGAATGTAGAGATCCACCTGAAAGCATCCGATTGGAACAGGCATGGTCATCAGTCAGATCCGCTTTATCGGAATACGGTTTTGCACGTTGTGGCGGAAAATGATGTTCCCGTCAGAAACACAGCTGGCTCACAGATCCCAACGATAGAAATTGGCTGGCCCTTGTGGATCGAATACAACTACAAAGCTTTGATGCAACAGCACGACTGGGTCAATTGTGCATCTCAGATCAACAGGATCGATCCGTTCAGAGTCAGGTTCTTTCTCAACGGTCTTGCAATTGAACGTCTTCAGCGAAAAATCGAAACCATGGAAACCTTACTTGAAAGTTCAAAGGGTGACTGGAGTGAGACATTTTACCGGATGCTGGTACGCAGTTTTGGCTTTCGCCAGAACGGAGATCCATTTGAGATGCTGGCCAGGTCGCTGCCATTAAACGTTCTGCAAAGACATCACGAATCGCTTTTTCAGTTGGAGGCGCTCTTGTTTGGTCAGGCTGGTTTGCTGCAGGAAAATATCCAGTTTGAAGAATATCCCAGGTCTCTGGTGAATGAGCATCATTTCCTGTCGCAGAAATATGGGCTTAAACCATTACAGGGCCATCTTTGGAAATTCATGCGGATGCATCCGCTCAATTTTCCAACATTAAGGCTGGCGCAACTTGCAGGAATCCTGCATCATTCTTCTTCCCTCTTTTCTATCATACTTATGCCGCAAGGCCTTGATGCGTATCGAACCCTCTTCAAATCGGAGACAAATCCATTTTGGGACACACATTTCACTTTTCTGAAATCTTCCAAATTCCAGAAAAAAACAATGGGGGAGGAGTCATTTCAACTGATACTAGTCAATGTCCTGGTCCCATTCCTATTTCTCTACGGCGAAAAAAACAACAAGCAGGAGTTGAAGGAACGCGCACTGCAGATCATGGAAGAGCTTCCAGCCGAAAACAATACCATTCTTCGTCATTGGGCTTCTTCGGGTATCGAAGCTTTCAATGCACTCGAATCGCAGGCGCTGATTCATTTGCACCACATGTATTGCGAACCCAGGCGATGTCTGGAATGCAGCATTGGGCAGAAGTTGATTACGCACAAAGAATAAAGTACTTAGAGTTTGGAGTACTTAGAGTACTTAGAGTTGAGGACTCCGGAGATTTGAGGAATCGAATGAGAATTTGATTGAATTATTGATTCATATTGCAACGTAGAAATTATGAATAATAAGGAATTTGGCAAACTGATGGAAA
>CAIUUO010000005.1 GCA_903902325.1 uncultured Bacteroidia bacterium
AAATATTATTTTATTTTAACTGTCACAAATTCAGTAGAATATAAAATAAATTGAAAAAATATTATTTTTTTTCCCAATACAGGGTTACCTTTTGCCCTTTCATGGTATTAAGAGATGCAAGGAACAATAAAGTATTATCAACTTATTAAGACATTTTACCATGAAAAATTTCAATTACCTGACAGTAGAAGTGCTTTCCACAGAAGAATTGGCATCAGTTAAAGGCGGATACGGTATCCCAGTTCCAATTATCATCCCAGATTTCTCAGTAGGATACGGCATCCCAGTTCCAATCATCATCCCTGATTAATTCCCTTTTTTATTTAGTTTTTTCAGTCAACGACATTTTATTGGTTCGGTTTTCTGAGAAAACATAGTTATACAACTATGTAAATAGTTGAGTAAAATATTATAAGCTATTATAAGCTTAAAGTGATTTTAAAAAGTTAACAAAATGATTCCAAATATTCACAACAAGATCGTAGAAAGGCCTGAATACAAGAGCCTTACGCAGGAGGAGCTGAATGAACTTCAGTCTGTTCCGGTCAACGGTCTGGCGCTGACTGAGGAGATCAGACTATCTGCTGAGATAGATGAGGCGTTGGGTGAAAAGGATATCATGTTATTACGCAGTCAATTGGAAAATATTACCAACCATACGCCTAATACCTCTGCAACTGAGCATTCCAATAATGCTGAAGCCTATTTTGGCTTATCAGAAGAGGTGGTTAAAGCTGTCAATCTGAACGTTGACGGTTATGAACCAGAGATCGGAAATTATCTTCAGAAGCTTCATATTAAGAACCATGCCCTGTCATCCAAAGAGGTTATTCATGACCTTTTTACTGAGATTGAAGGGAATCATGAGATTGACCATCAATTGATGTCAACTGAAGATGAACTGCTGTTTGATGAAATTCAGGATGCAGTTTCAGAAAAAGAAATTATAGACTTAAGGGCTAATCTTCAGTCGATTGCTCAGAGTGTAACTGTACACGAGCGCACATTTGAGCAGATAGAAGACTTTGTTTGCGGAGATCTTGATGAGGAAATTGAATCAATGATCAGGGGAGAGGCCATGATGAATGCCTCGCTTTCCAACGAAATAGATCTTCACAGGGAGGTCAACAGCGCCATTGAAGAGAGTGATATCATGAAGCTTAGAAATGGATTGAAACGGATGATGAAGAAAGAAAATTCTCATTCCAGGTCCATTGAGGAGATTGACAACTATCTGAATGATAACATGGATGAGCTTACCCTGGCACATTTTGAAGAAGAGTTATTGAGCAACGCAGGTTTGGCTGCAGAACTGTCTTTCCATAAAGAGGTGGATAAAGCTGTTGCGGAACAAGATGTGATGGCGTTGAGGGCTAAATTGCGTGGTATTGCAATGGAAGAAAATGATCGGAGTATTGAAAAACTTGGTGTATCTCCTAAAATCAAAAGAATTGTCTGGTATGCTGTTGCCTCATCCATCGTAGTGATGCTTGCATTTTCCTCTTTGGTAATGCATAAAACATACTCCAACCAACAATTGTATACATCTTATTATCAGCCATATAAAAACGGTTCAAATGTTTCCAGGTCTGCATCATCCATAAACAATGAGATGAATATTGCTCTTCGGCAACTTGACAAGGGGAACTATCCTACCGCACTGAAGATGCTGCAAAGCGCATCGGTAAAAGAGCAAGACGGCTTTAGTCTCAGGTTTTATTCAGGTGTTGCTTATCAGGGACTTGGAGATTTTAAAAATGCAATAAATTCTTTCAATGATGTTGTTCGGCATGGGGATAACCTATTGGTCGAACAATCTGAATGGTACATCGGTCTTTGCTATCTCAAAATAGAAGAGCGCGAAAAGGCTGTAAAACAATTCAGATATATTGTATCCAGAAATGGTTTCTATCGTGAACAGTCCAGTAAATTATTGAAACAATTGGAATAGCAGAATACAGGTTAAAGGTCCAAAGACATGAATAAGTTGCTTTATTTGTTCCTTGCAGAAAGAATCAGTAACTGTCAGTGTAAAGAGGATAAAGACATTAGTTCATTTTAGAAATTTAGAGAGAGGTCAGGTAGAGATCCGAAAATTAGTAAGTTGCTTTAATTGTTCCTTGCAAAACGATTCGGTAACTGGAAATAAGGAAGGATCTGATCAGTTTGAATTAAAATAGTTAACGAATCTAAAAAGGTTGAAAGGGTAAAAACATTAGTAAGTTGCTTTATTCGTTCCTTGCAGAAAGAATCAGTAACCGGATAATGTAAGTGAAGAGTTCAATAGACAAATATAGAAAGTACGGTAGCGCTTTGCTTAACAGGCAAAGCTATCGTCGTTATATCCGGTCTGTAGGTGTAATGGGAATTTAATAGTTTACTGATACCTGATAACTTCAGGTTTTTTCCCCAGAAAATCATCGAATGTGGATTTTGTAATTCCCTGGAAGTTCGCTCCAAAGTGGTTTATTTCTTCCGGAGGCAGAACTGGGAACCAGGAAAGCCGAATATCAATTATTTTAAAGATGAGAGATTCGTTGTAAATTCTTAGTCCGGTTCCAATACCTGCATAAAAATCTCGACTAAAAATGGTTCTGAGTTTGTCAGACAAGAAGGCAAAATCCGCATAAAGGTAGTTGGTAAATTTGAACCCATAAAAATTCATTTTTAAATACCTTACCGTTTCAAAATTGAATTTTAACCTGCACTTTCCCCTCAGGTCGCTGGTATGAAAATCTCGTATGCCGAAGTGATTGTCAATGGTAATATACTCTTCGTCAAAACGGTTTAATCCCGCGAGCAGTTCAACCTTTGCAAATTGCCTGACAGGGTCGCCATAGGCAAAGAATTTTTTGGAGAAGAATTTTCCGCTGGCAAGGAAGGTCCCTTGTTTGACAATCCCACTGTCAAAAAAACCATCCAGTGCAACTTGTCCGCAGTAGTAGTTTCCCTCTTTGCCCATAAATGCATTGCTCAGTGAAAAACCGAGATAGGGCCATACACCAAACTGTGATTTGTCTAATCCGGCATTGATTTCATAATAATGTCCATAGGGGATATCTTCCGTAACGCCATAGCCATAAACCAGATTATTTTTGTACAGGTTTCTTTTCGAGAACCCTATGCTGGTGAGAAAGAAATCATGATTTCTCAAAAACTCACTTTTCCCGAATGAATTGTCAGGCTTGCGATTAAAATCCTGGTGATAATACCTGAAGGAGAGAATTGTTTTGTTCTGTAGGTTTCGTTGACTGGTGAAGGCGTGTGCAAACCAGAGATCGCTCGTTGTATAGGCAACAGTGGTATCCAGAGCGATTGGATGATCTTCAGCGATGTAATTGTAACTGGAGACGTTATCGAATAAAGCTCCCCCAACATTTTCCTCCAGCGATGTAAGAAATTGTCTTTCCACAGAGATATTCCAGTCTTTCTTGATGTAGGTATCAGAAAATCCAATGGTCGAATTGATAAATTTGCCGAAGAGATTGTCAACGTGATAAGAGGAATATACACCAACTTCAGGCAGGTATGCATTTTTTTGGGCCATCCCGACTATTAATCTGTGACCCAGTCCGAACATATTCTCGTTGACAACCTCCAGATTGCTGTTGTCGGGGCTAACACCGGCATTGACACCGTACTCAAATTTATCTTTACTGATGATGATGACATTGACTTCATCCGGATTGTCAACGACAGGCACCAGACGAATGGCTACATCCTCAATGTAATTTCTGTCACGAAGTAACTTTTCATTTTCAGCCATTAGTTGGGGCATGACTTTTTCCCCTTCATGAAATTGCAACTGCATTCTCAGTTTATATTCTACCGTATTCATATGAAGTCTGTTCCCTGCTTTTTCTATCCATCTGTCTGCAACAAGTGTGGTATCGTGAATAGAAGTTCCGAAAGGGTGTAATTTGACAAACCGGATGGACGCAATTTTTTTTCCTTCGAATATTTTAAAATAAGAGTTACTCTCAACCCCGGCATTATTGATGGTCGTTCCTGAGGAAGTAAGAAAATAACCCATTATATTTTTAGCAAAATTATTTTTGATAATCAGTTCATTCAGGCTTTGTTTATATTTTATTGAATTGATGGGTATAAGTTTTGTTGTATCCCTATGAATTAAATTAAGTTTTGGAGACTTTATTACGATCAGGGAAGGCGACATCGGCGTGACTACAAATGAAGAATCTTCTGATTTTCTTCCTTTCTCTGGTTTTGCTTTGGGTGAATTATCTACTGTTACCAATTCATGATACAGCATATCCCATTCTGTACCTTCATTGAATATGCAGTGATGCACATTTTCGGAAGATAAATTTTTTAAGGTTAAAAGCAGAAAAATGGTTAGAATCAATGATTTCAATTTCGAATAATTATAAATTCATGATAAAGATGATGGTTTATCTTGAATTTTGCAAGAATGACCGTGAAGGATTTATTACTGAAAACAGTTCATGTTTAGGCTATTATGACAAAGATTGCATGTATCACCGACCGTCTAAGCAAATTTTAAGCCTTCTTTTGAGATTGATTCAATTTTGGATTAGAATGACATTCGCGACGGGTCGTTCACCCTCCTTGTCGCTGGGTTTGTTGAGTATCCCTTTTTGATATCCGTCATTGACCCAAAGTGTTGTTGAACCGCCACCATCCAGATTGATGGCATCCCTGCAAGGCAGTCGCAGCAGGAAACCCTGTACTTCCTTCAGGTTCATGCCTTCTGCCACTTCGCTGCGTCCGTCAATTGCGATAAAAAGGATACTTCCGGTTTCCGTAGTGCAGAGGCAGGTTCTTGGATGCTTTTTATGGACAAACTCGGAATTTTCGAGCGCAAGAGGTTGTCCTTCTGCCAGCAGGGCCGGACCTGAGATGAGTACCTCTTTTTCCAAAGCCGAGTTTTCGTAAAAGGATTCGGATTTGGCGACTTCAATTTTCATCTTCCCGGAATAATCGATTACGATTGCCCCATTCAGCAACGAATCTGTTTTTGCCCATTTCTCCTTTGGACTCTTTTTCCTGGCAATTACTTTTCCCTCCGATTCGAGATAGGCAACTGAACCTCCTTTTTCGACGTTAAAGAAACTTCCATTGAGTGCTACCACAGCTTTGTTTTCTTCAGCAAATTTGCTAGTTTGTTTCAATGTCGTATCAGTATAAGCGATAACCAGGTTATTTTTTGTGACAGCTTCACTTCTTATCTCAGCGATAATCACACGCTGTTTCTCGCCAAACAGGGTATCAGCGTCTAACTTGTAGAGCAAAATACCCTTAGCTTCGAAAGGAATCTGATATTTTGGAAGTGAAATCATCTGGCTTTGGCACGACAACGAAAGACCCAGCACAATCATCATCAGCGAGGCAAATTTATTTTTGAAGCGCTCCATTTTTTGTCGTTTAAAGTGGTTAAATGTTTGATCCTTTAATTTTCAGAAGGGTACCAACCTTCTGCCATGGTATTCGGCTGAAGGGATCCTCTCACTGATTTCTGCAAAATTTTCCCATGTAACTTTTCCTGCAACGATAACTGTCATGTCCGGAGCAGCCAGCTTGATCATTTTATTCAGTATATCCTGGCCGTCTGATGCAGTTTTTTCACCTCCTGATGACAATATCCTTTTTACGCCTGTCTTTTTGAGGATTTCCACGCAATCCAGAATATCTTTCGCCACATCAATGGCTTTGTGAAACGTAACTTGCATATTTCCCGCAATCCGGACAAGCTGTCTCGTGCGGATTTCGTCAATTTCACCCAGTTCGTTCAGCAATCCGAGTACTATCCCATCAGCCTTCAGTTCCCTGCATTTAAGGATGTCGTCCTTCATGATATCAAACTCGTCGGCAGTGTAGGTGAAATTGCCTCCTCTGGGCCTGATCATCACCATAACCGGTACATTCAATTTTTCTTTACATTTCCTGATGGTTCCGTAGGAGGGTGTCGTACCTCCAACGGAGAGATTCTCGCAAAGTTCGATACGCGTGGCGCCCGCTTCGATGGCTCTGACCGCTTCATCGAAGGATTCTACACAAACCTCTTTTACCGGAAGCATCTGCATTGTGGATTTTTTGTTGCATAAGAAAGTGCTAAAATAATTGTTTTTTGACGGTTCGACTCAAGTCGTTACATTTGTCTAAAATTAAAAAATTATGGTTCGGCGTACATATTTGTTTTTCGTCAGTTTGATTTTCCCTATTTGTCTGTTTTCACAAGGGCATACAACAGTTTCATCCGCTGCTCCAAGGCTGATTGTTGGCCTGGTGGTCGAAAATATGCATCCTGATTACATCGAACGATATTGGAGCAAATTCGGTGAGGATGGTTTCAAACGGCTTTATGCCGGCGGATTTATCTGCGCCAACCACCATGTCAACAACCTCGTTCAGCGTCCTACAGTGGGAATGGCTACCCTTTTTACGGGAACAACGCCATCACATCACGGGATTGTCAATGACAACTGGATTGACCGATTGTTGAACAAGGAAACAGACTGTACTTTCGACAATCTATACGCCACAATTGGTTCGGACTCCAAATCAGGGCAGCGGTCTGCTTCCAAATTGATGACTCCAACCCTGGGGGATCGTTTAAAACTGGTTACAAAAGGAAGATCGCGGGTTTTCAGCATTGCGATGAACGATTATGCTGCCGTGTTCTCTGCCGGTCACGCTGCCGATGGCGCTTACTGGCTGGATGACAAGACCGGGAATATGATTTCCAGTTCTTATTACCTCGCACAATATCCTGTGTGGGCCGTGGAATTCAATAAATTCAAACTGGCAGATAAATATCTTGGTAACAACTGGAAAACCTTGACAGACCAGATTGGATACAATGAGAGCGTAGAAAGCACTTCTCTTCATGAAAGCGGATTTCTTGGTAAATACAACAATTTTCCTTACGATCTATCGAAATTAAGAAAAGAGGCAGGAGGATCCTATGCATTTCTTAAAAACACTCCTTTTGCCAACACTTATATCAAGGATTTTGCCTTACAACTTATTCCAAAAGAACAGCTTGGATATGATTTTATCCCAGACCTCCTAACCCTGGTTTTCTCATCCATGGATAAGGAGGGTGGCAATTTTGGTCCCTTTTCGGTCGAAATGGAGGACATTTACCTGCGGATGGACAAAGACATCGCCGAGTTGTTGAAATACATAGAAAATGGCTATGGAACTGAAAATGTCCTGTTTTTCCTAACTTCCACTTCAAGCGTATCCTACCATGCCGATTATCTGAAGGAAAAATACCGGATGAATACAGGGGTTTTTGATCCGGAGAGTTCTGTTGCCCTTCTGAAGTCATATTTAAATATTAAATATGGGGAAGGGATTTGGGTCGAAAAATTCAGCAATCAACAGTTGTACCTGAACCATGAGCTGATAGCAAAAAAGAAAATCAATTTGCGTGACATGCAGGTAGAAACGGCCAGGTTTCTCAATCAGTTTGAAGGAATTGCCTATGCGAAGGCTGCCACCGAAATAGAGTCGGATAATTTTCTGGGTGGTCCGCTGGCGGCATTTCAAAATAATTTTTACATCAAAAGATCCGGGGATGTCATGATTCGCTATGAAGAGGGTTGGCTTCCGAAAGACAAATACAAGGCAGTTGATTATACTGACAATGATCAGGTTCCGTTGGTATGGTACGGTGCCGGAATCAAAAAAGGAACCTCCCTGAAGAAAACCGACGCTGCTGATGTCGTACCAACCATCTGTGCGTTGCTCGGAATCGTTCCGCCGTCCGGTACCACTGGAAGTGTGATTGAGGAGATTCTTCCTAAAAATGAAAAGTGAAAAGAGAAGATTCCTATTCACGCCAGGCGGGTTGAAAATTACTTGTATATATTTCGACTTACAATTTCAGTTGGATCTTTTCTTATTTTTTTACGTGTTTCCTTTCCGGGATAGCCAATCAGCACGATCAGCGCCACTTTTTTGGCGGAGGGGATTTCAAGGGCTTTCCTGACAATTGGTTCATCAAACCAGCCAATCATACAACTTCCTAATCCTTCTGCAGCAGCAGCCAGGCAAATATGTCCTGCAAAGATTCCTATGTCGATCAGCGGGAAGTGTTTTTTCTTGATCCATCCACCCAGTTTGGAAGAATAATTGCCGGGTTCTTCAATGATTACAAGATGAATGGGAGCCTGTTTGGTGAAATGATTAATTCCAATAATTTTACTGGATGTGGCATCAGCAATTTTATTTCTTAATTCAGGCAGATCAACGATGATGACTTTCCATGGTTGTGCGTTACAGGCAGATGGGGCCATCCGGGCACATTCCAGAATGCGTTCCAGTTTTTCATTTTCCACTGGACGGTCGAGGTAGTTGCGGTCGCTTTGGCGCAGGAGTGTAAGTGAATGAAAGTCCATGAAAGACAGCTTTATATGAAAAATACAAACATACCGCCTACCGCCAGAAATGCGCCAATGACCTCTTTCCAGTTTAGTTTTTCGCCGAGGAATAATACGGAGGGCAAAAGAATAAACACCGGAACCGTGGCAATCAGCGTTGAAGCAACACCTACCTTTGTGTGTTGAAAGGCCAGAAGGCTAAGTGAAACACCGAGAAATGGGCCAAAGAATGAACCCACCAGAAGAGGCTTAATGGCTTTTGTATGCAGGATGGATGTTTTAACATTTTTCCAGTTTTTTGTCAGGCTGATAATCAGCAGGAATCCGATGATGCCGGTAACAGTTCTGATTTGGGAGGAGGCAAAGGGGTCATAGCTTCCCATTCCCAGTTTGGAGAATACCGCGCCGATGCCCTGTCCTGCAGCGCCGCCTAGTGCCAGCAGCAATCCTTTGATGGGATAGTTGAGTCCGTGTGTCATTTTATCATCTACCTCTTCCCGCTTCAGGATGACAATGGCAATCCCGGAGAGAACCAGAATCATTCCAAGTAAATTCAGCCATGTAAAGCTCTCGTGCAGAACTATAACCCCGAATATTGTTGCAATCGGGGGAGCCAGCGACATGATCAGCATGGATACCTTGGCCGACTGGTAGGAATAGGAATAGAAAAGAAAATAATCACCGAGTACAAATCCGATCAAACCTGAAACAGAGAGCCATTTCCAGGCTTCTGGAGTTGCATCTGAAGGCAACCATAGCCCTCTTACCACTTTCGACCATGCCATGTACATGATCATGGCAAATAGTAGTCTGAAAAGGTTGACGGTCAATGATCCTGCACGACGGGTCGCAACGGAAAAAGTTAGGGCAGACACGGTCCAGCAAATAGCCGTCAATATGCCTGCAATTTCACCAAGATGGTTAATTTGCATCGGTTTAATTATGATTGGCGCAAATGTAGCTAAGTAATTGACATTTGACAATTGACGATTGACAATGTTGCAAAGAGCCAAATTCGAAAAGAAAAGATTGGATTCAAAGCGAACATTAATATTTCAAAAAACTTAAAATGTAAATTTTAGTGGATACCAATGATTTTTTTTTGGAAAGAGTTGTTTACAAAACG
>CAIUUO010000006.1 GCA_903902325.1 uncultured Bacteroidia bacterium
GCTGCAATTGCATAAATATTGATTTGATTTTTATACTTGGTAAATGGTTCGTGAGTCAATAAGTTCGTGGCCAATCGTTCTGCATCTTTAAAGAATTTTTGTTGCTCTTTTGCCGAATAACCTTCTGCCACAACAGCTATATCAATTGCTTTTTCAGGTGAAAGTGTTTTTGAAATCAATTTTACCAGAATTGCCGAAGGTTTTGATTGCTGAATTAATTTGTCGGCAGGGTTAAGTTTGTAGGTGAAAAGCGTTTGCCAGTGTTCAAAATCTATTCGTTTTTCGATGATAACACTGATTGTGTTTTTGGGATACGGAAACTGAATGGTTTGTTCGAAACTTTTGCTCGTAGTTTTCGCTTCGGGAGTTGATTGCCACTCGTGATACAATGCGCTGAAACCATCGATATAAATTTGTTTGTTGCTGATACTGTCGATTAACCGAAACCTGAAATCGCCCAAATTGAGGTCGGTGGAAAGATGTGAACGACGACCGCCCCAAAAGGACTCTTGTTTTACTTTGTCGAGGAATACTGTTGTTTGTGTGGCATTTCCGCAAAAATGAAAATCAATACGACAAGCTTTATCAATGAAAAAATCGGAATATTGTTGTCCTGAAATCGACGTAAAAAACATCAAAAAGAGGAAGTGTGTGAACGTTAGTTTTGACATAAATTTATTGCGTTGATAAAATCAATAGTTCGTTAATCTTTCATTCACATTAAGCGGCTATAGTGCCGTATAATAGTAGCTCTTTGACATTTTGGCTATTTTTGAGTAAGTATGGTTTAATGGCAAACATCTCAATAAATCTTTCCAGCAGTAAAGTGTTGTGATTTATGGTTTTGACATCAGCCATAGAGAAAGATTTTCGTTTGTCTATTGGTATGGAATACCAGTGAACAATCTTCGCTACATTTACTGCTGTGAGTGCCATATTGAAGTGGAAATCAAGTTTTTCTTTGTTTCGTGCTTGGCATGTTGTCAGACTTGTATGTTGCTTTGCATCTCGATATATAAATTCAATTTGAAAACGAGTTTGATATATCTCGAAGATCTCTGTTGCTTCCATTTCAATGTCAGTTGAGAAGTAAATTTTCGAAGAAGTTGTTTTTCCATCTTTTAGAAATTCAACGAATACAACTCTCACAGTTCGTTTTAGAGCCACGGCAAAAACTACTGCTGTGTGTATTCTCAAATCTTCGTTATCTTGAACAATGGAAAAGTGTTTGTTGTCTAAAGATTTGAAGTCAACTTCATCTCCATTGGTTTTGGTTCGACCCCTTTTTCCAGTTTTCTTTATTTGTATCGGATAACGTAGACGAACATCTGCTCTAAATCGAGATATGACATCAAGTCCAGAGTCCATAAGCTTAGATACAAATGGTTCTTTAGAAAAATAGGCATCGGCCACCACTACATTGGATATCTTTTTTAGCTCATTTGCTCTTTCTGTGAAGATACGGGCATAAAAATCTAAAAGAGTTTCTCCATCTAATGGAATAGTTTGAACAGCTTCCAAATGCAAAGCTGTGTGATTATCCAAATCAACGACTGCCATACCGCCTATTTCTAAGCCCCACTTGGACTGATTGGCGCTGCCAGACCAAAACCATCCAACCCCATCTGTCTTGCCACCAGACTTGGGTATATAGCTTGGATCAAAGGCAATTGCCAGTCTTGTACCACAATGTTGTTGAACAAGAGAAGCATTAAAGTCGAAGAAGTCAAAATCAACTTCAAAGTGTTGACGATAACGCTGTTCACCATATTTTCCATATCTGCCTAATTGCAAGAAATTTATTGGTGCATTAATACTCAAAAAAAGCCAAAGAACGTCTTTTATAAAGTCCCTACGCCATTTGTTTATAGGTTCGGGCAAAAATTTAAAACACTTCTCGCATAGCGAGGAATAAGAATTATGAGTCTTGGAAATCATGAATTTATAGGAGTTGAAGTACCCATAAAGGTAATGATTTTCAATGACTTATACAAATAATATCAGGTTTATTCTCGTGATATTCAAATGATTAACATTAAGTTTAACGAAGTATTGATTTATGAATTAATTGAAAAATAATTCGATTTTGATGATTACCTTTTTCAATTCTATTTATATATAATAAAGACCATTATTTAATTCTTATTTTAATTTATTTTTTAATTAATCATCATTTATGACTTAACAAAATTCAATCTTGTTTTTAAACTTCGTTTCAAATGAATTGAAGTTAGGAAAGAAGTGAATCTCAAAATTATTCACTTCGGGGAGAGATCAACTTCCTAAATCAAATCCGTTAAGAGCAGGACGAGACTGCTCAGTGTTTATAATTTAATCAAAGTTGCATGGTAAAACAAAATTTTA
>CAIUUO010000007.1 GCA_903902325.1 uncultured Bacteroidia bacterium
ACTGGAGTTCAGACGTGTGCTCTTCCGATATAAGAATTTAAGTAATTAACCCTAATATTTTAAAAATAAATAGAAATGATAATTCCAGTTGTATTTTGGTTTCTCTTTTCTTTTATTGTTGCATCCTTTGGAAGGAAAAGGAAGGTTATACAGGTGCATTATTATTAAGTTTAATTTTCAGCCCTTTGATTGGAGCAATAATTGATGCTTTATCACCTAGTGAAACAGATGAATTAAATAAGATTAAAATATCTTATGAAGCGGGTATAATTGATAAGGATGAATATCAAAAACAAGTTCGTACAATTTTTCCTACTAAGGAAGATAAAGAGGAAGATTCAGAAAATATGCGTAATGGGTGTATAGTTACGATTGTTAAGAAAACTCTACGCTTATATTGATAAGTAATACACTTATAAAATCCTTGATCATTATTGATTAATCGTAAGCATTCGGTGAACCCCGTATTTTAAATTGTCTTTTTGGTTTTTAAGTTTGGGCTTCATTTTAAAGACAAGCGATGTTAAAAGCGAGACAATTTCTATCCATCTATGACGGGTTCCTGGAATCCGGTCTAACCGTTCGTAATTATTGCGCCAACCAGCACATGAAAGAATCACAGTTCTTTTATTGGCAGAACAAGTTGAAAGGACAACTACCACCGAAAAGAGGATTCGTGCCCGTGGTTTTTGAAAATGGGAAATCGATACGGTCATCCCAGGTTCCGGTGCCAGCACAGAAGCGATCGAAGGCCTTTCCGGATCCGGCGGCAGCAAACAATTCGATTTCCTGTGAGATCAACTACCCCAACGGTGTTAGTGTGAAACTGAACGGTCTGACAGACCCCGAGATGTTGCGGTCACTGTTACTTCTAACACATCAGTAGGATGTTCAGCCTCACATCTGCAATGCAGTATTATCTGTATTCTTATTCTACAGATATGCGCCGTAGCTTTTATACCCTCAGCGGAATGATAACTAATCTAATGGGGCGTAACGTTCAGGACGGAGACGTGTACATATTTATCAACCGCCCTCGTACCAGCATGAAAATCCTGCACATGGAATGCGGTGGTCTTGTAATCTATCATATGAAGCTGGAATCGGGCTGTTTCAAACTGCCTGTTTTTGATCAAAGTACCAATACGTTTCAAACCAGCTGGCAGGATTTAATGATGATGGTACAAGGTGTTATGAGCGATGAAAAGGGGAATAAAAAAAGGAGAAAAAACCTTTAAAATAATAGATAATATCTTGCTTTTTATTAGGTTAAAATATTGATATTTACTATCTTTGACTCAACAAAAACAAGAGAAAATGACAGTTGAGGAAGATGGTTTTTTGCAACAAATTCTGGAGGAGCGTGACAGGCTTTTCCGGGAGACATCCAAGCTTAAAAGCCATCTTATCAGCTATGAAAACTTCGAGTCAGAAAGAGCCTCTTATGGCCAACTGATCAATCAAAAGGATGAGACCATCAAGAAGCTGAAACAACAGATCGAGATGCTTCTGCGGAAAATTTGGGGCAAATCCAGTGAACGATTCATCAATGAGGATCCGCTGCAAAGACGCCTCGATTTTGAAGGACTTGACCTGCTTCCGGAAGAAAAAGAACTTGCCACCAGCGCCAAAGAGGAGATCGAGCGGTACAAGAAGATCTTCGTTCCTGTAAAGGAAGTGAACCATCCTGTACGCAAACCCCTTCCCGAAAGTCTTCCAAGGGAGGAATGCCACATTTATCCGGATAATATTGATTTTGAAAAGTGGTCGGAGCTGGAACCGGAGATCACCGAAGTATTGGAACGCGAGCAGGCCAGATGGTATGTACGCAGGATCATTCGTCACAAATATGCACTAAAGGATAAGAGCCTGGATGTGGAGAAACAAATCATCACAGCTCCAATGCCTGTACTACCAATAGCCAAAAGCTACGCCGGAGCAACTGTTTTAGCCGATATCACCATTGACAAATACGTATACCATCTTCCATTTTACCGCCAGAACCAGATGTTTGTGCAACAAGGCATAATTCTTCCCCCGGCTACAATCAACGGGTGGTTCCAGGGTGTGGCCGACATGATGAGACCGACTTATTACCGGCTTATGGAGATGGTACTAAGTTCTGACTATATCCAGAGTGATGAAACCACGATTCCAATTATAAATAATGAAAAGCACAAGACAGTTAAAGGATATATCTGGTTAGTCCGGGCGGTGATGCGGGACCTGGTCTTCTTCCATTACGATCATGGTTCCCGGGCACAAAAAGTGGCGCTGGAATTATTTAAGGATTATCAGGGAGTAATCCAGACGGACGGTTATGCCGTATATGATATGTACGAGAATAAGAAGGGAGTTCTGCCCATTGGTTGCTGGGCCCATAGTAGGCGACGATTTGAAGAGGCTTTGAAGGAGGATAAAGCCAGGGCGACGTATGCTCTGGAGCAGATAGGCCTGCTCTATGACGTGGAAAGACGTGCCGACCAGGAAAACCTCTCCTATGAAGAGCGTTCTGACTTACGTTCCCGACTCTCTTACCCCATTATGGTCGCCTTTGAAAAATGGTTGGTCAATGAATTTCCCAAAGTTTTGCCCAAAGGACGTATTGGACAAGCGATCAAATACACGTATGGAATTTACCACAAGTTGACCCGGTATCACCTTGATGGCCGGCTAAAAATGGATAATAATCTTGCCGAAAATGCTGTCAGACCCATCGCTTTAGGTCGGAAGAACTGGTTATTCTGTGGCAATCATGAAGCAGCGGAAAATGCAGCCATTATATATTCCATGCTGGGATGTTGCAAGGCATGTGGTGTGAACTTCCGTGACTGGCTTGTATTCTTCCTGAATAACATCCATCAATACGACAACGATTACAGCAAAGACCTGGCAGAACTGCTCCCGCACAACTTTAAGCTGAAAACTCAGAATTAAAACAAAGCTATCTCTGAAGTCTATCAAAGTTCTCCGAACATATTAGGAGAACTTTGAAAGTTTAGCCGGATTTATCGCGAAAACAAGACGGGGTTCACCGAATGCTTACGATGTAGATAAATATTATGTATTTTTTCTGAACCTTAAAATTCAGACGACAAATATAAATCTTAATTTCAAATTAAAAATTAACATATACTGATATAGTTAATTTTCAATCCACTTTTTTCAGG
>CAIUUO010000008.1 GCA_903902325.1 uncultured Bacteroidia bacterium
GAGAACAGGTGGCAAAGGAGTACCGGGGAGACTAACGGTAATATTAAGAATTACCAAGACATTTCCATACGTGGCATTATACCCAGTAATAGTGTAATCTGCAGCAGTAACCGGAGTTGTTGGCGTACCGGATATAGACCCGTTGGTTTTATTAATGGGCACCTCTAAATATTCAACAAACTGCTTGACTTATGGTAATTCATGATATATTTTATAGGCAACAAACAAATTTTTCTACCGTTGCCTGGAGGTTGCCGTGGGTCAGATCGGACTTTTTGACGTTGAAAACAGACTTTTGGAACTTAGTGCCATGGGCGATCCGCTTGAAAAGCTCGACAAAGCGATTAACTGGAAGCATTTCAAGCCGCTTCTGAACAAAGCTTTTCGTAAGGATCGCAAGAGCAATGCCGGACGACCACCTTTTGACTATATCATGATGTTCAAAGTTCTGGTTCTTCAATCGATGTACAATCTGTCGGATGCGCAGACCCAGTTTCAGATTCTTGACCGGCATACGTTTAGAAGATTCCTCGGCATATATGATGAAAGTCAGATACCTGACGAAAAGACGGTGTGGAATTATCGAGAGGCCTTGACTCAATCCGGTACCATGAAAAAACTCTTTGACATGTTTGATCGTTACCTTACCAATGCGGGTTACAAAGCAAGGAAAGGTCAAATCATAGATGCATCGTTTGTGGAAGTGCCCCGCCAGCGAAACAGCCGGGATGAAAACGAAGAAATTAAGCAGGGAAAGACCCCTGATGCATGGCTCGACAAACCGTCGAAATTGAGTCAGAAAGACCTTGATGCACGTTGGACTAAAAAGAACAACCAGACGTTTTATGGCTACAAGAACCACGTAAACGTGGATGTTAAAAGAAAGCTTATCCGTGAATATTCGGTGACATCGGCGAGTGTTCACGACAGCAAGGAGATGAAGAACATCCTTGATAAAGACAATACGGGGTCGGGTGTCTGGGCGGATAGTGCCTATCGTTCGGAAGATACGGAAAAGCTTTTGAAGAAGCGTACATTGAAAAGCCATGTTCATCGGAAGTCGTATCGAAATCATCCTCTGAGTGAATTTCAAAATCAGCAGAATACAAAGAAATCGAGAATCCGAGCAAGAGTCGAACATGTCTTTGGATGGATGGAGAATAAAATCGGTTCCTTAATACGGTGTATCGGGCAGCCTCGGGCTGCTACGAAGATAGGGCTGATGAATCTGGTGTACAATATGAACCGATACCGGTATTTGCAGAGCATTGCCTGAAAGGCGGGAAAAACCCGCAGAAGGCCTTGATGGAGGCCCGAAACAATAAGGTAGTATACGAAAATCATCTGTAAATCATGACACTTTATGTCTCTTTGTCAAATAATATCAGGTTTTCTTTAAAAAACACAAAATTTAGAGGCCCCCATAAACTGTCCAGCTATCAACTATCGGCATATATAGCCGACATAAATTTGCAAGACCTGCAACATATCTTCTTCTGATTGTTGA
>CAIUUO010000009.1 GCA_903902325.1 uncultured Bacteroidia bacterium
CTGGAGAGAAGGTTGGAAGAACATCAACTTGGCATGGGAGCTAATTTCACCCACAAACTTCTACCCTTAAAATTGATTTATGTAGAAGAATTTGAAAGAGTTGAAGATGCCTTCTTCAGGGAGAAGCAGGTTCAGGGATGGAGCCGGAAGAAGAAAGAGGCACAGATATCCAGGAAGATTGGAGTACTTCATGAATTAGCGAGATGCAAGAATAAAACTTCGTCGGAATTTTGGCGGCGACACAACCACCCTTCGACTTCGCTCAGGGACCGGAATTCAGAATATTGTATGTAGTCTGCCCTTCGGCTTCGCTCAGGGCGCGAGTTTTGCCGGTCCCTGAGCGGAGTCGAAGGGACTATCCTCCATGATAGATATGATTCGGTCCCTAAGCGAAGCCGAAGGGCTATTAATGAAATTCACACAATATTTGTTTACCACTTTTTGCCCAACTGATTTTCCTTATCTTTGCAGCAAATTATCCGCCCTATGACTACGTTGAGACGGAAAGCAATTTTGTTGGCCTGGATATCCGTGATCGCCCTCTGTTTCCCGGTAGGGGCTCAAACAGCCAGACCATTACCTCTGACACCGCCCATCGCCGATGGTTCATTCATCTGGCAGCGTTTGAATGTGGAGAGCAGCAGCGAAATATCCGATCTGCTCAGGCAGCAGTACGACCTTGGCCGAAAAACGGGCACCTTCCCCGGTTACAGGCTGCAGCTCTATTTTGGCTCGGGTGCGCAGGCCAGGCCGCATGCAGAGAAAGTTCGGGCAGATTTCAATGCCCTTCACCCCGATATCAGAGTCTATCTTTCCTTTAAATCACCTGATTTTATTGTCAGGGCCGGAGATTTTAGGACCAAAAGCGATGCATTAAAAGTATTAAAGAGTTTAACTGCCGGTTTCTCAAATGCATTTATCGTCAGCGACGAGATTGCCTCACCGGTTCTGGCGGTTCAAGAAGAAATAAAATAACAGATGAGCGAGCAAATCAAACACGAGTGTGGCATTGCATTGATCAGGCTTCGAAAGCCGCTGGAATACTACCGTCTCAAATACGGAACCTGGCAGTACGGGGTCAACAAGCTCTACCTGATGATGGAAAAACAGCACAACCGCGGACAGGACGGCGCAGGTGCAGTGGGAGTAAAGGTCAACATGTCGCCCGGACAAGAATACATTTTCCGCCATCGCTCCATCGATCCGAATCCAATCCGCGACGTTTTCGCAAAAATATTCAAGGAGTTCAGTTACGCCCAGCAACATTTTCCCCAGGCGGTTCACGATCCAACATGGGCCAAGGCCAATCTTCCATTTGCCGGCGAGCTTTACCTCGGTCACCTCAGGTATGGCACCTACGGTCGGAACAGCGTCGAGTCGACCCATCCCGTGATGAGACAGAACAACTGGCGTTCGCGCAACCTGGCATTAGCGGGCAATTTCAACCTGACCAATGTAGACGAACTCTTCAACCTGCTTGTTGGGCTGGGGCAATTCCCAAAGGGTTTCAACGATACAGTCACGGTTCTCGAAAAAGTGGGACATTTCCTCGATGAAGAGAATGAATTGCTTTTCAGGCAATACAAGAACGAAGGGTTCGCCAATGCCGAAATCTCACCACTCATCGAAAAAAACATAGACATCCGCAAAGTCCTAGAAAGGGCAAGCAGGGATTGGGATGGCGGCTATACCATCGGCGGGATTATCGGCCACGGCGATGCTTTTGTGATGCGCGATCCTTGGGGTATCCGTCCGGCCTACTATTACGCGGATGAGGAGATTGTTGTGGTAGCCTCCGAAAGACCTGTCATTCAGACAGTCATGAACGTGGGTTGGAACAGCGTCTCAGAGATCAAACCCGGTTATGCCCTGATCGTCAAGATGGACGGAACTTACCAGGAAGAACTGGTTCGTGTACCCCAGAAGAGAAGTTCCTGCTCCTTCGAAAGGATCTATTTTTCACGTGGATCCGACCGCGACATTTACAAGGAACGAAAAAAACTAGGTTTCCTGCTGGCTCCGATCATCCTGAAGACCATCGAAAATGATCTGAAAAATACTGTCTTTTCCTTTATCCCCAATACGGCAGAAACGGCTTTCCTCGGCATGATGGAAGGCATCCGTGCCGATCTCCTGAACTCAAAGAAGGCAAAAATCCATGCACTAGGCGACAAAATGACGGAGGATGAAATCGCCGAGATCATCTCAGTGCAGCCAAGGATGGAAAAAATTGCGATCAAGGACGTGAAGATGCGAACCTTTATCGCCGACGACAGCAGCCGCGACGATCTTGTCAGCCATGTTTACGACGTGACTTACGGAGTGGTTGAAAATCATGAGGATACGCTTGTAGTGATCGATGATTCCATCGTCAGGGGAACGACGCTCAAGCAGAGTATCCTCAAGAGCCTCGACAGGCTTAAGCCGAAAAAAATCATCATTGTCTCTTCCGCTCCACAGATACGGTACCCCGATTGCTATGGCATCGACATGGCCATTCTGGGCAAGTTTGTGGCTTTTGAGGCGGCCATAGCGTTGCTGAGGGAGCGGGGAAAGTCGCACACAATCGACGAGGTGTATCGCAAATGCAAAGAGCAGCAGCGCTTGCCGAAAGAGGAGATGGTCAATTATGTGAAGGAGATCTACAGGCCTTTCACCAATGAGGACATTTCAACAAAAATTGCCCATTTGCTGAAACCATCGGATTGCAAGTCGGAAGTTGAGATTGTGTACCAGACCGTTGAAAATTTGCACATTGCTTGTCCGAACGATTTGGGCGACTGGTATTTTACGGGTGATTATCCCACACCTGGTGGAAACAAGGTGGTTAATACCTCCTTTATCAACTATATTGAGGGGATCGACGGAAGGGCCTACTGAAAACGCATCTTCGGATTTTCCTGTTTTTCGACCAATTCCTCGAGATAGGAAGATACGTGCCTGTCTATCTTGATGTCGTACATGTCATCGATACTCAGCAATATTCCTGTCTCCTACACATCCCCGAATTCATCGCTGATAGCCGTCCCGAAGGTGCGCA
>CAIUUO010000010.1 GCA_903902325.1 uncultured Bacteroidia bacterium
ATTATCAGTCTGTTCCCAAGTTTCAAATAACAATTTCCGCTGTTGCGGTGTGGTTGGTGGAAAGTACACATGAGTTGCTTTCATATCTATATAGTACTCTGTTGTTTAAGCTTTTTCTGATGAATACAGAATTTGTTAGAAAACAAGACCCTCATTTTGTTTGGACAGATGGAACAAGCGGTGAGGGTGGTAATTTTATTTGTAATGGCTTTCATTTTATAGATCGGCTGGGTTATTATGTTACAGAAGTACCTTGGGAAGATGGGGATAACATTGAAGTGATACTTAGAACGCCTGAACAAGACTCGATTGATTTTCAGCAAGATAGTGGTCAGGAAGAATAAGTTGATCAACCTCCAGAATTGAGACTTCCAAATAAATACCCGTAAAATAAGTTTTACTATTCTCAGGAAGATGTTGCATATTGATTTATTCGATTGGTTGCATATCAATAAACGGAGGGAAATATATGCTAGATCAAAAATACAATATTCAGATTGTTGAGCAGGCCGGAGAGAAAAAGCAGATCTTCCAACTGGTCGTGCCAAGACTTCGATTAACCGTGCGTGAATTAATCCGCCTCAAAGTTCATCAGGAATTCACGACGGTAATGTTCGAATATGAAAAACTATCCAAATTAGCTGACCCAGCCACCAACACCCCAATAACTGGTGCTAATCACCAATTTATTTGGATTAGTTGGATGCATAAAATTGCATCTACTTCAAATTGGGAAGAAGAAGTTGAGAAGGCATGTGCAGCATTCACCGCTGGCAGCTATGTAATTATTGCGCAGGGCCATCAATTGGAAAACATCGATGATGAGATTATTTTGGAACAGGATGCTGAGATTAAGTTCATCAGGTTGATCCCATTGGTCGGGGGATAATTACAAGGAGGAAAGATGCAGATTAATAGTATTGTTGAAGAAATAAAGAGGCCTCGAAAAGATTACGAGGAACCTGCAAAAGACTATATTGCAAACCTTAAACTAAATGGGGTAAGAGTAGCAGAAGTCCTTAAGCTCAACGACATTTTAGATGAAGCTAGAAATAACCGCCTAGCTGACCTGTTTGAGGATTATCTTCGTAATTACGATACCCTCTTAGAATTCATGAGCTATACAGAAGTGTGCGTGGAGATAATGCTGGGTGATATTTACCTGGAATCCACCGGCCGGAAGGATAAATCCTGGCGTTTCAGGAATCCCAAGGATCACCCCTTATCCATATTGGCAGAATTCTATTACCTTGTTTTTGGAACCACGGATCAAGAATTTGAAAAGGATTTCAAAAGGTGGTCGGAACGAGTGGGTAGCAAAAAAGCCATGATGGCGGTGGTTAAGTTTTTGAAAAATGGTAAGAATGATATTTTTCTTGATTTTAAAAATTATTATTTAAAAATACTCAAGACACTGGTTATTTTTGATGAAGAACCAGTTTATCGGGCACTTGAACAGATGCATAAGGAAAATGACCGAAAGATGATTCCTGGTGGAGCCCGGTCAATCGCTTTGGCAAATGCTGCCATTAATGCATTGGAAAAGATAGGAACCAAGCGAGCGGTTCAATCCTTATTCCGTATCCAGCGCTCTGCCCGATATCAGTATCCCCGACTAGATAAGGTTCTTAAGATCCTCACTTATGAACTAAAACTATCCGATGCTGAGTTGGAGGAATTGAAGGCGCCTACCTACGACTTTGATGAAAGCCTTTCCCGGGTTGAGCAACTCGGAGATTTTACCGTTTATATGAACCTCGCACCGGGTTACAAGATGAACCGAAGAATTGTAGACGAAAACGGGAAGGAATATTCTGACTTTCCAAAAACTGGCCTGGCAGAGTTTAAAGACGAAATCAAGGAACTCAAGGGACTTGAAAAAATTATTTGGGACGATGCGCGAAAGCATCGGGACGAGTTCGAGAAAACCTATCGGATAGGTATAACCTGGAGTTACCCAGATTGGTTGAGAAATTGCATCCTACACCCTTTGAAAGGTTATTCTGGTCGCCGTTTGATTTGGGAATTTACTGATCCGGTTGGGCGCAGATTAACAGGTATGTTTTCCATTCAATCAGGTGAGGAAATTGCTTCTGATGGGTTGGGTTATGGAAAGATTCATGATGCCACCGGTAACCTATTGCCAATCATGGATCAGGAGTGGATTGTGAAACTCTGGCATCCGGTGGAAGCGCCTTTTGTTGAACAGCAAGCTTGGAAAGACAGGGTAATGCAACTCCAAGTTGTACAGCCTTTCAAACAAGCTTTTCGCGAAATGTATTCTCTCACAACGCCTGAACTGGAAACCTCAAATTACAGCAACCGATTTGCAGCGCATATCCTCTATAAGCATCAGTTCCTCAGAATCGCCGCTCAGAAAGGCTGGTCTGTACCGTCTGTTTCTTCTTTTTACGGAGATAATCTTCCTCAAGGATTGTGTTCTAATCACATTCTTGGTCATTCAATACAATTCAACGTAGAATATGGGGTAATGGATAGCACGAACATGGTTACGGATAGGATCATTTTTGATCAAAATGCAGACTTAACCTCGATTCCACCCCTTGTCTTTTCCGAAGCCATGCGTGATATCGACATGTTTGTCAGTGTGTGCTCGATTGGTGTTGATCCTACCTGGACTCCAGATCGAGGAAACTATGCGTACTGGTCTCATTACACTACCAGTGAACTGGGCAATTCTTCAGTTATTAGAAAGGAAATCCTTGATAGAATCCTGCCCGGCTTGAGCATCAAGAATAAGTGTCTTATCGAAGACCGTTGGCTGTATGTGAAAGGTAGCCTGAGCACCTATAAAATTCATATTGGCAGCGGTAGTGTTCACATGGAGCCTTCAGGCAAACACCTTTGCATTGTCCCTCAGCCAGCCAAAAAGTCCGAATCAGATTCAGTTTACCTGCC
>CAIUUO010000011.1 GCA_903902325.1 uncultured Bacteroidia bacterium
AACTACAAGTCAATTCAAATCAAAAAATCAAAGAACGCTTATATTGAATTTAATATCAGTTATTTACAAATATTTTTTAAAAGTTAACGCATCACTAGTATTTCAGTTACATTTCTGTTAAACATTTCAGAAATGGTTTAATCTCGGTATTGTTCAAAAAAATATCCTAAATAACAGATTTATTGTCATTTAGGATATTTTTTTCTATTGGTTATGATCTCCAGTGACATGGAAGATACAAAACAGGTGATCTTATTTCTTCAGGATGTACTTATACACATTTTCTCCCTTGTGGTTGACGAAGAAAAAGGTAAAGCTTTCGGGTGTAACCGAACAAACCGTGAAGCCGGGATCCGGATTGCAAAAGATGGTGCCATCGGTTTTGTTGACTTTCCTGGATTGCGAAGCAGACGAATTGACAATATAATTCACAGTTTTGCCTGCGGGCTTAAGGTGCTGAAAGTTGTGTATATGGCCGCAGATGTAAAGATCCGCCTTACGGTTTTCGAGGATGACCCCCACTCTTTTTTGCATATCGGTACGCTCGTTTTCTTCTTTTTGAGTATCCGCATAAACGGGGTGGTGACCAAGAACAATTTTCCAATGGTCGTTCGAAGTTACCAGGGTGGAATCGAGCCATTTCAGTTCTTTCTCGATATCCTGCTTTCCTGCGTCTGAGTAACCATTATCCGCCCGGTATTTGTCAATAAGCGGCGCAGTGTCAATAAATACGAACAAACATTTCGTTCCTTTGGCATCCAGAGTTTTTTCAAATGAATAGTACCTTGCCGGCGCTTTCCATCGTTTGGAAATTTTCGAATAATCCATGATTGCCTGAACACTTCCGTGATATTCGTGATTTCCCGCAACCACAAACCAGGGCAAGGTCATCAATGAAGAGGCAGTGTAAATATTCTCGAATTTATCTTTCCATTCACTGTCTTCGGTGCTTTTCACACCGTCATCATGAATTGGATCGCCTGGAACGGCAATGAAGCTAATTTTGTTCAAATCAGCTTCTTTTCCCATTAAGGTTGCAATATTTTTTTGCTCGGAGACTCCTCTTCTCCCCATGTCGCTGGAAACCATAAAATTGAGCGCACTGTCAGATAGCTTATCTGGTTTGACAAGTGACTGGGCATTAACTAAATTGAACGATAAAAGTACTATCGTTAAAATTCCAAAGATCTGTTTCATAACTTTAATTTACTAAGTGTTATTAAATAAAAAGAGGCTATCTCACAAACGATTGACTAATGAGATATGACCATCGTACCAATAAGTAGGCTATTTCTCATTATAATTATATGAATTAATTCATTTGTGTTTGTTGTTTTGGGTTATATGTGATATTTATTTCTTCCTGGCAAAATCATAGATTGCATTTCCTTTGAAATCAATCAACCAGAAGTGAAATTCATTGTCTGTTACCGCGCAGGCCATAAAACCTTCCCTTGGACTGCAGAACAAGGTTCCTTTTCCTCCTTTGTCATCGACTGGCCGGGCTATTCCTGCTGAAGTGTTTATGACATATTCCATATCGGTATCCTCATGATGGATATGCTGGAAGGTATGGCAATGACCGCTGAAATAGAAGTCAACCTTATGTTTCTTCAAAATAGGATCCACTTTTTTAATCATTTCATCATCGCTTTGGTATTCTTTTTTGGCCAATGAGTTATTGGAATAAATTTGATGATGTCCTACTACGATGGTCCAGGTTTCCTTGTTGACAGTTAGTACACTATCTATCCAGTGCAACTGACGATTTGGATCCTGGAGAGCCAGTTCAGGGAATCTCACAGGATCAATTGGACGGCTGGCATCACGTTGCAGTGGAGTCGTATCAATATAGAGTATTCTTAAACTTGATTTCTCACTTATCCTGTGTACCTGAGTATAGTAATTCGTTAAGGTTTTCCACCGACGGCTTATCTTTGAGTAGTCGAATATTGCCTTCGTGCTGCCGTCGTGTTCATGGTTACCCAATGCGATATACCAGGGACACATCAGATCGGGATGTGCATAAATTGATTCAAAATTGCTGATCCACAATGGATCGCTGACACTTTCAACGCCTTTGAAGTGAAATATGTCACCTGTTGATACAATAAATTTTGGGTTAATCATTCCTGCAAGGTCCCCGATTCTCTCAGCTACTACCTTTTGCTGATCGAATCCATTGCGTCCCGGGTCGCTTACAATAAAAAAGCTTAATCCTTTCCCTTTAGGCCAGACAGTGCTAACTGCGTCTGCATACCGGCTGTCTTGTGCAATTAGCGAGGATCCATTAAATAATCCCAGTAATAATGCTACAATCAATATGAATTTATTCCTCATGTTATTTAAGGTGGATTATTTTACCAGTTTAATTTTGTCAAACGGGGATGCATTGCCTTCATCGAAGACTTCAAAGGTTGAAATAGTGATGGTATCCCTGGTGACTGAGATATTGCTGAAGGTAGGTCGTCCTGTCTGTCCAAATCGCCCGGAGAACAAACCAAAATAGTTTTTGATGCCAAGCTTAGCTTCTGTTGAATCCATCTCGGCTTTGGTTTTTGGTTCATATTTTTTCTTGCCCGCGGAGTTATTCAGGAGATAAACCGTGCCTTCCTTAACATTAAATACTCCGTTTAACCGGCCAGTCACATTTTCTCTCGGATTGACAGGCACCTGTAACTGGTTTTTTACAGCCTCAGGAACGAGCTTTTTACCCTTAACCGGTCCTATAACTTCGTAAATATGGTCATGACCCTGGAGGGCAAGATCTATTTTCAGACTGTCAAAAAGAGGAGCAAACCTGTCGCGGATCAATTTACCATCCGAATCATCCTGATGGCTGTGCGATCCTGTAAACAAAGTCTTGTGATAATAGGCTATTCTCCACTTTTTATCAGCATGATCAGATACTTGCGCCTTCAACCATTTGGCCAGTGAATCCAGATAGCCAGGTTTATCGTAATCTTCAAAACTAAATGCAAGAAAAAGTGCATTCCCATATACGAAGGTATAGACACTTCCCGGAGAGGTTGACATGGCGACATCAAAATCTGTGGAAGAAGTATTGAAATGAGAAGTAAAATTTTTGTTAGCCGATTTGTCGTGGTTCCCCAGAACAGGAGCGAATGGAATATGAAGGAAAAGATCCTGCTGGGTTAAAAAGAATTGTTCCCATTCCCATTCCGAATTCGCACTTTTGTCTGATTGTACCAAATCGCCACAGGTAAGCCAGAAATTTGCATTTGGGTACGCATTTCTTGCAGCGTGGGTTGTTTTTTGGGAGATATTGAACATCTCGTCATTATTGGCTTGCGGATCAGTGGTATATAAAAATGAAAAATCAGTTTTTTTACCGGTTGCAGTTTTGAAGGTACCTATATCGCTCCAGTTTCCATCACTTCCGACTCTGTATGAATAGTCGGTATTCGGCTTGAGGTTGGATACGATAGCCTTGTTGACCGTATAACTTCGTTTGGAATTATCGGCAATACCGGCCAGGGTTGAAAGGCCGTTCGACCTGACAGAATAATTCAGGTCATTGGCGGGAAAAGTTTTCGCATTTACCGTTAACATCGGTCTTGCAAATTTTGCCGGACTTGATACCATGCCTTTTATGATCTGAACTTTGCCTCCCTGTACCCCGGCATTGGTGAACCAATTGAATGCCATTTGGGAGGACGGGTCTCCGTTAATATTTACAACTACACAATAGGGGGTTTCTTTTGGCCGAAGATTTTTCAAGGCTTCCTCCAGTATCTTGATTATGCTTGCCTCCGACCCTGTTTTAGAACTTACGATGGCTTTTCTTAGCCTCGTAAAATCTGGTATTGCATAGTTTTCTTCAATTTTCGATGCAGCAATATTTTTTAGTGAATCGAGATGTTGATTTGATTCGAATGAGGCTTGTTTCGTGGTAACTCCAACCTGAGAAACGGAGTGTTCAGAAAATAGTACAACCACAATACCGGCTAAAAGGATAGACAATAAGGATGTTCTCATATACTTTTGTTTGTTTAACGTGAAGATTTAATCACCTTTGCAAGATCTTCCATCTGATCTGTCGAAATGAAATCGGCATGTGCCTGGGCAGCCGCTTTCCATCTTATCTCAGCTTTTTCCTTGCTCCCAAAGTTGTTCTCCTCGTCCCAACCCTGGTTTTCACTCTTAGAGAATCCATCTAGACAGTAAAATCCCACGAAATAGCCCATTTTATGACCATAATTGACGATTTCTATTAATCTTTGATTCGATTTTTCTGACCAATCGGCTGTTTTATCACCGCGCAATTCAACAAATTCCCAGCTGGCGCCGAACCATCTGTGGTAGTTGTCGGCTTTAGACGTTACCAGTTGTTTGATGTCCGCACCTGGAAGCAAGGCCAGGGCTTCATTCATTTTTTCCTTCGGAAATTTGTTTGGATTGTCATTGAACTTTGTAACCGAACCAAATATTCTGATCTTGCCTCCAACGGGCAGATCGTCATAGAAATATTTCTGCTTGATGTCGTTTTGCTTGTCTTCAACCAAAATCATCAGCGGTTTTAAATCCAGGGGTGATTGTTTGGTAATGTCATTGCTTTTCACGGCAGTTGTGATCCAGGAATCATATTTCTCCAGCGTCTTTAAAATGGACTGCAGGTGTTCCGGAGGATCATTCTTAATATCGAGGTAAAGAATGACGAGCGGCCATTTTTCTTTGTTTCCGTTTTTCAAAGCCTCCTCCATAATTGGTTTTACCTTTGGGAAGAAGTAATTGTCAAGCGTTGGATCGTTGGTTCCGACATTTTTTGCTCCGTGGATCTCCAGCGATTTCCCGTCGACCCATGCCAGATCCTGTTCGGTTGCAAATGGCAAACCGGCGGCAATGGCTCTGTCGAGCCTCTCAGAATATTTACCATGGTCGGGATAAGCGTTATGTGCCAGAACCATCGTTCTGGTTCCCGGGACAAAACCTGCTTTCTTCTGGGCAAACACTGCAGTTGACAATAACAGGCCAACTGCTGTAACGATCAAAATAATTTTTTTGCTCATAATTTTCTTTTTTTGTAATCTATTTTGAAATTTTTCTCCTTTGAATTCAAAAAAAATAAATACGAAAACCCGATTTCTGATATTTTTCAAAATAACACCTGTGGACGAAATGTAAATTTCAAAACCACAGGTGTCTATTTTAAAGTCGATTTGGATCACACAATCAACAGCAGACTTTGATTAAAGTTGTGGTACGATATCGAGGACTACGAAAGATCCGGGAAGCATTTTGGGTTTTTCCACACCCGGGGTTGCATCATATTCAGCTGTTGGAACATAGATATGATGTGTCTTTTTGTTTACGGCAATGGTCTTGGCCCCTTTTAGTGTAGGAATGTTTTCCAAAACGGCAAACGTATCCTTGTTTTCCTCCTTCACTACAGTTACTGTGCCAGCGCCATTGGAGCTATAGGCACATTTCAGGGAAGGATCGAATGCCGCGCCGTCTGTCTTTTCCCCGGTAGGCAATGTGGTGATTACCTTTCCGGTTTCAGCATCAACTACAACCATCAGTTTGTTGGCACAAACACTGAACAAGCGGTGATTTTCATTATCCAGCGCGAGGCCTGTCGGTTCTTCTCCCGGAGCAAGTGGCCATACATTTTCAACCTTAAATGTTGTGGCATTGATAACCACAATACTGCTTTTGCTTTCAAGATTGGCATATATTCTGCCTTTTCCGTCCGTTGCCGAAAACTCAGGATTTCCTGGCAGGGCAATGGTTGCAACGATGGCATTGGTTTCAGCGTTTAACACTGTCACGTTGTCCGAATGTCCGTTGAAAACGAAAACCTTTTGGCTGAATTTATCAAAAAGAATTGCATCAGGACTTTTTCCCGTAACTTCAAGTTTCTGTATGACCTTGTAGGTTTTGGTATCAAAAATGGTTACAGAATTATCGTTCTTGGTGCTGATGAACCCTTTGTTCAGAGCCGGAGCGATGGCGATGCCATGTACTCCGTTCAACCCCTCGATCTTTCCGACCATTTCGCCCTTTGCCTCGTCAACAACCTGTACCATGTTTCCATGAGAGACATAAAGGAGGCCGGCGGCATCGTCCGAGAAAAGGTAATCCCATTTTTCATCACCCTGGAGGTGGATTTTGTTTACAATCTTATAGGCTGTCTTAGTTTCATTGCCAGCGAATGCTGAACCTACAAGAAGAATGCCAATGACAAATATTGATAATTTCTTCATTATTTTTTTATGTATGGGATTATTGAATTGGTTGACTTGTTGGCATGTGCTTGTTGCCTGAACCATCTGTTGGGTAGGCGCCCATATCCTTATTGACAACGTCGGCCGTGCCCAACTTACCTGTAGCTGAAGGGAGCGTAAAGTAGGAAAACGGAGCCGTTGCAATTCCTTTGCCGATTGCGGGAGATCCGGCTTTCAGACTGGGCACATTGCTGTCGGTTACTGTATTGTCAGGAAGGGTGGTCACGGGTGGGATCCAGGTTGTAAAGACTGAATTGCACAAATCGGTCGTAGCTCCGGTAATGTCAGTAGCTTGTTTTCTACCTGCAGAACCTACAGGATAGATCCATGGGGCAGATGCTGCGTTAATACCAAAGATAAGGTTGTATCCATATTTGGTATTTGTTGTATCCGCTTTCGTCGTAATATTGATACCTGTATTGTTGCCCACCATCACATTGTTGTATATATTGGCCCTGGCAAATACGTCTATCAGGATTGAATTGGTAGCTTCCCCAACTTTTCTCCAACCGCCATCCACAATCGTATTGTTGTAAATATTCAGACTTGATTGCGGAATCAGTACTTTTTTATCTGTTCCAATTTTTATCGCGTTATTGGCGGCGCTCCAGATATAGTTATAGGAGATATCCCCTTTTACACCGGATTTGATATTAAAGGATTCACCATCGGGTCCTCCAAGGTGCTGTATTACATTTCTTTTGATACTGACCGTGATATTTCCGGCCAAATGGATTCCGTCATCAATCCCGCCAAATAACCAGCAGTCTTCCAGAACGATATGGGCGCCACCATTGTATGTTTGACTGGCTGCTACATCAAATGTAGCTTGTGGACTTCCACCAGAATCGGGTCCACCGGTATAATTTATGTGCGTGTATCTCATATAAACATATACTGCGGTTGAATCAAAAACAAATCCGCCCCACTGTCCTTTATTCAAAGCAACATCTGACAATTTAGTAGGTGCATTGGAGGTAAAGGTTACATGTTTAGCCTCTGTTCCCAGACATAATAAGGTGCCTGAAACCTGGAACTGGTAATTGCCTTTTGCAATGATGGTTGCGCCCTGCTGAACAGCCAGTGTATCACCCTTTTTGACAGCCACATTGCCAGTCAGGTAATAAATTGAATCCTGTTTCAGGGTACCTTTTAGAATGCCAGTCAGGTTTTGGCTTTTGACATAGCTGGCAGGAGGAAGCGGGTAGTTGGCCGTAGCATCGATCACATCGTCTCCAACTTTTTTGCAGCTTGAAGCTCCGAGCATGATGGCTGCAATTAAGAAAAATAAGCTTTTGTTTTTCATTTAACTGGTAATTTAAGTGATAATAAAATGATTTATAAATTGTATTTTATTCCTGCAAGAAAACTCATGCTGGTGGAAACATCCCTGATATGGATGCCTCCTTTGGATTCATACTCAACTTTTGAATTCAGCAGGTTATTGATTTTGGCATAGAGCAAAAAATTCTTGTAGATCTTTTTCTCGATCGTGGCGCCCAGATCATGAAAGGCCATCTGGTAAACATCCTGGGCATAGTAAGAGCTGATCTGTTTCAGGTTTTTCCCCTGCATGGTATAAACGACCTGGCACTTAAACCCTTTTTCAATGTCCCGGTAAATGAGTGCAGCATTGATGATGTGGGGCGATTGACCTACCAATGGTATGGTTTCAGTCTGTTTATTGACCGCATCCGGGGTAGGGTAGGAAATCTTACCCGGATACTTCATGGCTGAACTTGTAAAAGTATAATTGCCGCTCAATCCGAAATTACCGAAATATTTAAGTCCGACCAGCTCAAATCCATAATTGGTGCATGGATCGGATAAATTCATCGGACTTGTTACGTTGTTGTTGGAAAGAAGGTCGACAATTGGTTTTTCGATCTTTTTGTAGAAGATTCCGCCTGTAAAGACCTCTTCTTTGTTGGGATATATCTCATAACGTGCATCAAAGCAGGTTCCTGTCGAGTGGTTAAGATGTGCATTTCCGTTCGAACCGCCATAGACGCTTTGGGCGTGAAAATCGATAAGTTCGGTATAATTAGGCCGGCTGATTCCCTGATAGAAAGAAAGGCGCAGGTTGCGCTTTTCGTCAAACACATAATTTAAATGCAGACTGGGAAGAACATCGAAGTAATAAAACCTGTTTTGGGTGAATGGAACCAGTACATTCTGCGTTTCACTGTGGTAGTTGGTCTGGTAGGTAAATTCGGCCCTGACTCCTGTTAATACCTGCAATTTGCCAAAATTGGTCTTGATTTGGGCATAACCTGCCTGAATATCCTCTGTTGCCTTGTAATTTCCCGGGTTGTTCACCGGATTACCGCTTCGCTGCTGGTCATTGCTGTTTTGGGTCACAATTACAGTTCGAATGTCAGGATTTGGAGGGTTATTTAATGGCGCATCAAAAGTATAATCGTTCGCATAGTTGTTCCGGAACTTTTTCCGGGCCATTCCACCAACCTTTAATTCCACCAGGTGATTGAATAGGATTGGTTTGTATTTAACATTCAAAAAAGCAGTTTCATCCTCATCCAGGTTGTGCTGCCATCCCCTCGTTACGCAACTCTTGTAGTTTAAATAAACCGGTTGGACGACTGGATGAATAATCTGGACGTAATTGACTGTGACCAGGTCGGGGGATTGGGAGGTGGCAACTGAATAGATGATGGACCAGTCAATATCAAGATTATGAAGCACCTCATGATGTCCTTGCAGGTTAGCGCTGGCAAGGGATGAAATATCAATGTTGGTAATATCCGTTGCGCCAACCCGGCCCCAGTTGATTTCGGAGGTTGTATCTGCCTGGTGTCTTACACGGTCTTCGGTAAGGCGGAACAATGAACCGTGCAGGCTGATACGGTTCTTATCGTTGAACCTGTAATCCATCTTCACGTTCGATCCAAGTCTCAAAGCCTGGGTGAAATATTTTGAGGTACTTTTCCCTGTCAGAATATAGGTGTTGCTTGTTGTATAATCGTATCCGGAATAATTATTGATAATTCCCTGATTGGAGTTTGTTGCAGTTCCGGAAACAAGAATCCCAAATTTATTCTTCAGATAACGATGGCCGAACGAAAAGCTTCCGTTTAGATCCGGGCTCGCATTTTTTTGCGTGATGATCATATTTTCCCTCGTGAAATCGGTTAGATTGGCGAGGTAATCATTCCCGAACCGCGCGGCGGGATCTTTTCTGTTTACAACCCCGTGGTCGAAGGTTGACATCTTATTGTTGAAAAAGAATTGGTTGTACCCTGAGGCCACATCGATGGAAAATAATGGCTTTTCCGGGGCATCCTTCATTTCAACGTTGACAGAACCACCCAATCCATTGGCCTCCTGGTCGGGCGTCAGGGCTTTTGTAACTTCAATTCTTCCTACAAGGTTGGAAGGAATGATATCCAAAGGCACAGAACGTGTTGAGCCACTGGTGCTTGGAGCTGTTGTTCCGTTCACCAAAACGCTATTGTAACGTGGAGGCATTCCCCGGATAATTGCCTCGGTGTTGTTCCCCGCAAAATTTTTCACCATGGATACGCCGGATACACGCTGCATCACATTCGCGACATTCAGATCAGGCAAAGATTCTATGGTCTTGGAACTGATGACATTGATAACCTGGTTGGCAAGTTTCTCTGTCAGGCGTGCACTAACATCGGTTCCCCTGTTGGCGTTGGTTGTGACGACTACTTCGCCCAATTCAGTATCCTTGAGTATAAGTTTAAAATCGACCACTGCGTCTTCATTGTTCCGGAAGGTGATCTTTTTTTCGATCGTCTGGAAACTGATGTAACTGCATTGGATGGTGTATTCACCGTTTGGAATATTTTTGATGAAAAATGAGCCGCTTCCGTCAGCCTGAACTCCTTTTTTCAACTCAACAAGATAGATTGTCGCACCGGGAAGTTCTTTTCCGGTATTTGATTCTTTCGCTTTGCCACGCAGTGTTGCCGCATTCAGATTAAGATGTAAAGCAAAAAGAAGAATAGAAATGCAAAACAATTTGTACATAAATTGGAATTAAAAGTGTTAAGCAATGTTAATGGGATTGAAAAATGGGTACAATGGCTGTTTTGCAGTTAGCGGCATAGCTATTTTCACTATGCCCGGTTTCGAAAATGTATGTTGCTGTTAATTAATTGATTTGAAGTCATATCTCGTCAGTTTGTAACAGGAATGTCACATATATTTATTTATTATGTAACGGGGGTTTATCATCTGAATCGAATGAATTGAAATACCTTTAAGCATTAATTTATCATGCTTTGGGAAAAATATTAAAGCGCATAATAATAGCTGACGACCATGCGGTAGTGCGCACGGGGTTGCAGTTGATTCTTGATGCCACATGCGATATGACGATCTGTGATGAGGCATCAAATGGTGATGAATTATTGGAAAAACTTGGGAAGAATCAGTATGATTTAGTCTTGCTGGACATCTCCATGCCAGGCAAGGATGCGATGGATGTGTTGAAAGAGATCCGGGTAAATTGGGATCACATACCGGTTGTGATTTTTTCCATGAATCCTGATGAAGTATATGCAATCAGGATGATTAGGAATGGAGCATCAGCCTACATCAATAAGGAGACTGATCCAAAACAAATCATTACCATCTTGCGAACAGTCCTCAGTGGAAAGAAATACTTCACCCAGCAGCAGAGCAGCATGCTTGCGGAACTGGTTATTGAACCGGAAAAGAATTACAACGCCTTGCTGCATGAGAACATGACGGATCGTGAATTTCAAATATTTTTTATGTTAGCCTCGGGAATGAAGAAATCCGAAATAGCCGGAAAACTTGCCATTAGCAAGCATACAATTGGAAACCACAGAACCAATATCATGCAGAAAATGAGATTAAAGACCAATTCCGATTTAACGCTTTATGCCATTCACAATGGAATTATTAAATAATTGATAATGGGTTCCATTGTATGAAATTTTCAAAGCACATCCTTCAGGTATTTGTTATTCCGGCTATTTGTTCACTGACATTCTCTTGCCACAAGCCGTCCGATTTATCTTATCCTGATCAGAAAGCTGTCGAAATGAATAGTTTGCTACAATCAGCCATCTCAAAAAGTTCTACTTCGTTGGTTTTCGCATTGGATCAGGCCACCAGGGTTGCCGGTCTTGCAAAAGAAATACACAACGACACCATGGTTGTTAAATCATGGCTTGTAATGGGCTCTGTCCTACGTCTCGAGGGTAAAAATGATGAGGCATTTGCATTGTTCCAAACTTCCCTTCAATTTTCGGAAAAGATTAAATACAACCATGGCATTTGCCAGTCACTGCTAGAAAGTGGAACCATTTTGTATATCCAGGGCCAATATGAAAAATCAGGTGATCTGTTTAAAAAGGCAATGGATTTGGCTCAAAAAGGTAGGTTTTCTGATCTTGAGGCTTCTTGCCTGAATTATATTGGAAAATATTTGCATACCACGGGACGATTCGATGAATCCGTCGAGTTTTATAAGCGGGCACTTGAGATGTACAAATCAAACCGGGATTCAATCAATTCTGTATCTGTATTACTGAATCTCGGGAAAACATACAACATTGACAGCGATTTGTACATGGCGCTTAAATGTTACCTTGAAGCTTTCAGGATATGTAAAAACAGCGATGATTATTCAAATATTTCTGAAGTGTGCAATAATTTGGGATCCATCTACCTCTCACTCGACCAACCGGAACTTTCCATGGAATATCATCGAAGAGCCCTTTCATACAGGGTTCTGATCAATACTCCGGAAGGAATGGCCAGTTCCTGTAACAATGTTGGCAAAGTTTTTCTTGCCAAAAATAATCCGGACAGCGCCCTTTTTTACTTCGGTATATCGCTGAAATATTGTGAACAGACCTCCTACTTGAAAGGAAAAGTAAAGGCATTGGCCAACATCGGCAAAGTATATAATCTTAAATCCGAATACGAAAAGGCCAAGACATACCTGCTGCAATCAATGACCATCGCCGAAAAAAGCGGTTATACTGCGGGTGTTGCAGTAGCTTCACTTGAATTGGGAAATACATATCTCGGAATGCGCCAAACCGATTCCGCAAGAATAGCCTTTGAAAATTCCTTGACAAAGGCGAAGACAACCAACCTGACTGAGCTAAATCATGATGCCTATTGGGGTCTTTATCAGTGTTATCTCGAAAAAAAGAATTCTGAAAAGGCGCTCGAATACTACAGATACTTTGCCCAGGCAGAGAAAAAACTGATTGAAGCTGAAAATAGCGCCAGGTTGTCGGAATTGAGAATATCCTTTGAATCTGAAAAGAAGGAAGATGACAATGCCTTGCTGCGCAAAGAAAATGAAATCAAGGAAATTACCATCAAGCAGGAGCGTTTCTTTATACTATTGTTTATCATCGCCCTGGCGCTGACAATCATACTGATCCTTTTGCTTTATACCCGGTTTGAAAATAAGCGAAAAGCAAATGAAAGTCTGGCTATTTTGAACAAAAAAATTGTAAAACAAAACAGAGAGCTCGAGAAACTGAACAAAGAACTCGAAATTGCCAACAGGGAAAAAGACAAGGTTTTTTCGATTATTACACACGAATTGAGAAATCCACTTTACTGGTTTCAGAACCTGACTGAAATGCTCTCTCTAAAGTACAAGCAAATGCCTGCTGAAAAGGTACAAAAAACATTGGGAGCCCTGGATGAATCCGCCAAAAATGCATTTCATCTTATGGACAACCTGCTGCATTGGTCGAGATCACGCCTAAATCGCATTACGCCGGCTATCACTGAATTTTCAATGAAAAAGCTTGTGCTCGAATCATCCCGAATGTTTGAAACAATAATCAATCAGAAAAATATACAGCTTCATATCCAATTTCCTGACCAGGCTTTCATCAAGGCAGACGAAGATTTGTTTATGTGTGTAGTTAGGAATTTGTTATCCAATGCCATCAAATATACCCCTGAAAACGGAGTCATAAAAATTTACTCCACACTGGATAAATTAAACTATACTATTTTTGTTTCCGATTCTGGCATAGGAATAGATCCCAAACGCAGGAAGACGATTTTTAAATCGGATAAGGATTCAACTTCTTTGGGTCTGATGAACGAAAAAGGCTCAGGCTTTGGATTGAAATTGTGCAAGGAGTTTGTTAGGATGAACAATGGAAGATTATGGATAGTAAGTGAAACAGAAAAGGGCACTTGTTTTTGTTTCACAGTCCCGGCAGCCTTTCCGAAAGAAAAATCAGCACTTGTATAAATTGGAATAATTCCTTATGGCTTTTTCATATCCAGCCTGTACTTGACAAACTGTATGATTTCCATGGCAATATTTTTTTCGCATGCCAACTCGAGGCCTTCGAAGCCCGGAGATGAGTTTACCTCACAAATCTTGTATCCATTTTCGTCAAACAACAAGTCAATACCTGCAATATCCAGATCGAGCTTACGGGCTATTTCCAAAACCAGCCATTCGATTTCAGGCGTGATGTCGAACTTTTGAATGGCGCCTCCCCTTGAATAATTGGCTTTGAAACTGCCGTCACTGGCAGATCGCAGCATGGCGCCAACGACTCTTCCGCCTACGGTAACAACCCGAAGATCCTTACCGTAGCTTGCCTTGATGAATTCCTGGAAAATTAAATTTACATTGGGGTTGGAGTTCTCAACCATTTGCATCAACTCATCCAATGATTGCAGCGTTTCGCAAAGGAAAACGCCACTGCCCTGAGAACCTGAAATTGTTTTTACCACAACCGGAAAACCGATGTGTTTACTTACTATTTGAAGGTCCAGTGGAAATTTGGCCAGCATGGTCTTTGGAATTGGCATACCCGACTCTGCCAGAATTTGCAATTGATATAGTTTATCTTTCACGATATCAATCGAATTGGCAGAGTTGAAAGAATATACACCAAGTTTCTCCAGGTGGCGGATCAGGGCAAGTGCAAAATAGGTTGTTCCTGCTCCCATACGGGGAATGATAAAATCGGGAAGAGGAACCAATGAATCGTTGACAAAAATACTTTTCCTGTCATCCCTGTTAACAATGATCTCAATTTGTTCAGGCTGAAAAACAAGTATTTGAATTCCTACTTTCTTCCCTTCTTCGATGAGTTTCTGTATTTCATAGGTTTCAGGTTTTAACAGAAAATTAGAATGTTTATGAAGTATCCAGCCTAGCATGAGATCCAGTTTAAGTTTTCTTTTACCTATTGATGAGTGAGTGGAAGGCAAGTAAAGTGGAATAATCAAAATGTACGTTCGCCTCAATGCCGTAATGATCAGAAAGGTCTGATAAATTGTCTTTTATGCGGTCTTTCAGGATGAAAACCTTTCGCTCAATATTCCGGATTGTTTTGGCATTACGAACCAGTATATAGTCAATTAAACTCTTTTTTCCATTTTCCTTCTGTGCCAGGTTATTATCTATTTCATCAAAAGAACTCTGAATTTCCCCTGCAAGGTTTCCGTTTTCGACATCCAGAAGAGAAAGCATGTTTGAATAATTCACTTTATCGTCAAATTCAATGTTAAAATCGCCACAGACGATCTGAGGTACCTCAGGTCTGGCATATTTTTTTAAGAGTTTATCTGCAATCTCGTGGCACTGGCCACTCCTAACACTGTCCGGACTATTTGCCTGAAGATGGGTTCCAAGCAGCTGAAAAGGTTGTCCCTGCCATTCACCCTGAAAGAGAACAGCACCCTTGCGCGCAAAGGCATCAATCCCAAAGCGATTTTTAAATTGAATCTGTTCGAGTTGCTGAAGCGGTATCTTACTGAGTATCCATATACCGCTGTTTGTTTTGAATGAGAATTTGGAATCATTGGCCGGACCATACATAAAAGGGTATTCTCCCTTCAAATTATAGCGGAGGATCTTTCTGGCCCGGTAATCAAATGCTTCCTCAAACACAATAATGTCGTAGTTATAGCCGGCTATTTTCTGTGAGATAGCGCTGGCCCTTGTGCAATTCTGGTGAATTTCGGAACAGAAGGGCAACATGTAGATATTCCATGTAAGAATCTTGAGTTCCCTTTCTTTTGAAGGTAATGGCGATGACACAGGATTGGATTCACTGGTGTTCGCTTGATTAATTTCAATGGCCATAAAAAATAGAATCAGTAGTAGCCGTGTAATCATATTCAATTTCATTTGCCTCAATTTTAGTAAGTTATCTTTTGATAATCCCGATTAATTGATTCCAATCACTTAAATTTTCACTGTTTGTTAATTTAAAAATTGTTCAATCATGCGGAAACAACTGCCGGGTTGGCCCATTCATTTTGCAAATGTTCGGAATATGTTATTATTGATTGATCACAATTCAGTTACATTTCTGTTGCATATTGACGATTGTGCGAAAATTTCATCTCCAATTTTCTTAATCACATCATCCAAACAATCAAAAACCCCTGAACGAAAAGAATCATTCAGGGGTTTAGTTTAAGCTAAATCTAAAAAAGTCTACAAAACTAAGCGCATCAAAGCTATGGCTAGAGTGTTACAAAACATACACTAATCTTGTGACAAAACTGTTAAAAAAATTCATCTCCTATACTATTCGACTTTTCTAAGTATTGATTATATGATACAACTTTGAATAGCGGTATTCTTTTTACAAGCAGCAAGCAATCTGTAACTTTTAATTCACATTATTGTAACCGTTACGAAATTACTTTATTGTTGATTTACAGCGTGTAATAATTCGTAACTTATGGATAGCAGAAGAAGTGTGGAATTGGTTGTACTTTCCGATATTCATTTGGGTACTTCCGGAAGTCATGCAGTGGAATTGCTGAAGTATTTGAAAAGCATTCGTCCCAAAACACTGGTTCTTAATGGAGATATCATCGATATCTGGCAATTCAAGAAGCAATTTTTCCCAAAATCCCATCTGAAGGTGGTCAAGCACCTGATCGGTCTGGCATCAGACAGTTGCAAGGTCTATTACATTACCGGGAACCATGATGAGATGTTCAGGAAATTCAGCGGAATGAAGATTGGGAAACTGCGCATTATGAATGAGCTGAAGTTGGAACTGAACGGTAAAAAGGTGTGGTTTTTTCACGGGGATGTGTTCGATGTGGTGATGCAAAATTCAAAATGGCTGGCCAAACTGGGCGCCATTGGATACGACGGACTGATTTTGCTCAATACCTTTATTAACATGATCACCAAATTCCTGGAATTAAAACCTGTATCCTTTTCCAAGAAAATCAAGCAATCTGTGAAGGGAGCAGTCAAATTCGTCAATGCGTTCGAAGTGACTGCTGCAACCGTTGCATTGCGTAAAGGGATCGACTGCATCGTTTGCGGTCACATCCATCAACCCGAAATGAGAGAGATTCAGGTTGACAAGCAATCAGTCCAGTATTTTAATTCGGGCGACTGGATCGAGAACCTTACCTCTCTTGAATACAACAAAGGGTCATGGAAAATTTTCAATTTCAGGAAGGATTTTGTTGAACAACCTGCGGAAGCCGAAGCAGAATTTGAAAAAATGATAGATCTTGAGGTGAAAGACTTGTTTAAAAATATGTTGATCGATTTTAGCAATTAATTCGGAATATACACAAAGCAATATTAATTATGAAGGTATTGTATGCGATTCAGGGAACAGGGAACGGCCATCTTGCCCGGGCGCTGGAAATCATTCCTCACTTGCAGGATTTTTGTCAGTGCGATATCCTGATAAGTGGCACCCAGTGTGATTTGGAGCTTGTTTATCCGGTTAAATACCGGTTGAAGGGTTTCAGTTTTATTTTTGGTAAAAGCGGCGGAGTTGATTATTGGGGAACCATAAAGAATTTCAATTTGTTCCGATTTATCCGGGAGATTGCAACGCTTCCTGTCAAGGACTATGATTTGGTAATCAATGATTTTGAACCCATTTCCGCCTGGTCTTGCCTATTTAAAAGGGTCCGGATTCTTGGGCTTAGCCACCAGGGTTCTTTTCTCAGCGAAAATATTCCTGTTCCTGCAGAAAAAGATCATTTGGGAAATTTCATACTTAAAAATTATGCTCCTGTTCCTGTTCATCTTGGTTTCCATTTTAAGGCTTACGCAAAAAATATTTATACCCCGGTAATCAGAAGTCAGGTAAGGGCATGTAAGGTCAGTGAATCAGACTATTATACTGTGTATTTGCCCTCTTTCGATGATGAGCACCTCATAAAGATCCTTTCCCATTTTCCGGATACTAAATGGCACCTTTTTTCAAAACACACCAAGAAATCTTACCAGTACGACAATATCAGCGTAAACTGGATATCCAATAATGCTTTTGTGGAGGATATGGCCAATGCAAAGGGAGTTCTTTGCGGAGCCGGTTTTGAGACTCCTGCCGAAGCTCTGTTTTTAAAGAAGAAATTGATGGTGATTCCGATGAAAGGACAATATGAGCAGCAATGCAATGCCGCAGCGCTGGAAGAGATGGGGGTTCCCGTTATCAAGGTATTGAATGAGAGCCAATATGAAAAAATAAGTAACTGGCTTGTATCGAACGGTCGTGTTTCAGTGAATTATCCCGACCAAACCCGTTCCATTGTCAGGAGAATTTTTGAAATGGATGTCCAAAGGACCCTGCACAAGAACAGTTGGTTGTCGGGATACAAGATGACGATTGAAAGATCACGTCCCGGTCAGGTCGCAATCTAGGAATAAAGGAATACAATAGGCCATCTGAACAGGTATCCAAATCATTGCTATTAACATTGAAGTTCAGATCAAGATGGCAATCCTTGCGGATTTGTCATCTTATTGTTTATTTTTGTGGCTTGTCTTTTCATTCGGATGATCCGTCTGAACTGTTTAAAAAATCTGATATTGTTTTATGGAGTTACATACCATCAACCATCTTCGGGAACTTGAGGCAGAATCGATCTTCGTGATTCGGGAAGTGGCTGCACAGTTTGAGAATCCCGTGATGCTTTTTTCAGGGGGAAAAGATTCAATCGTGATGTTCTTTCTGGCCAGAAAGGCATTCTTTCCGGCTAAAGTTCCCTTCCCATTGATGCATATCGATACCGGTCACAATTTCGAAGAAACCATCAGCTACCGGGATGATCTCGCCGAAAAGACGGGCACCAAAATGATCGTTAAATATGTACAGGATTCAATCGATAACGGCAGGGCTGTTGAAGAAAAAGGAGTAAATGCAAGCCGGAATGTGTTACAAACCGTTACCTTGCTGGATGCCATCGAAGAGATGAAGTTTGATTGTGCGATGGGAGGTGGTCGTCGCGATGAGGAGAAAGCCCGCGCCAAGGAGCGTTTTTTCTCCCACAGGGATGAGTTTGGCCAGTGGGATCCCAAGAACCAGCGGCCTGAACTGTGGAACCTCTTTAATGGAAAGAAGCACATCGGAGAGCATTTCAGGGTATTCCCGATCAGTAACTGGACGGAAATGGATGTCTGGCAATACATCCTGATGGAAAATATTCCCATGCCCAGCCTCTATTTTACCCATGAGCGCGAAGTTTTCTGCCGTGATGGGGTTTGGCTGGCAACTGCTCCTTTCATGCAATTAAAACCTGGCGAAAAGGCTGAGGTAAAGCGAATCCGTTGCCGCACCATTGGGGATATTACCTGTACCGGCGTTGCGCTTTCAGAAGCCAATACCCTCGAAGAGATCATCCAGGAGGTCGCCGCCAGCAGGGTAACTGAAAGAGGTGGCCGGGCCGATGACAAACGGTCGGAAGCTGCCATGGAAGACCGAAAGAAGGAGGGGTATTTTTGAGTTATGAGATATGAGATATGAGAGATGAGATATATGAGATGAGATTTTGGAAATTGTGTTTTTATTCTCATGTCTTATATCTTATATCTCATCTCTTTTTGGAAAATGCAGAAATGATAGAAAGTTAGCATGATTGATAATAAAATTGCAGGTCTGTCCGGCAAGGAGATCGGATATTTGGATATGGAGCTTCTGCGGTTCACCACGGCAGGCAGTGTGGATGACGGAAAGAGTACCCTGATCGGACGTTTGTTGTACGATAGCAAGGCGATTTTTGAAGACCAGATGGAAGCCATCGAAAGGGCAAGCATCAGCAGGGGAGGCGAGGAAGTCAACCTTGCGTTGCTCACCGACGGTCTTCGTGCGGAGCGGGAGCAGGGCATTACCATCGACGTTGCCTATCGTTATTTCGCGACTCCCAAAAGAAAATTTATCATCGCCGACACGCCGGGTCACATTCAGTACACCAGGAACATGGTTACCGGCGCTTCAACAGCCAATGCGGCAGTGATCCTGATTGATGCGCGCAACGGCGTCATTGAACAGACTCGCAGGCATGCCTATATCGCAGCGCTTCTGCAAATACCTCATGTTGTGGTCTGCGTCAATAAAATGGATCTCGTCGAATTTTCGCAGGAAGTTTTTGAAGCCATCAAAAAAGATTTTACGGAAGTAGCGCACAAACTTGGTAACAACGATGTCAACTTTATTCCCATCAGCGCAAAACTGGGCGACAATGTAGTCGATCCTTCGCAGCATATGGACTGGTACATTGGCCCAACGTTCATAGGCTTGATGGAAACCATCCCGGTAGGCGGCGATCACAATTTCAGTGATCCGCGCTTCCCGGTACAATATGTGATAAGACCTCAATCAGACCAGTACCATGATTACCGTGGTTATGCGGGTCGTGTTGCCGGCGGAATTTTCAGGGTAGGACAGGAGGTTGTGGCTTTGCCGGGCGGACAAAAAACAACCATTGAGGGAATTGATTTAGGAGAACAGACCTTGCCGATCGCTTTTCCTCCCCAGTCAGTAACGCTGCGACTGGCCCATGAAATTGATATCAGCAGGGGTTCCATGATTGTGGATGCTGTGAATCAGCCTGTTCAGGGGCAGGAGATCGACCTGATGGTGTGCTGGCTGAACAGCAAGCCACTGCAGCATCGCGGCAAATATTTGCTGAAGCACACCTCCAATGAGATGAAATGCGTGGTTACAGAGGTAGCCTACAAGGTCAACATCAATACGCTGGAGGAAATCCACGATGATACCACCATCGGCCTGAATGAGATCGCGAAGATTTCCATTAAAACAACCCGGCCCATCTTTTATGATTCCTACAAAAAGAATCGTGAAACAGGAAGTTTGATCCTGATCGATGAAGGTACCAACAATGTAGTAGGAGCAGGGATGATACTTTAATGCTGTTCCACCCCTTAAACTAGAGATGTAGTCTAACAATTAGTTTTAACCGCAAAGAACGCAGAGTTTTTTCGCAGGGTACGCAAAGAAAGATTTGCGGCTAATTTTTTTGCATCCTTTTTATTTTTTCATACAAAAAGAAGAAGCTGCCCCATTTCTGAGGCAGCTTCAAACACTGTGATCTATCAAAAACTAACGCCGCAAATTCTTGTTACGAAAGGATCAGAAATTATACTTTAACCCAAACTGCATCTGCCAGCGGGAGTTGATCGGGTCAATAGTATAGTACTGATTGTTGTTGTTATCGGGATACTTCATGAAGTTGTAGGTAGGAATATATCCTGTTCCACCCGGTGCAACCTTGTTTGCATCGTTAGCAAATCCGAGTAGAGGAACATCATAATTGTTGACGTTGGTCACAAATCGTACCTTACCCCAGCTATTGTTCAGCATGTTCAGCACGTTAAACATCGTTGCAATCAATTGTACACTTTGTGTCCTTTGGCCAATCTTGAACTTGATTTCATGGGTGATCTGCATGTCCATGAAGTGGTTCCAGGGAGTCCTCAGACCATTTCTTTCGGCATACTGACCTCTGCGTGTACTTAAATATTTGTCCTTATCCACGAAATTATTGAAGTCGGTGGATTGTTGTGCAGCCGTGTAGATTGCCCCGGTTGAAGTTGTCAAATCTGCAAAAACCAGTTCGCTTGCATTCTTCGGAACGTAAATAAGGTTTGCATTGGATGAGTTTCCGTAAGGGTTCGGGCTTGTCGCATAGGTTGCGGTATAAGGACTACCGGATTGTGAAGAGTGGAAGATACCCACAGATGTTTTGTTCTTCTCATTCCAGTCGATATTGAGGAACCATGAAGTCACAATTCGGTTTCGCATGTCGAAGTTTGAGTAGGCAACTTCCGGATTGTTGGGAGTAATTGCCGGGTTCACTTCGAAGTTTGACTGCCATGAGTTACGGATACCGTTTGAAACATCCTTAGACATTCCATAGGTATAGGCTAAATTGACAAACCCTGAGAACATTCCTCTTTTTTCGAATGCTTTTGAAAATTTGACGGTCATGTTGTAACGGTATCCCTCTTGAGTATTGGTGAGCATGTAGATATTTGAATAGCCTGTGCTGTTTTTTCCACCCTTGTAAATTGGAGAGAGGGTAGGTCCTGAGGAAAGATAACTTACAGCGCTGTCTTTTACGTTGATATGCTTAAACATGACATCTTCCATTACTTTGGTATATAATCCTTCCAGGGTTAGTTTATACCCATGATGGAAATCTACATCCACGGCCAGGTTGCTTCTCCACACCTGCGGCATTTTGAAGTTATTGTCCACGACGTCCACCTCGCGGGTATTGGAGGCTGAGGTACCAAATGTACTTTCAATCGTTCCTTTCAATTGATTTGGATCCATTACCAGTGGCACAACTGCCTTAGCGCCGGAAGGTTTTACATCGATGTTGCCAAATTTAGTTCCGGGTAAGCTGTAGGCGTAGCCCATCCATGCCATAGGAATCCGTCCCGCAAAAACACCTGTTCCACCTCGTAAGATGATAGATTTGTCACCATTCAGGTCATAACTGAATCCGATTCGGGGTGAAATAATCACATTGCCGAAGAATTGATTTTTAAGATCCTTGAAGGGCGTGTTGGTATAGGTGTTTCCCGTATGAACATCCCTGATCTGGTTGATGGCAGGATCAAGCCCTGGCTGTTTACCCACAAACTGGTAATCAAATCGGATACCGGGTGAAAGTTTCAGCCTGTCGAGGTTGATTTCATCCTGGAAATACAGGCTGGTAAAGTTCACGTTGAAAGATGCGATCTGATCGGGATGTGAATTTAAATAACTCACATTATTCATAGTGGGGTCGAGTGCATAGGTACTTCTGATCCTGCTTGGTTTGTCAGCCAGGAAGTTGGCGATACTTGAATACTCCCAGCGTCCGTTGTAGGAATTGAGGAAACCGTAATCGATCTTGTAAAACTCGTTGTGAGTTCCGAGTGTGAAAGTATTGAAACCCTTGATCCAGGTAAGGTTGTCTGTAAATTCAAAAGTCTTTTGTTTTGTGGAGTAAATGGATGCTTCACGCCAGGTTCCCAGATAAATTTTACCGCTTGCAATGTCGATAAACGGAGAAATTGGTTGCGGAAAATCTCGGTAGTCGTGCACATTGATGTAACTTAACATCATATCATTGTACAAATTGTTGGCAAAAGTAGATTTCAACTGCGCGATTACGCTAAGGTTTTTGGTATGCTGGGTGAAGTCTGCAGAACCGAACTGGAAGTTGGTGGTACTTCTTTCGAGGTTACCTCCCCAACCATGGGTATAGATAGCTCTTACCATCAGAGAATTCCGATCGTTGATTACATAATCCAGACGACCGAACAACTTGTCGCTGTTCGTCTGAACATTGTATGCATCGTAGGAACCCGGATCGTAGTTGTAGGTTGTCTTCATCTTGGCGGTAATTGCCTGGGCGTCTGCCAAACTTAAGGGTGATCCTGCATCTCCTGCGTTGAAGAAAGCCGGATCCTGCTTGCGGGTCTGTTCAGCATTGATAAAGTAGAAAAGTTTGTTTTGTTTAAGAGCACCGCTTAAGCTGAAACCAACAATTCCATCGTGGAAGCTTGAAGGCATTTTATTGCCTGTAGACGGGTCTTTGCCTACCAACCAGCTTTGCTTGTTAAAAGCATATACGTCACCTTTGAAATCATTGGTTCCACTCTTGGTAACGGCATTGATGCTGCCACCCGTAAAGTTTCCCTGTTTGATGTCGAAGGGAGAAATCTGAACCTGAACCTGCTCAATGTAGTCGATACTGTATGGGTTTGAACGACTGCCTGAACCGGCTGTGCCTGATTGTCCGCCACCGCTGACACCACCTGCAGAGTTGCTGAAACCCACGGCATCGTTGTTAACTGCACCATCCAGCGTTACATTGTTATAACGAAAGTTTGTTCCGGCATAGGCATTGTTATTCGATTCAGGTGTCATTCTTGTAAAATCCTGAAGACTATGAGAGGTGGATGGAAGCAACTGTAATTGTGTACCTTTAATAACTGTTCCTTCATTTCTAACTTTTGATCTACCAACCACTTCAATACCTGCAATTTCGGTTGTTTCAACTTGCAATTGAACGGAAATTTCAGTATTGGCGCCCAGACTTAGCGATGCAATGTCCCTGCTTTCAGCCTTGTAACCGATAAATGTTATTTTCACGCTGTAAGGACCACCTGGAGACAGGTTGGGCACATAGAACTGTCCCTTTTCGTTGGTTACCGTTGCACTGGTCTTCTTCAAAGGCAAATAGGTAATCTGAACATTTACTCCTGGCATGGGAAGATTTTTTTCATCCAGAACCTTGCCGGAAAGAATGGAGCTAGTTTGTTGAGCGATCACGCCATTGACTAAAAAAGCCAGCAACAGCATGGATAAGAAAATTTTTCTCAAATTGTTTTTCATGGTGATTATAAAGTTTTTGTTAAAGCCACTTGGATTTTGTATGAAAAAGCTGACTAATCAGTTATTTAACATTCATACTTATAATTTTCCAAAACTTAACGCAAAACTA
>CAIUUO010000012.1 GCA_903902325.1 uncultured Bacteroidia bacterium
ACCGGTAAACTCTTCCAGGTTATCGACGGGAACCAGTATATGTGGGGCATATCGGATGCAATCCTTTAAACTAAAATTTCCCTTGTCGATGCTCTCTTTTAAAATTCCAATGGCTGACTTTTTATAGATCCCGCACAAAGGCTCTATTCTGCCATTTTCATGGATGGGTACGGTAATGTCATGATCTTTTGAGACTGCCAGAAGAAACTCCAGCATTTCCGTACTCATCAGGGGCATATCACAACTTAAAAAGATATTAATTTCTGTTTCTGATCGTTTCAGGCATGAGTAAATGCCAATTATAGGTGCCTGATCCGGAATCTCATCCGGCCAGACCTGACAACCTGTGAAATCGTATACCAGCTGATTCGAACTGATGACTACATAGATGCACAATGGCTTCAGGGCATTGATAGAATATTCTACCATCGATTTCCCATTCAGTTTCAGCAAGGATTTATCCTCCCCCATCCTTTTGCTCCTGCCGCCGGCAAGTACAATTCCGGTAATGTCTTTATTGTTCATTGGAATAAATAAAGGATCATCCGAATTCACTGATCCGTTCCAAACGGCCAATGTCAAGCAACTCGATCTTTTTGCAATCCATCCCAATCAATCCGTCGTCCTTGAAATCCTTCATCATGCGGATCACACTCTCCGTAGACATTCCGGTCAGGTCGCCGAGGTCTGCGCGGGAAAGCGGCAGGTCAAACGAATTACTTTTAAAAATCCGGTTCGCAAGACACAGCAAAATATCTGCCAGGCGGCCATGCAACTGCTTCTTGGTCAAGGAGAAGAAACGACCATAAATCTGGGCAGTACTTTCGTTCAATAAATTGATAATCCGGTAGGAGAAAACCGGATTTTGCTTTAAAAGCTGCCTGAAAACCTGGATGTCGATCATCCTTATTCGTGAGTCAGTGTAAGTCGTGATTGAAAAAGGCAATTTATTGCTGGCATCGTAAATGGCAGGCAAACCCAGCAGACTGTTTTTGGTGGACAACATCAGAATCAGGTTGTTGTTCTTCTCTTCGAGATAAACCTTCACCAAACCCTCTTCCAAAAAATAGATGTGCGATGCAAAAGCGCCTAATTTACAGACTGTCTCCCCCTTTTTGAAGTGGATACTGACAGAGTTTTCATCAATCAGCGATTTTTCGGATTCGGTCAGCAACTCGTACCAGCTTTGATCAAAATCAAATATGGAGCATTGGCTTATCCCTTTTGTTTCAGTGGTCTGTCCCATTGAATAATTAAATTAAATTTCGGCAGAGAATCGTTTACGATGAATCAGTTTAATGTTGGTCAAATTTATACTTTCTAACATTACAAATCAATTTCGAATCCTGGAAAGAACAGAATATTTATCTTTTACTTTGAGCCCTTTGTGCTATCCTTCGAGACCTTTGTGGTTAAATAAAAGTTTTTACCACGAAGGACTCAAAGGTCTCCCAAAGGACCCAAAGGCGGTAAAACACATTTCTTGCTTCGTTTTGCCAGCGTCAGTTTGAAATCCTCCAGCGAAAGCTCCATCACCTTCGATTTTTCGTCATGGCAGGTCAGGCAACTACCTACCAGCAGAATCCGCTTCTGCTCCTTCACCGAAAAAGGCCTTAAGCCGGAACGTGTAGCATAGGGAGCTTTGGCTTCCTTCAAAAAACCAGTCCAGGCATCTTCAGGCAGTTGATCATTTTCGTTCAACGTGAATCGCGGCACGAAGGTCCAGGTTCCTGTTGTGCCCAAACTTTCATATTTCAACTCGCCCCTACCATAACCGATGGCCAGGGGGTTGTTGTGGCAGGATTTACAACTTCGGCCCGTCCGTTGGGTGGTATGTCCGGATGCGGGAGCGTATAACCTGAAAAAGCTTTTCCCCTTGCCGTTTGCAAAGAATTCCTGATCCATCGTCATGATCATTCCCGGCATGGCCGTAACTATATTTCCTCCGGCACTTTCGTTGACCCCCAGCACCGGAGCCTCTGCCATGATCTTGCCCGCATATTCGACAAAGGAACCTGTAGTTGGTTTGCCTGTCAGCATATCCATACCCGGAGTGTTCTTCTCATAGGCTGTATGGCAGCCGATGCACTGCGGTACCCAGGCCGAATGGCAGGTTTCACAACCCAACCGACCGTGGCCTTTTCCCCTGCTGCAAACCGGTGAAATCCGAATGGATTTGTGGATTTTTCCTGTCAGCTTATCCTTGAGGGAGATTTGGTTCATTGAGTCAACGATGGTATTGAGCAATGGCTGATTGCCATTGGCAGTCACAACTACCTTGTTATCAGGATTCTCTTTTCTTAAACCGGCAATCATCAGAGATTCACGATCCGGAAGCTTCCCGATGGCCATTGATTTCGGTTCGCCGGAAGAGTGGCAGTCGACACATTGGACTCTGACCGCATCCTCCGTGTGGATGTGGTGTTTTCCATCCCCCATA
>CAIUUO010000013.1 GCA_903902325.1 uncultured Bacteroidia bacterium
ATGCAGAGGCAACAATGACATAACCGCCGCCGCTGCCCGATGTGATGGCTCCCGGGTACTTTGAAAGCCAGTTATTCTCCATCTCTTCTGACACCCAATCCGGAACCGTAAAAGGTAACATTTTTTTCCATGCCAGGAAAGTTCTTTTCATGCCTTCTCCCAGTTTGTTGACATCCTTTTCCAGTATTCCTTGCCAGCATAAATCACCTGAAACTCCGAGCTCTTTGACATTCTCCACAAACAGGAATTTTTCCACCAGTGGATTGTATCCATCGGGACGGGGCGCCAATGGGATAAGGTGAAGTACCCCTGATAACCAGTCGCAAGTTTCCGGATCAACTGTTGATTCAATGTTGCATGGCCAGAATGTCCCGTTGTAATCCAGACGGTTCGCGCCAGGCAACAATATGCCAAGTTGATCCTGCGAACCGGAAATATATTCCGATCCGGGAGGATTTTCGGCACCGAAAAGCAGTTTTGCATTGCGTTTCTGGTCGCCATCCGGCATCTTGCCTCCCCACAATTCTGCGGCAATTTTTCTGGAACTGGTGGCCATTCCCGATCGGTCGTTGAAATCATATTCCGGCCAGATCTGAACAACAATGCATGGTCCGGGATGTACCTTTGAGACCCAGGGCTGATCCATCCATCCACCTGCCAGGCAAAGGCGATACGGAAATTTCAGGTCCTTTTTGGATTGTGAACTGGAGCGGACTGGAAGACCTTCTTCGGGAATGCGATCCAAGACTATCAGTTCGACGTTGTTTTCTTCACAAAGACGCTTCTTCCCATCTGTAAATCCATCATGATTCACAACGAAATAATCTGGCTTCAGGCGCTTCATGTCTCCTTCAAAATCGAGCATGCCATCCCCGGAGGCGACAAAAGCCTCTGTTACATATTTGACTGCTCCCACCATATAAACCCTTTCCTCCTGCGAGAAATAGGGCTTCTTTCCCTTTAACTTCAGCAGGTTCTCATCCTTGCCAATGCTGACATAAAGCTTCCCGTAACGCGATGCCGTCTTAAAGAAAGCAATGTGTCCCGCATGCAGCAGGTCGTAGCAACCACTTACCAAAACCGTTTTTTCCTTCATCAGATTTCCTTCTGACTATTTGATTCCGCCGCTGACCATTTGTGTCCTGATCCAGTCGTAAGTCTCCTTCATCCCTGCTGCCAGGGGCAAAGTAGGCTCCCAACCGAGCAATTCGAGGATCAGCGTGTTGTCGCTGTTGCGTCCGCGTACTCCTTTTGGGGCATCCAGATCATACGTTCTTTTCAATTTTCTGCTGGCAATTTTTTCTACAATGTCAACGAGTTGGTTGATCGAAACCATTTCGCTGCTTCCCAAATTGATTGGCTCCAGGATATCGCTGTACATGATCTTGAGAATTCCCTCCACACATTCGGTGATGTACATGAAGCTACGGGTCTGTTCGCCATCGCCCCAGATATTAATTTCATCCTTGCCATACAATTCGGCTTCGAGAACCTTGCGGCACATCGCTGCAGGCGCTTTCTCCCTGCCACCGTCCCAGGTGCCATGAGGTCCGTAAACATTGTGAAAGCGGGCGACGCGGGTATTTATGCCATAGTCTTCACGGAAGTGACGGCACATTCTTTCTGAGAACAACTTCTCCCAGCCATAACCATCTTCAGATTGCGCAGGGTAAGCATCAGATTCTTTCAGTCCCGGATTGTCGGTCTCCTGCTGTTTGTCTCCATTGTATACACAGGCTGACGAAGCATAAAAGAACCTGTCGATCCCTAGATCCTTGGCCGCCATCAGAAGGTGGGTATTGATGAGTACGCTCAGCATGCACTCTGCTTTATGTGTTTCGATGAAACCCATCCCACCCATATCAGCCGCCAGGTTGAAAACTTCTTGGTAACCATTCAGCGCAGTATAGCAGTTCTCCTTGCCTGTCAGATCCAGAACCAGGTTGTCGATGTCGGCATGCACCTGGTACCATTGGTTCATTGGCTTTTTGTCCACCGCACGGACATCATTACCCATATCCTTTAATTTCCTTGCCAAATGGCCGCCGATAAATCCACCGGCACCGGCTACTACAATTCGTTTCATTTCTCTTAATTTAAATGTATGATTATAAATATCTCAGGCATCCTGAAAACACTGAAAATGAATCTGTTTTATCCGTGTTTTTGTTCTGCCGGTACAAATATTGACCTAAAAAATGATGCCTGCAAGGCATTAAAATCTGCAATAAAGTGCAAAGGTTTGCGCAAAGGTTTGCGATGTGAAAATATGTTGCGAAACATGTTTTTTAATGTCTGACGACACAATTGTCACCAGACTTGAATCTGTATTTCGTTGCCTATCTGTCAAGTTTGTAGAGGCGCTCCATCATCTGCCATTTTTCATCAGCAGTGGCTTCTGAAGATGTCTGCTGGAACCTGGCCACGTAGGCTTCCCACTCGCTTTGCCTCGGCTTTTTTGCGAGCTCCGCCATGGCTTGATCGTGATCGAAATCCGGAACTGTATCCATGATCATAAACAACCTTGAGCCAAGGATATAAATCTCCATGTCGATAATGCCAACTTCCCGCATACCTGCGGTAATCTCAGGCCATGCCGCTCCGGGAGCATGTACTTTTTTGTAATCTTCGATCAATTGGGCATCCTCCTTCAGGGAGAGTGTCTTGCAGAAACGCCTGAAAGCAGGACATTCGGGAGGATCAACCTTCTTCACAGTAAATAAGGATTAAGAAAAAATGAATAATTCGTTTACCTAAACCATGAAAATCAAGATGCAATCGCGATCAATGACCTGTTCCTATCTTTACGCCGCTTAATCCATCCGAACCACTTAGTTTTGTCCAGAAGAATCCGTACAAGGCAATCACAACAAAGCAGGCTGCAGGTACAACATAACCGGCAGACATGCCATCTGCATCGGCAATCGTACCCATCACCTTAGGCAATACAGCTCCACCCATGATAGCCATTACGATGAACGAAGAGGCAACCTTTGAACTTTCTCCTAATCCAAAAATTCCAAGAGAGAAAATGGTCGGGAACATGATGGACATGAAGAAAAAACTGAGGAAAACGGCAATAACAGATACCCAGCCCAACTTGGCTACAATGATGATCATCAATATCACATTGATGAATGCATAAAGACCCAGCATTTTATGTGCCTTGGTTACCCTTAAAATGAATGAACCTGTAAACCGGCCTAACAGGAACAACGGGAATGCCATCCACGACATAAGGGAAGTTGCTCCCTTTTCAGTGAGGAAATATGCCCCGTTACGCAAAATAGAGCCATGTTCGCCGCCGATAAACCAGCTTGATTTCAAGCTTTCACCTATCGCAGGAACCTCCTCAACCATGTAGTTGATAAAGAAACTGAAAATACCTGCCTGAGCGGCTACATACAGGAACTGTGAAATAGTCGCGCCTGTAAAGTGTGGTGCCGACCATATACTGCTTTTGTGAATCAGTTTTTCCCTTTTCAGCGTGATAAATACAATGGAACCCAGGCCTGCAACGATGGTAACCACATCAAACACCATGGCCAGAGTGTGGTTAACAGCCACCATCGCAGCCGGATTGGAAAGCGTCTCCCTGTCCATGTAAAACAATTGGGCAAAAAAGCGGAAGATCATCCCAAGTGCAAAACTGAACAAAATGGCGCAAACATATAACAGGATGGTTGACAAGGTGCCTTGTTGACCAAATACATCGGTTTTAGGCAAATCACTGTCCGTTTTATGATTCTTATTTTCAACTATATCAGGCATCTTGCTCTTAACAAAGGCAATGATAAGAACCACAATAATTAAAGCAAGCGCTACATAGGGTATCCACATGGTCTTGTGCGCAATTTCGGCATTCTGCTGGGCATTAAGGGTACTGTCAGAATGGTAAAAATATAATCCCCCAATATACGGGGCAATTGGCCAGCCGATGGCATTGAAGGATTGGGCCAGGTTAATGCGGGATGCTGCATATTTCGGATCCCCCAACACGGTGGTATAAGGATTGGCAACTGTTTCGAGGAATGAAAAACCCATGGCTACCAGGCAAACTCCCAGGAGAACCGCCCAGAATCCGTCAATTTTGGTTGCAGGATAAAACCATAGACAGCCCACTGCAGCTAAACTCAAACCTAAAATGATCCCCCATTTATAGCCAAGTTTATGAATAAACCATCCGGCAGGTAAAGCCATGAAAAAATAGCCAAGATAATGCGAGAACTGAACATTTGCGGAGTCGGCCTTTGTCAGGTGGTAGAAATCCTGAAAATGCTTGTCCATGGTATCTATTAAGCTATTACCAACCGCCCATAAAGTAAAAAGCAGTGCAACCAGGAAGAAAATTACAACATGATTTCTTCCGTCTTCTGTGGTAAACAGTCCTGTTTTTTTTCTTTCCATTTCGCTAAGAGTAATTATTGGTTTTTCGAATTAAATCCTTTCAAAAGTCATGAAACTTATCCGTTTTGCCAAATATTTCCGCGTACGCAAAGCATTGCGGAGAAGAAAAAGTGTTGTGGAACATGTTTTTGTTCCACTTTTTTTCAAATTGGTTCCCTTTTCGTTATAGAATTTGTAATTTCAGCCGATCCATTTTTATATCGTATGGCCAAAAGGCACCTATCGTTAAAAGACCTTGCTTCGGAACTGAATATTTCCATCTCGACGGTTTCGAGGGCATTGAAAAACCATCCTGACATCAGTCCGGAACTTACCAGGAAGGTTCAGGAACTTGCTGCTGCCAGACACTATGTGCCCAATCCTCTGGCGATGGGTTTGCTGAAGCAGGAAACCAAAATGATCGGAGTAATTGTCCCCGACCTGGTGACCCATTTTTATTCATCCGTCATCTCCGGAATTGAAGAATATGCCAAAAATCGCGGCTACTTTATTCTTCTGGCCTCTTCCTATGAATCCATGGAAAAGGAGATTGAATCCATTTCCAACCTTTTAAAAGCAAGGGTTGACGGAATGATCGTTTGCCTGAGCAAGGAGACCAGTCGTTTTGACCATTTCCTGCAATTAATTGAGAATGAAATACCGCTGGTGTTCTTCGACCGTGTTTGTCTCACTGAGTTGGTACCATGTGTCGTAGCAGACAATAGAAATTCAGTAGAAAAAATTGTCAGTCATTTGAAAGAAGAAGGCTTCAAACGCATCGCATTTATTTCGGGACCAGCCTATCTGAGCATTTCGCAGGAGCGGATAGAAGGATATCTTTCCGGATTAAAAAAATCAGGATTGGAATTTGATCCTGATTTGCTACAGTCATGCAGTATGTTAACGGAGGAAGCGATCCGCATAACCGACTCTTTTCTTGTCCTTCCCAATCCGCCGGATGCCATCTTCGCAATCAACGATATGGTCATCTTTACCGTCATGAAAGAGCTTAAACGCAGGGGCATTAAAATCCCCGAAGATTTCGGTGTTGTAGGCTTTGCCGACGAATTTCATGCCACTTTCTCTTCCCCGGAACTTACAACTATTACGCATCCTACCTGGGAAATCGGGCTAAAAGCGGCTGAACTATTTTTTAAAAAGATGGAGGATCCAACGTTCGCAGAAACGGTCGTGCTGAAAACTACACTGGTGGCAAGGGAATCTTCAAAAAAATTAAAAATTAAAAATTAAAAATTAAAAATTAAAAATTAA
>CAIUUO010000014.1 GCA_903902325.1 uncultured Bacteroidia bacterium
AAAAAGATTTTCAAATCATTGCTCAATCAAAAACTCAGCAAATGCAGAAATAACAAGGATTTCAAAGAACTTATTTTAATAACAACGCAACGCTAGTGACAAGAATTGGCTTTAATGTCGATTTTTCTTTTCATGGGACAACAAGATTATTAGGTATAGTCCCTGTTTTATTGGGTTTTGTTCCATTGATAAATTCATTCTTTAAATTTAAAAATGACGGTGATCGTTCACCTCATCCGTTCAATGAAGCTCCGAAGTTGGTAGTTACTGGGTTTTATTCATATGTTCGGAATCCGATGTATGTGGGCGTTTTACTAATAATCTTGGGATTATTAATCATCTTTCTTAACTATTTGATCCTCATTTATGGATTTATCCTTTGGGCGTTCGTCAATACCTTTATAATTAAATATGAGGAACCAAAACTTACTGAAACATTTGGTGAAGAATACAAAGAATATTGTAAAAATGTTCATCGATGGATTCCGAGAGTTAAGCCATGGAAAAAGTAAGCATTGTCTAATAATTGCTATAAACTATTGGGGCAGATGCCCAGGCAAGCAAGTTGTTAGTACTTTATTAAAAGTTGAGTGCTTGTGTTAGTCTATGCTTCGAACTTCCTAACGGTTTTAAGCGGCAATCTTTATGAAACAACATACTTTCTTTTTGTAATAAACGACTTATTTTGTGCAATTGAAGGAGTATCTTTTGCAAAAAGTGACTGATTTTTACCATAAAGCGCATTTATTTTTGTAATAAGCGACTGTATTTTTGCGAAAAGTGACTGCACTTTTGCAACCAACGACTTACTTTTACAAATAAGTGACTGCATTTTATAATCACACGGGTTATTTCTTAAAACAGGCGACTTCTAACATAAAAACAGGATTAGTAACAACCAAATTAACAACTTGATTATGCTAACTTTCAACTTCAGTCGTATTTTTAAGGCAAGGGGGATTGATAAACCCTTCAGCTACCTTGTAAAAGCCGGTTACTCCGGTAATCTTGCCACCCGGATTGCCAACAACCGGATCTATCGTATAGATTTAGTCTACCTCGAAAAACTTTGCGAACTCTTTCAATGTACCCCCAACGATTTATTGGAATGGATCCCTGAAAGCAAGGACAAAACCAACGACAAGCACCCTTTGGTTTCGATCAGGCGGAGTGATACGGTGGTTCAGTTAACTCAGATTTTAAACTCCATCCCTCTGGACAAGCTGAGCGAAATTGAAAGTATGATCAAGAAAGAGATTGAAGGATAAAAACTTATCCGCAACAAGTGAAATCCTGCCAGTCAAAAAAATATTAACTTTAATAACTATGTCTGCGGGTATCCGTAAAACATTTATGGCAATTTCAGCGAAACCTTACAAACAGAGAAAAAATATGGAAATAGCAACAAAAATTTTAATCGGAATGATATCCCTTGAACATCTTTACTTTATGTATTTTGAGATGTTTGCCTGGGAAACCATTGGTAAGAAAACATTTAAATCCTTACCGGAACATTTATTTAAACCCACAAAAGGATTGGCTGCTAATCAAGGTCTATACAATGGCTTTTTGGCAGCAGGACTATTTTGGACGTTTTTTATATCTGATACAACCTGGTCAAAAAACATTGCACTCTTTTTCCTGATTTGTGTAGCAGTTGCAGGGATTTATGGTGCAATGAGTGCAAGTAAAAGAATCTTTTTTGTACAAGCATTACCGGCTATCATCGCAATAATTTGCTTGGTAATTTGACTAACAATAAACATAAATAGTTTTGCAACCAAACTCTTGCAATAGCTCAGACAAAGTTGCCAGGCAAGACCAAAACTATTACTATTCAAGCCTGACACGATACTTTCTCTTTGGGAAAAGGTTGGAAAAACATTTCCATGAATGACTGTGAAAGCAAGATATAAACGACTGTATTTTGAATTGGAAACGATTGGCAAAACCAAATATTCAGGACGCATTACGAAATAAAATTTTCAAACACCAACAGTAAAAATTATGGCACAAATAAATCCTCACATCAACTTCAACGGAAATGCGGAAGAGGCATTCCTGTTTTACAAATCAGTATTTGGCGGAGAGTTCGCGATGATCATGCGTTTCAAAGACCTGGCCGGACCTGAATTCCCGATAGCAGAAAAGGATGCGGAAAAAATCATGCACATTGCCTTGCCCATTGGAAAGAACGTTCTAATGGGCAATGACGTTCCTGATTTTTTGGGTCGGGTGAACGAAAACGAGAACAGGAGTAAAATTTCAATAAGCGCAAAAAGCAAGGAAGAAGCGGACAAAATATTTAAGGGACTCTCAGAAGGCGGGATAATTGAAGTTCCTATTGCCGACAGTCCATGGGGTTCGTATTTCGGGATGTTCAGGGACAAATACGGAATCGAATGGATGGTAGACTTTGACTCAAAATATAATGCAAAGGAGTAGCCATAAAAAACAACTACCGGCAACAAAGGATTTTGAAAGTGGCCGGTTCAAAAACATCTGCTTCCATCTGGAACTTGGATGTTCAAAATATTAAAAGGGAAAAATAGGATGGAGATCACTTTCAGACAAACAAGGGCAAATGAATTTCGGGAAACCGAACACTTGACGCGGGAAGTATTCTGGGATGTCTATAAACCGGGCTGTGATGAACATTTGGTTCTTCACCTGATCAGAAAGCGGCAGTGTTATATTCCTGTACTCGATTTGGTTTCCGTCTCAGGGAAAGAGATCATCGGGCATATCATTTGCACAGAAGCCAGGGTGGTTGATTCAAGGAATATTGAGCATCCGGTATTGTGCGCCGGGCCGTTTTCAATTGTAAAAAAGCACCAGGGGAAAGGATATGGTTCCCGTCTGATGGAATATTGCATGGAAAGAGCCGTGGAATTGGGTTATGGAGCCATGATACTCTTCGGTAACCCGGATTATTACCATCGCTTTGGTTTCCGGAATGCAGAAGAATTTGGCATTTCCACCAGGGATGGAATGAATTTCGATCCCTTTATGGCCAAAGAATTACAAATTGGAAGCCTCAGTGAAATCCGGGGCAGGTTTTATGAGGATGAATCCTTCTACGTGGATGCAGCTCGACTGGAAGAATTCGAAAAATTATTTCCATACAAGGAAAAGCATGTAACACCTACCCAATTAAAGATATAAGGCCATGTTGCCAAAATCAGCTTTTCGAAATATTGCTTCCTCAATGCCTGCCTGTTCCTGATTTGATCTTATTCCTTATTTCAAGGGATTCATCGGAATACAAAAATTCGCGGGTCGACGCCGGCAAAAACTCCTCCACATCATCCAGCTTATCCATTTTAATGGCCTGGCGAATGTTGGAAGCACTGATAAAGATCGGAAGTTTGGAAGAGCCGGGCATGGCCACCTTTCGCATCACCTCAACGATTTCTACTCCGCAGGCGGGAAGAATATTTTTCATAGCCTGGTTGTAGGCGGCCGTGGTGGCGCAATACTTCTCTGTTCCGACATACCTTTTCCTGATCCCGAAAATCGGAACAACATAATCGGCGAAAATATGAACGTCAAGTTCAGCCTGTTTTTGCATCACATCGCTGATCGTTTCATTTTTGAGGAAATAGGCAGGGAAAATTGATCCCGAAACGATGTACATTCCCCCTCTCACCATAACCACATTGTCCAGATGCTCAATTCCCTTCCGGATCAACTCCCACCTGACATTGAACGGAAAAGCCGAGAGGTCCTCTTCCACCACAAAAAGGTAAACCAACTCATTCTCTTCTGCTGCCTTTTCAATCAGGTATTTATGACCGTTGGTAAAAGGATTGCAGTTGACCACAATGGCAGCTACTGCATCAGTTTCTGTTGGACGCTTCAGTGTTTTCAGGTACTCCTGGTAAGTGACGATCGACTCGAAACCAAACTCCAAAACGGTAAAGAGTGGCGGGGCTGAGGCGATCTCCGTATAGCCCAGTCCGCGGAACCTGACAGAATTCTCAGGCCGGGTAAAGACGAAAGTATGCTTGTAAATCTTCAGTAATTTCTCTGTCATGTAGGTCACGATCAGCGCAAAGGCCGTCGTGTCGCGGTATTTGGGGGAGACGGCCACATATTTCAATATCCGGCCCTGGTGCGAACCCGTGCCGACCAGATCACCCTTCAGGTTATAGACGATCATGGTACTCTCCACCTCGGACGGATCGAATTCAAATCCAAGGTCTGAGAGGAACCCCTTGACCAGTTTCACATCGAAAGGGTTATCCAGGTCGAGGGTCTCCTGCCTGAAATCTGTATCTTCAAAAGTCATTTAATTCGGATAAGGGAGTGAACTCTTTTTTTTGATCAGCACGCATGACTGAATCGACAAATATAGTGACAGCGAGCAAATCGGCGGATCCGCCCGGTGAAATGTTTTCGCTTTTGCAAAACTCAGCCACCGCAGATAAATTTGCGGCATTGAGATCCTCCAGCGCTTTTTTGCAGAGATTTCGGAATGATGTTAAAACAATCGGCCCCCTGCGGTATAGGATGTTTGTATCCTGGTTGTTAGATGAAATGGCCAGAAGGGATTTGAAAAGTTCTTCCTCCCCCGGTTTCTCCACCGCCGTCAATTGGGGCAGTCCAAATTCAAAAACCATCGGAAAACCATTTTCCGCTTCTCCCCTCGCCCCGCTATAACCGTATTTCCTGTAGATCTCTTCTCCGTGTGTAGCTTTGGACACCTTCACCGGGGCAAGTTCCTTTTCTACAATGTCTTTGCAAATATCCCTGATGATACTCCGGAACACTGCCGCATCAAACCGATCTTGCCGGCTGAAAAGCTTCCCGCAGGCAAACAGGGACAATCCCATCAGGAAGATAAGGCCCTTATGGGTATTGATGTTTTTCGTCGAAGCGTACATGTCAGATTCCATGCGCAATCCGATGTTCCGGATGACAGGCAGTGCCTTTGTCAGATCATTGCCTTTAAATGAGAAACCTGCGCGCACCAACTCCTCAAACCAGCCGGAAATGGCCGCCGAGGAGGCCAGAAAGGTCTGGAAATCCATATCGGAATGGCTGCCGTTGCTGAATTTATCAATGAGTCCCGGTTTGGGAGAGAGGGATATTTCGTCCAGTAGCGCCTTCAGTCCCAGGGATGAAATCCGCTTCACCAGGATGTTCTCCCTTTGCTGCCGACAATATTCAGCCATTTTTGAGAACATGAATATTCGTATCTCATCTGAATTGTGCGCTTCCATCCGCCTGCATTCAATGGCTGGTCTTTCGCCGCAGAAGAAACAGGGCTTCGATTTGCCGGAAGAAATGGTATTTCCCTGGGCATCATTCAGGTCCACATCGATAAAACGGCCGAGTGAGTGATTCCCCTCGAAATCTTCGCACAGTTGCTTGATTTCCTCGATGGGTTTCCCGTAACCTGAACAAGGCGACAGGTAAAAATCGCCGGTATCATCCGGTCTGCAAATAGATTCATCTTCAGAAAGTTCAATAAGATTTGCCTTCAGGAAATATTTCAAATCCGTGAGAACATGGCTAAAAAAAAGCTGTACGGTAGGATTGCTTTTCGGAAAACCTGGCACATTGAGGCTCAGGCTCAGACATGGAAAGCCTTTATCCGCAATCTGTTTCTTCAGAAATGCCCGTTGCTCGCGCGCTGTCAATATGGATTGGAGTGGTTCGATTTTTATCCTCCCGGTTTTTTGTGTCAAATATGTATTTCAATGGCAAAATTTTACCTCTTTGTCTACCGCTTTTCGCTTGATTCGCTCCTTCCGTCCGAAACGAACCAATCTCTTCTTTTTATATGCTACCGCGGACGGTGGTCTCCCTTCATTCCCTTACCCCCGGTTGAAACCGGGGGTTATTCATATTCAACCCCTGCCGGGGTTGAAAACAAGTAAGAGCGTTTTACCCATCCGTTTTTGCACTCCTTTTTTCATCTCAAGGTTCGCATGCTTTCATTGCCGAATAGTCGAATTGTCACATTTTCTCATCAGCTAATCAACTAATCATCTCATTGCCGAATTGTCGAATCGTCGAATCGTCGAATTGTTACATTTTCTCATCCTCAAATCAGCACATCAGCTAATCAACTAATCATCTCATTGTCGAATTGTCGAATCGTCGAATTGTTACATTTTCTCATCCTTAAATCAGCACATCAGCTAATCAATTAATCAACTCATTGTCGAATCGTCGAATCGTCGAATTAAAACATTTCCTCACCTCAGGCCCCATGCTCTTTAAGCTGGTGTATCACATCAATAATGGTGCCATCCCTGTACTCCACAATCCCCACAATCTTGTCCGTGTATTCGAGCGGTGCCGGGATTCCGGTGATTTTATCCACTTCAATTTCGAGGTCATGGATATCCTTGATGTTAAGACCGGCATTCCGAAGGTTTTCTTCCAGTTCCCTGAAAGCAGGATTCACGCAGATGCCCCTTTCGGTTACCAGGACATGTACTGTCTCACCCGGCGTGACGATGGTATGGACCCTTTTTTTGATGATCGGAATGCGACCCCGGAAAGACGGACAAACGACTACCGTCAGTTTTGCACCGGAAGCAGTATCGGAGTGGCCTCCGGAGGCCCCGCGGATATTCCCTTCGGAACCGGTGATCACATTGACATTGAAATCGACATCAATCTCCAGCGCACCCAATACCACCACATCAATCTTGTTGGTGATGCATCCGCAATTGAACGGATTTGCATACAGTGCTGCAGGAATCTCTATGTGGTGGCGGTTGTTCAGCAGTGAATTACTGACTACCGCATCAAAAGACTGCACGTCAAAAATGGTCTCGAAGAGTCCCTCATTGAGCATATCGACACAATAGGAGGTGATACCGCCCAGCATGAAACTTCCTTTAAGTCCCTTGGTTTTCATCTTTTCGCGGATGAATTTTGCCACTGCAAGGGATGCGCCTCCGGCACCCACCTGGAAGGCAAATCCCGGAACAAAGAATCCGGAGTTTTCGATGACATCGGCCGCCAGTTTGGCAATCCGCAGGTCCATCGGGGAGTTGGTGATACGGGTCGTACCTGTTGCGATTTTGGATGCATCCCCTATGGAATCGACCAATACCACATGATCGACAAAATTTTGTGAAATAGAGAGCGGGATGCATGGATAATTGACCAGATTGTCGGTTACCACGATCACCTGTTTGGCATAGCGGGCATCAATCACCGCATAGCCGATGGAACCGAATGCGGATTTTCCGTGTGAACCTGTTGCATTCCCTTCAATATCCGCGGCAGAAGCAGGAATAACGGCCAGATCGATTTGAATTTTACCCGTATGGATGCAGCGTACCCTTCCTCCGTGTGAATGAATCACCACAGGGGTCTCAAGAACTCCCAACGCGATGGCGCGTCCCAACTGACTCCGGATACCAGACGAAAAAATGCGGGTCACGGTACCATCCACCAAATAGGGAAGGATCGGATCGTGGCATTCATTCAGGGAGGAGGAGGCCAGGGTAATCTCCCTGATTCCCATGTTGTGCAGGATGGTAAGGGTCTGCACCAGTAAAATATCACCGTTCCGGAGGTGGTGATGGAATGAAACCGTCATCCCGTTGTGCGGATTGCTCCGGATGATTGCCTCCTCGAGGGTTTTGCAGAGTTTGCTCTGATGCGGCAGATATGCCTTGTTGGGTGCCGGGATGGTGGGTTCGTCCATCCATCCTTTGCTCAGCTTTGTGAGCGCTCCCTGAAAAGGTTCCAGTTTTCCGATTCCCTCCATGTATTCAGGGATTTCCCGTCCTAAACTATTTAGCATGATGTTGATATAAAATGATTGACAATTGAAAATTGAAAATTGACAATTGACAATTGACAATGATGTACAATTTGTAATACTGAACAATACTTGGCACAACCTGCTTATCCTACTTGCACATTCGCCAGTCTTAGCACATATTCTGCACGGGCAACAATCGGCGCGTCCACCATTTTGCCGTCAATGGCAAAAACACCAATACCGGCAGCACTGTTGGCCCTGAATTCCTTCACGATATGGTAGGCCTTCCTGACCTCTTCTTCAGTAGGTGTAAAAACCTCATGCACCACATCGATCTGCCGGGGATTGATCACGGCTTTTCCCGTAAATCCAATCTTCCTGGCATACTCTGTTTCCCGCCTTAATCCTTCTTCGTCGTTGACGTCCGGGAAAACGGTATCAATCACATCAATATGGCTTGCCTTGGCTGCCATGATGATGCGCTTTCTGGCGAAATCAATTCCTGCTCCATCGGGTGTATAAATAATGTTCATGTCAGCGGTAAGATCCTGTCCGCCGATGGTGATGGCATCAATTCGGCTAAATTTACTTGCAATATTGAACACATTCTGGACTCCCATAGCAGTTTCGATCATGGCATGAATGGTCATTTTATTGTGCGGAAGGCCATGCCTGTCCTCAATTTTCTCAATGATATTCAGCAACTCTATCACCTCCTCAGGCGATTCAGTCTTGGGATACCGTATGGCAGAAGGCTGCAGTGGAACAATCTCCTCCAGATCGGCCATACCGAAAGGAGTGCTCAGATGGTTGACCCTGACACAAACCTCTGCATCATAAAAGTCAGTTACCTTGATCATGTTGCGTACCAGCGTACGTGCAGCATCCTTCTGGTTCAGTGCCACAGCGTCTTCCAGGTCAAGAAGAATACTGTCTGCACCGTAAATTCCGCCTTGCTGGATCATAGCCGGATTGTTGCCGGGTATGTAAAGCATGGTTCTGCGATTCTTAAAATTCTTCATCCCTATCAATTATTTAAGTGTTCCTTCCTGTTGGTCGAGAGAACGTTTAATGGCTGTTTCGAGCCGTGCCTTGATGGTTGGCTCCAAGGCTCCCTTGTCTTTGGCAATCAGGTGGATATCTGTCATTTCAAACTGATCAAGCATTTCATCCACAATCCGACGGAAACTGACCCCATATTGTTGCATCACTGTAGAATAGAGTTCGATCTTTCTACCCGAATTGTGAGGCAATGGCTCGATCAGAAAAATGACGTCACTTGATTCGAATGTCCCGGATTGGGCTGCTATTTTTGGTTTCATCGCTTTTTATTATTTGGATGTTTAGTACGAATATTCGAATAATTAAAAACAAAATCAGGCTGATCCATGAAGTCAAGATCACTCTTTTGCAAAAGTAGGACTTTAATCTGTCAGAAGGATGACATTTCGCAATAAGATAACAAACTGATAAAAATTAATATCCAAATATTTTGTCAATTCGAAATTATGTCGTATGTTTGCGTCATTAGAAATAGCGCACTATGAACAACTCTCAAAAATTTGAAGAAAACCTTCAGGAGCTGGCCAAATTTGCACGTGCCATCTCCCACCCTGCCCGACTGGCGATCCTGCAGTACCTTGCTGAGACCAAGACCTGCATCTCCGGCGATATATCCGACTTCATCCCACTTAGCAGGACGACTGTATCTCAGCATCTAAAAGAGCTTCGCGATCTGGGCCTGATCCATGGTGAAATAGACGGTTTGAAGATCAATTATTGTCTGTGCAATTCCATCCTGTCCAAATACAAAGAGATGTTTGCAGAATTCTTTAATGAGATAGGCACTGCTGAAATAGAATGCAACTGCTAATCATTTACCCTTCGACTTCGCTCAGGGACCGTCTTCATTTTCAAATATTCAAAATAGCAACATGAAAATCCTTATCCTTTGTACCGGAAACAGCTGTCGCAGCCAGATGGCCCACGGCTTTCTCCAATCCTTTGACCCCGCCATCACGGTTTGTTCGGCAGGGACCGAAGCCTCCGGCAGACTCAACCCAAAAGCCGTGGAAGTAATGAAAGAGGTTGGCATTGACATCAGTCACCACACTTCAGATTCTGTTGAACTTTACCTTGGCGAAGCATGGGACTATGTGATTACCGTCTGTGGCGGAGCCAATGAAACTTGTCCGGCATTTTTGGGCAAAGTGAAACACAGGCTGCACATTGGCTTCGATGATCCTTCCCATGCTATTGGCACGGAAGAATTTATCCGGAGTGAATTTATCCGGGTACGGGATGAAATCAGAGATGCATTTTACAAATTATACCAGAATGAAATAAAACCACTACAATGAAAGCAGAAGATATCAAATCAGTCGTCCGTGAAAAATACGGCGAGATAGCCAAACAGAGCAAGCTTCAAAACGAAACCTCCTGCTGTGGGGCTACAGGTTGCTGCTCAACAGTTGATTACACCATTTTCAGCGAGAGATACGATGCCATGGCAGGCTACAATCCGGACGCGGATCTTGGACTTGGCTGCGGAATACCCACTGAATTTGCGCAGATCAAACAGGGTGACACCGTGATCGATCTGGGATCAGGTGCAGGCAACGACTGTTTTGTTGCCAGGGCTCTCGTTGGCGAAGCAGGACGTGTAATTGGTCTGGATATGACCCAGCCGATGATCGACAAGGCGCGGATCAATGCCGAAAAACTCAATTTCAGCAATGTTGAATTCCTGTTGGGTGACATCGAAGAGATGCCCATTCCCGGAGATACGGCGGATGTGGTTATCAGCAACTGTGTACTGAACCTGGTCCCCGACAAGCAAAAAGCCTTCCGGGAGATCTTCAGGGTACTGAAACCGGGAGGACATCTTTCCGTTTCGGATGTGGTTCTGAAGGGTGAACTCCACAACAAGTTGCAGGAAGCTGCCGAGATGTATGCGGGTTGCGTTTCTGGCGCCATCCAGTTGGATCAATACCTTGAAATCGCACGAAACGCAGGGTTCACCAACCTGAAGATTCACAAGGAAAAGGCCGTGACATTGCCGGATGAGATTCTTCTGAGTTACCTGAACGAAGAAGAATTGGATCAATTCAAAATTTCAGGAGCCGGCATTTTCAGCATCACCCTTTACGCCGAAAAACCCCTCTAAATACAAATGCCGCTTACACCCATCATTAGCACATTAGCAAATTAGCACATTAGCATTATGCCTTCTCCAAAACGTTTGAACTTCTTAGACAGAAACCTGACCCTCTGGATTTTCCTGGCCATGTTTGTTGGCGTAATATCCGGATGGTTGAGCCCACGGGTGGCTACATTCTGGAACAGCATGTCCTCAGGTACCACCAACCTGCCCATCGCCATCGGTCTGATTGTGATGATGTATCCACCGCTCGCCAAAGTAAAGTACGAAGAGTTGGGTGACGTATTCAAGGATGTCAGGATTCTCTGGATCTCCCTGATTCAGAACTGGATCGTTGGACCCATCCTGATGTTTGTGCTGGCAATTCTCTTTTTTAAGCTGTTTCCCGGGGTGAATAATGCCAATCTACCCTACATGTACGGCCTCATCTTGATCGGCTTGGCACGCTGCATCGCCATGGTGATCGTATGGAATGACCTGGCCAAGGGCGATACCCAGTATGCGGCAGCATTGGTTGCCTTCAACTCCATCTTTCAGGTACTTCTTTTTTCAGTCTATGCCTACATTTTTATTGCGATCCTGCCGGGATGGTTCGGATTGCCCACAAACGCCGCCATCGAAAGCATCACCATCGGCCAGATTACCAAAAGCGTATTCATTTATCTCGGGATTCCTTTCATAGCCGGTTTTCTGACAAGATTTACACTTATCAGGATAAAAAGCAAGGAATGGTACCACACAAAATTCATACCGAAAATAAGTCCGCTGACTTTAATAGCCCTGCTATTTACAATTGTCGTCATGTTCTCCCTGAAAGGTGAGTATATCGTTAAAATTCCCATGGATGTGGTGATTATCGCCATTCCGCTAATCATCTACTTTCTCATCATGTTTATTGGTTCATTTTTCCTGAGCCAAAAAGCCGGCGCAACCTATGAAAAATCAGTAACGCTCTCCTTCACTGCGGCCAGCAACAATTTCGAATTGGCCATCGCGGTAGCTATTGCGGTTTTCGGCATCAATTCGGGAGAAGCATTTGCCGCAGTTATCGGCCCTTTGGTGGAAGTACCAGTGATGATATTGCTTGTTCGATTTGCACTGCAGTGGAGAGACAAGCAAAGAATAAAGGAAAAAGGATAAAGGAAAAAGGATAAAGGCTAAAGGATAAAGGATAAAGGCAAAAGTGGAGAAAGCTACTATCAAGATTACCTGTAACTTGCAACCTGCAACTTGAAACTTTTTGTCCTACCCGCAACACCTCGGAGTCCCTCACTTTATCCTTTAGCCTTTATCCTTTAGCCTTTATCCTTTTTCCTTTAGCCTTTATCCTTTATCCTTCTTTAGAGCCTTTATCCTTTTCTTTGGCGTTCAGGAGAAGTATCAAAAACACCAGCCCAATACCAAAGAATACAGTTATAGCAAGTACCGAGTACCGCATACTACCCGTGATCGCTTCGATAATCCCGAAGCTAAAGGTCCCTGCAACCGTCGCCAGTTTTTCTGTTACATCATAGAAACTGAAGAAAGAGGTATGATCTGTCGTTTCGGGCAACATTTTCGAATAGGTCGATCTTGCCAGTGACTGTGAACCGCCCATCACAATACCGATAACAAAGGCGGCTACGATGAAACCGGCTGCCTGCCTGATAGTGAAGGCATATATGCAAACAAATATCCAAATGACTACTGATACGATCAGTGCTTTGAGATTACCTATTTTGCCTGACAATTTCGCAAAGAACCAGGCTCCGAACATGGCTACCAATTGAATGACTAGAATGGTCGGAATAAGCACACCTTCTTTCAATCCAAGTTCCTTCTCTCCGAATGTTGCAGCCATAAACATGGTGGTAAGGATACCCATCATAATGAAGAAGAAGCCGAGCAGATAAACGCTTAACCGGTAGGAGCCTCGGACCTGGGTGAAGACCATCCTCAGCTCCTTGTAACCGTTGGTGAGTACATTTTCCTTGTGCAGTCGTTTGCCGAAAGTATATTTGGGAAGTTTCCTAAAGGTCATGGTGGAGAAGCCGATCCACCAGATGCAAACGGTGACGAAGGATATTCTTGCGGGTTGCGAAGATTCAGCGTCAAATCCAAATAGTCCGGGTTTCATGATCATCAGTAGGTTAAAGAGCAACAGGATTACCCCTCCGAGATACCCCATCGAATAGCCTCTGGCACTGATCCTATCCTGGTCTTCCGGCACAGCGATGACTGGAAGAAAAGAGTTGTAAAAGACTATACTTCCACCATAGCCAACTGTCCCCAGAGTGAAGGCGATCACCCCCAGTTCAATGTGCTGCGGATCAAAAAAGTAGAGCGCTCCGCACGAAACGGCTCCGATCCATGTAAAAGCTCGCATGAACCCTTTCCTTCTGCCTGTAAAGTCGGCCATGGAGGAGAACAAGGGGGAACCAAGAGCAACAATCAGATAGGCTGCGGAAATAGCCCACGAATAGAGCACCGTATTGACCACTTTCCATCCGAAGAAGGAAACCATGAAATCATTCCCGTGGCGGGTGACCGTGTTGTAATAAATGGGGAAGATCGTAGAGGCAATGGTGAGTTGATACACCGAATTGGCCCAGTCGTACATCACCCAGGCCCTTACCACTTTTGGGTCTCCTTTGACGATAGATGTGGTCTGAATTCCTTTGTTCATGGGTTTAATGAGAGTTACAGGTTGCAGGTTGCAGGTTACAAGATAAAGGTTTCCCGGTTCCTGAGCCTGTCGAAGGGCAAGTTATGGAAAATCACGATCGGAGCGTTCTTTACTTTATCCTTTAGCCTTTATCCTTTATCCTTTTGCCTTTATCCTTTATCCTTTTGCCTTCTTTAGAGCCTTTATCCTTTTGCCTTCCGGATGATTATCTTCCTGGGTTGCTCCGATTCACCAACTGGCGGTTTTTCCATGGGGCCGCGCAAATGAATAATCAGTCCGTTCAGGAAGTTCCTGAGCAACTGATCCCCGCACTCCTTGTAGTTTGGATGGTCTTCCTTACGAAAGAATGCGCTCAATTCAGTGGCCGTGATCTTAAAATCGACCAGGGCGAGAATTTTGACAATGTCTTCATCCCGTAGCTGAAGGGCAACCCTCAATTTTTTCAATATGTCGTTGTTTGTCATGATTCAAAGATACAATTTTTGCAGAATTTCAATTTAGCTATTAGCCATTAGCTTTTCGCTTTTAGCCTTGCCATTTAGAGTTTTCAATCACATTTACCCCATAAAAAAACGCCACATCTCTGTGGCGCCTCTTAATTATATCTCAAATCATCGTCAATTGTACCGGTCCCTGAGCGGAGCCGAAGGGTCAACTGTCAATATTGTTTTGATGATTATCCCAGTCTTGCTTCGAGTTGTTCAACCTGGAGTTTCAATTCATTTGGATATCTTTCGCCAAGTGAAGCTTGTTGTTCCTTGATCAGTTCAAGTTCTTCCTTCCAGAGGGCCTTGTCAACTTTCACCAATTCTGCAATATCTTCCTTGGTGACATCCAATCCGCTGATATCGATACCATCCACTGTCGGAACGAATCCGATGGCAGTTTCGGTTGCGGCGGCAGTACCTTCACATCTTCCGAAGATCCAGGCAAGAACGCGCATGTTGTCGCCATATCCTGGCCATAGCCATTTGCCGTTTTCGTCTTTGCGGAACCAGTTCACATTGAAGATTTTTGGCAATGCTTCCGGTTTGGGTGCATTTTTACCAATTGTCAGCCAATGTCCGAAATAATCAGCCATATTGTATCCACAGAAAGGAAGCATGGCAAATGGATCCCTGCGCACACCGGCTTTCAGGCCAATGGCAGCCGCAGTTACTTCAGACCCTACTACTGAACCCATGAAAGTACCGTGAGCCCAGCTCATTGCCTGGTAAACCAGCGGAACTGTGTTCGGGCGGCGTCCGCCGAAAAGGATCGCTGAAATTGGAACTCCCTTCGGATCTTCCCATGCAGGGTCGATGCAGGGACACTGGAAAGCAGGCGCAGTAAAGCGTGCATTCGGGTGGGCAGCAGGTTTGCCGGATGCCTTGTCGTATACTTCGTTGGTCCAGGTGATAGTGCCAGCTGGACATTCAGAACCGATACCTTCCCACCAGATGTCGCCATCAGGTGTCAATCCGGTATTGGTGAAAATAGTATTTGAGGCAGCTGAAAGCATGGCATTCGGATTGGTATCCATGGAAGTACCGGGAGCAACACCAAAGAATCCGGCTTCGGGATTGATGGCATACAACTGTCCGTCTTTCCCGAATTTCATCCAGGCAATATCATCTCCAACGGTCTCAACTTTCCATCCAGGAATAGTTGGGATCAGCATGGCGAGGTTGGTTTTACCACAGGCGCTTGGGAAAGCTGCCGCGATGTATTTTTTTACACCCTTCGGACTGGTGATGCCCATGATCAGCATGTGTTCGGCCAGCCATCCCTCTTCTTTTGCCATGGCAGAAGCGATACGGAGCGCAAAACATTTTTTACCCAGAAGCGCATTACCACCGTATCCGCTGCCGAATGCAATGATCTCTTTGGTTTCAGGGAAGTGGGTGATGTATTTTTGATCAATCGGAGCACATGGCCATTTCACATCCTTTTGTCCGGGTTGCAATGGTGCGCCAACAGAATGAACGCAAGGAACGAATTCACCGTCGCCAAGGACATCCAAAACTGCCTGGCCCATACGGGTCATGACTTTCATGTTTACAACTACATAGGGAGAGTCTGTTATTTCAATTCCGATGTGAGCAATTTCTGAGCCAAGAGGTCCCATGCTGAAAGGAATCACGTACATGGTACGTCCTTTCATGGCTCCCTTGAGGAGTCCCTTGAGGGTGGCTTTCATCTCAGCAGGGGCAGCCCAGTTATTGGTCGGACCTGCATCTATCTGTTTTTCTGAGCAAATATATGTTCTGTTTTCTACACGGGCTACGTCACTTGGATCTGACTGGAAATAATAACTGCTCGGACGTTTTTTCTCATCCAGCTTAACAGCCATTCCCGAGGCAACCATCTCAGCCATCAGGCGATCATTTTCCTTTTCCGAACCGTCACACCAGTACACATTATCAGGCTGGCAAAGTTCAGCCCATTCGTTTACCCAACTGATTAATTTTTGATTGTTTGTCATGAATCTGAATTTAATTTTGAATCTGTTCTATTTATAGTTCCAGTAAATCTGAAAAATTTTTATTGACCTAAATAATCCTGGCAAGCGGAATGAATGTTCTCCACCAGTTGTGCAATCTTCGCTTCGGGAACAGCCGAGTAGGCGATCCTGATCAGATTTCCGAAGACGATTACTCCGGTACTGTACTTATCCAGCAGGATTTTGCGTACGTCCTCCGCTATCAGGCCATCCTTCAATTCTATACACATGAAATATCCAGAATTGAATGGCAAAGCAGAAAAATAGCGGTTGTATTTTAGATCAGCCAGCACGGATTTGATCTTCTCATACCTGGAATGCAGGATATTGAATTTCTCCAACTTGCTTTTTTCGTAATTTTCAGATGAATAGACAGCTTGAAGCAAGGATTGCGAAAGGTGACTGATATTGGAAATATTTCCACGGACCGCACCGGCTGTCTTATTCTCCAAAGCTTCATATACTGCAGCGGTTCCATTTTTAATTCCAAAAGTGATGAATCCTACCCTGAAACCCCATACGTAGTCCTCTTTGGTCGCACCATCCAGTTTTACTGCAAGCACGTTTCCGCTCAGGGTGGCCAGTCCGTTAAAGATTGATTCCGTGTAGACCCCTTTCTCATACACCAGCCCGAAATAGGCATCATCAATCAGAACAACGACTTTCTTCCCTTTGTCAGCCTGCATCTTGATCAGCGCGACAATTTTTTCAATTTCGCTTTCGAGCGGGGTATATCCGGATGGGTTATTGGGAAAATTCAATACCAGGATGATCTTTCCGGATGATTTTTCCATCTTGTCCTCGAGTCCCTGGAAATTAAAACCTCCGTTATGAAACAACGGGAAATTTTCGATCTTTCCCAGATAGTTGTTTTCGAAGATAAGGGCGTAATTTTCCCAGTACAGATCCGGGACAATCACTGTATCACCTTCATCAACAAAAAGATAGGCCGAAATGCTTAAGCCATGGGTAATGCCGTTTGTGGCAATCGGAAGACTGATGGCTGTATCACCAAGGGAAGGATTCTTCTTGTATATAAAAGATTTCCAGGTAGCCCTTAAATCAGGTTTACCGAAACTTGGAGCATATGGGAAAACGGATGAATCGGGAAGATTGATCATCTGGTCAAAATCAGAGAGATGCATCGGATGTCCGTTGTCTTCAACAGCCTCACCGATGGTGGCATTGATCTCCTTACCTTTCGCCTGAGCCGATTGTGCCAAAATCCCCAATTTCGGGAAGAAAATATTTTTCCCTCTTTCAGAAAGTAATTCAAAAATAGAGGGGTTGCTCTTTTGAATTACTTCGTTCAATGTGATTGCTTGTGGATCCACTTAGTAGAAGATTAATTAATTTAAAATGAACTTGATTGCAAAGTTATTCAAAAAAACAGAGTGGATTCGCGAACGCAATCATGAGGATCAAAACTTAACGATGAATTAATGTTTTTGGGTATTGGACAAAGAGAAGGGCGCTGATTTCGACAGCGCCCAACTCTAAACCACTTAACCTTAAAAAAAAAACAAATTCACTATGCTCTAGGATGATATTTATTGACTGTTTCCTTGAGAAATTCCTTGTCCAAATGAGTATAAATTTCGGTAGTTAAAATAGACTCATGCCCCAGCATTTCCTGCACTGCCCGAAGGTCTGCCCCTCCCTGGACAAGCGCAGATGCAAATGAATGACGGAATGTATGCGGACTTATGCTCTTTTCGAGTTTAATTTTCTCGGCAAGATTTTTAATGATGGTAAATATCATGACGCGGCTAAGTTTCTTTCCCCTTCTGTTAAGGAAAAGGATATTTTCGCTCTGCTTGTCAATTTTCATCTTTTTTCTGTAACCGACAATGTATTTTTTGATTTCATTGATGGCACGTTTGCTGATTGGAACCAAACGCTCCTTCTCTCCTTTTCCCGAAATTTTAATGAATTCCTGCTCAAAATGCAGGTTTGACACGCGCAGGCTGACAAGTTCGGAGACTCTGAGCCCACAGCAGTAAAGCGTTTCAAGGATGGCTTTATTCCTGAGCCCCTCAGGCTTGTTCAGGTCGACAGAATCGATAAGACGGTTGATCTCAGCGTCAGTAAGTACATCAGGCAATTTGCGCCCTATCTTTGGCGACTCCAGCAAGGTAGTCGGATCATTTTCAACTACCTCTTCAATTAACAGAAATTTATAATAGGACTTGATTCCTGAAATTGTCCGTGCCTGTGTCCTTGGGCTTACCCCCTTTTCATTCATCCATTCAACGAACTTTCTAAGTTGAACAAGTTTGACCGTATCAGGAGAGGTCGCAGGATAATGCTCTTCAATGAATGTGATAAGTTTATTGATATCATTGACATATGCACTAACTGAATTTTGAGAAAGAGATTTTTCCAGTCTCAAAAAAGTCTCGTACCCTTTTTTGCTTTCTGCCCAGTTCATGGTGTTATTTTTAGGTTGAAACAAATGAAAATCAAATTTGTTTGGTGAATCTGCTTATTAATTAGTCAGATAAACCATAAATTTATATTATTTATGGCTTACAATCAATTATTTTTCCGAATTTCGGTGAATCTTTACGTAGAACAATCAGGAATACTCAGAAGCAACGACAGAATAATCCAAGGATGAAATACCCATGATTTGGAGTTCAATGACCGGGATGATAACAACCTCAGGGATATTCCATGTGGCCATTAAAAAACAAATTATTCGCACATGAAAATCAGTATTATCAACGGGCCAAATCTCAATTTACTGGGTAAACGCGAGAAAGGCATTTATGGAAACAGTTCATTTGAAGAGTGGCTCGAAAAAATCAGGCCTAACTATCCACAGGTTGAATTGGACTACTATCAGTCCAATATAGAAGGGGAAATTGTTTCCTATATTCAGAAAGTTGGTTTCTCGGCAGATGGTATCGTGCTCAATGCAGGAGCATACTCGCATACCTCTGTCGCCATCAGGGACGCCATTGCGGCAGTGACCACTCCTGTGGCGGAGGTGCATATCTCCAATATCCTTACTCGTGAGTCCTTCCGCCATGAATCCATCATTGGTCCGGTTTGCAGAGGGAGCATCATGGGGTTCTCGCTTGATTCCTACAGGCTTGGGATAGAGAGCTTTTTGAAACCTGATCTCGGCTGATTCAGTCTTAAATTCTAAAACATGTTCAATTAAATATGAAGAAAAGTAAACTCACAAAGATAGTTGCTACCATTTCCGATAAGAACTGTTCCCCGGAGTTTTTAAAGTCACTTATGGAAGCAGGGATGAATGTCGTCAGGATTAACACGGCGCATCAGACCACGGAATCGGCCATGCAAATCATTGACAATGTAAGGGCCGTAAGTGACAGCCTTGCCATCCTGGTTGATACCAAAGGACCGGAGATACGGACAAAGAATATCATCGATCCGGTCAAAATCACCAAAGGGGAACGAATCACCATTTCAGGAGGAGATGCACCATCTGGTGAAGGGCACCTGACTGTCGATTATGCCAATTTTACCCGCGACATCCCGGTAGGCAGTTCCGTACTGATCGACGATGGCGAACTGGAATTGACTATTGTTGAAAAAAAGGACGACCAACTGGTTGCCCTTGTCGGCAACGATGGGTTTATCAAAAACAGGAAGAGTATCAACGTACCCGGAATCTCCCTGAATCTGCCTTCCCTGACGGAGAAAGACAAATCTTTCATCCGCTGGGCAGCTGCCAACAACCTCGATTTTATCGCGCACTCCTTTGTCAGGAACAAGGAGGATGTGATTGCCGTTCAGCAAGTTCTGGATGAGGAAAACAGTGCCATCAAGATTATCGCCAAAATTGAGAATACGGATGGAGTGAAGAACATCAATGAAATTCTTGACCATGCTTATGGGATCATGGTTGCCCGCGGTGACCTTGGAATTGAAATCGCGGCTGAAAAGATACCTGCCATTCAGCGAATCCTTATCAGGAAAAGCGTGGAAAGAAAGAAACCCGTCATCATTGCCACGCAGATGCTCCACACCATGATCACCAATCCACGACCGACACGTGCGGAGGTAAGTGATGTTGCAACAGCCATCTTCGACAGGACCGACGCCGTCATGCTGTCGGGAGAGACGGCTTACGGGCAATATCCCGTGGAGGCAGTGCAATTGATGACGCGGGTTGCCCTGGAGGTCGAATCAGTAAAGGACAAAAGGAACGATTTGCCTGTTCCGCGACTCGAAAACGAAGTCTCTGCCTTCCTTGCTGAAGCAGCTGTGATGTCGGCCAGTGAACTGAAAGTTGCAGCCATCATTACCGATACGCTTACCGGGAAAATTGCGAGGTACATCTCCGCTTTCAGAAGCCCAAGACCGGTCTATGCCAAATGCCATTCAGGAAGTGTAAAAAGACAGCTTGCCCTCTCGTACGGAGTTTTCGCCAGCGAAATTGTCGTCAAAAAGAACAAATACAAACTGGTTGAATCCTCCCTGCTTGATTTGGTTGACAGGGGATTCATCAATGAAAATGAAACAGTCGTATATGTTGGCGGAAATTTTGGCGTCGGAGGAGGCACTTCATTTATAGAAATTGCTTCTGTATCTCAGTTGATGCACCAGAAAGCACAAAAGAAAATTAAAAATTAAAAATTAAAAATGAAAAATGGAAGAAACATTTCCTCCATTTTTAATTTTTAATTTTTAATTTTTAATTTCTTACCTCATATCATTGATCTCGACACCCGGATATTTCGACTTGTCAAACTTAAAAAAGTCGTCTTTCAAATCGATATTGGTCTTCATGGTCTTCAGCACAAGGGTATAGGTATTTCCATCTTTATTAAAGGTCTGTGCCTTTGCAATCTGAGACTTTACCTTGTCGATATACAGCCTAACCTTGACAAATTCCTTGGTCTTGTCGATAGGGAAAAGATCCAGAACCTGAACGGTCTTCCCGGCAAAATTCTCTTCCCCGATGTAGGTGAAGGTATATCCCTTTTCATAAATCGTAAAAATATTGGCCGGGTTTAGCGCTCCTTCCTTTTCCTCCTCAACAGTTGAAATATTGCACTCCTTAGCCTCTGTGAGGTAACTCCAGGTTGTGGTACCATCGCAGAAAACCTCCATGCTGATAGGAACCGGCATGTGCAGCCTGTAACTCTTCCCTTTCATCGAAACCTCCCCATCATTGGTATTGTTGACATTGTTCTTCTTATTCTCCAGGGTAAAAGAAAAATCAATCTGAATGGTCTTGTAACTCCTGGTGGTCACGGAAAGTTTATCCAGAATCTCTTTCGCTTTGGGATCCTGCTGGGCTACTAACCCAGATACAATCAACAACAATGCGGCTGCAAATGCAAATCTTTTCATTTTTTCTGTCTACTATTTATTTTTTGTTCCTTTTTACTTTCTGTTACAGGTTACAGGTTACAAGTTGCAGGATACGGGATATGCATTATATGCAAATTTCGATTAAAGCGTTCTTTACTTTATCCTTTAGCCTTTTTCCTTTATCCTTTATTGCGGAAGCTTCCGCAAAATCTGTTCCAAACTATTTTCGTCCTGAATCAATACCTCCCTTGCCTTGCTTCCTGCATTGACCCCAACGATTCCGGCTGCTTCGAGTTGGTCCATGATCCTGCCTGCCCTGTTGTAGCCTATCGAAAACTTTCTCTGGATAGACGAAGTGGAGCCGGTTTGGTTTAATACCACGATCCTGGCAGCCTCGTCGAAGAGCTCGTCCCTGTTTTTCAGATCCATTTCATCGTTGCTTTCAGAACTGTCGCTCCGGTATTCCGGCAAGGCGAATACGTTGGGGTAACCGGGCTGTTTCCCGATAAAATTAGCAATTGCCTCCACCTCGGGCGTATCTACAAATGCACACTGGATTCGCGTCAGCACGTTTCCAATCGAGACAAGCATGTCGCCCCTGCCGATCAGCTGGTTGGCCCCCGGTGTATCCAGGATGGTCCGGGAATCGACCATCGATGCTACCTTGAAGGCGATCCTGGTAGGGAAGTTGGCTTTGATCACACCGGTAATAATGTTGATGGAAGGCCGCTGGGTCGCGATGATCATGTGGATGCCCACTGCACGTGCCAGCTGGGCGATACGTGCAATCGGCAACTCTATCTCCTTGCCTGCCGTCATGATCAGGTCGGCAAACTCATCCACCACCACCACGATGTAGGGTAGGTACCTGTGCCCCTTGTTGGGATTGAGCCTCCTTGAAATAAATTTCACGTTGTACTCCTTGACATTCCTGGTCTGGGCGGCTTTTAACAGGTCGTACCTGCGCTCCATTTCTATGATCAGCGAGTTCAGGGTATCTTTGACCTGCTGCACATCCGTAATGATAGAATCTTCACAACCTTCCATCTTCGCCAGGAAATGCTTTTCGATGACAGAATAAAGGTTCAACTCCACCTTCTTGGGATCTATGAAGACAAATTTGAGTTGGGAGGGGTGTTTCTTGTAGAGCAGCGAGGAGATGATGGCATTTAATCCGACCGATTTCCCCTGTCCGGTAGCTCCTGCAACGAGGATATGCGGCATTTTGGTGAGATCTACCACAAATGTCTCATTCGAAATGGTTTTGCCCAATGCCAGCGGGAGCTCGTAGTCTGATTCCTGGAAAACTTTTGAGGCAATCAACGAGCGCATGGAAACCAGTTCC
>CAIUUO010000015.1 GCA_903902325.1 uncultured Bacteroidia bacterium
ACCTGTGCTTGAGTTTTTGTGTGGGCTCCGGCTAAAAATAGATTTGAAACCGGAGTTTTCTGGGTGGGCAGAAATGCCTGGGTATCAGTTGAATTTACCCATTTCGGTTGAAGAGAGGTAATTCCTGCGGGGGAAAATTTCCACTCATGCCATACTTCGATTTTAATAATGGGAAATTCCCGTAACTCTTTTCCATCATTTGCTTCTTTGATTAATTCATTCAGCGCGCCGCAGCTCATAAGCTGTGCGGTAACCTCTTCGATAAATTCTTCCTTCGTACAATTATTTACCGGCTTGTGGTAAATCCTTCCCGGAGCGCTGCTGATACAGGACGTACCGGTCCAGAGAGATCTGATATTCTGTCCTAAATCCACTTCTTTGTCCCAAACCTGTTCAACGGCAAAAAGAGTCAGATTGAATTCGGAATCACTTACGACCACGGCCGTCCTTTTTCTCGGAAATTTTATTTCTTCGGAAAATGCCAATCGAAAAGAGACTTGGATGTGAGGGCCACCCTGAATAAGTGGTTTGAATAGCCTTAATTGTTCCTGCTTCTCAAGCGCGGGGGTTTTGCTGAGAATCTCAGCCGTTATAAACGGATTGATTGCCAGTATATAGCCATCTCCCTGAATTTTATCATCGCCGCAAAAAGCGGAGACAATGGTAGTTCCATCAAACTCTAATTTTGTGAGCGCTTTCTCCCAAACAAAGGTTACACCCATTTTTTTTAACTGTTTTATCCAGGGGGTGAACAGGTATTCACTGCTGGGACCTTTAAATAGCAACCAACCAATTTCTGCCTCTTGCGTCCACGCGGGACCCTCGTGATCCGCTTTATGTTCATGTGGAGGTTTTGTGGTTAGTTGTTTTCTGAAAAAATCACCGGTGGTATGTAATGAAACCTTTGACCAATCCGAGCCAATCCACGGGCCAAAACAGGAGCGCCATGTTTTATAGGCTGTATTCTTCAGAAAAGGTTTCCAGGCTTGCGCTGCGTTGAGCTTGTCATATTTTGATCTGCTTCTGTTGTTGGAAGTCCAGGCTTTGAGCATTACGTAAGACCACATAATGAAATCCCTTGTGTTCATTCTGAACATTTTGGGAATACTTTCTAACCCTGCATAAAATTGAGCCTGAGCGGTATCGGGAAAAATTCCAAAATCAACGGGGCGAGAGAGGGCCAAATCGTAGATGCTTCCGTTTTCGCTAAAAGGAATTTTCTGCATTACATCAAAAGCATTATGGTACCAGGGTCCCATGCCGTGCCAGGAATATTCCGTAGGCATATTGTCTTTACCGAGCCGCGCACTTCTAAAGAATCCACCCGCTTGATCAGTTGCTTCATACACAGTGACTGAATAACCCAGTTCTGCCAGCTCATGGGCAGCGCTCAATCCTGCTATACCTGAACCGAAAATGATTATAGATTTCATCTTATTCCGTTGTTTTACCGTCAAAGTGCTCATTGTCTGCCTCCGCTTCAGCTCGGGTATGATGGACAACGCCGTCACGATGATTCGGGGGCGAATAGATCGTATAGAGCTTCATTGGAACAGTGCCGGTATTGATGATGTTGTGATTTTTCCCACCAGGGATAATAATTGCAAAGCCTGCTCGTATCGCAGTCCGAACGCCATCGATAACCGCTTCACCGATACCCTCCTCCACGCGAAAAAACTGGTCGGGCATATGGGCTTCCATCCCGATTTCGCCCTTGGGATCTAATGCCATGAGGACGAGCTGGCTCTGTTTTGTCGTGTAAAGTACCCGACGAAAGTCTGTATTCTTAACGGTGAGTTCCTCAATGTTTTGCACATAACCTTTCATGGTGACTCCTTTTTTATTTGTTTTACCCACGGGAACGTTTGATGCCATTTTGTCAGATGCGCCATCAGCATAACTGCATGGGATTATCACAAGTTCCATTACAAGCAGACAAACAGCAGTCAGCAGGGTCAAAACTATACATCTGAAAACAGTGTACCCATCATTCTTGGTTTTCATTTATTTTCTCCTGTTTACTGTAGCTGTAATTGATTCCAACACCTTCCTGCACAACCTTACTCTGCCGTATATCATGTCTGGGTTAACAGACGTCTTCAACAGGTAAAGTGCTGAATCAGGTTGCCACCAGAGGTCATTCTCCGTATGATAGATGCTGTTATCAGTCATGACCACCCGCATAGCGGGGGGCTTGAGGAAAGCCCCTAAAAGGGGCTAGGTATTTTTGGTAAAGTCCAGCTCCTCTTGTTTTTCAAGGTGTTCTTGATCTCTTA
>CAIUUO010000016.1 GCA_903902325.1 uncultured Bacteroidia bacterium
ACATTAAAAATTTAGATTAATGTTGATATTATGGAATTTGAACAACTTAAACTGGTCAATCAGCTCTGCTTCCCTGTTTATGCCGCATCGAGACTGATAACCAGGGAATATCAGCCCTACCTGGATCAATTGGGCATCACCTATCCCCAATACCTGGTACTCATGGTTTTGTGGGAAACAGACAGTATATCAGTAAACGGAATTGCGCAAAAACTGATACTTAATACCAATACAGTTACGCCCTTGCTGAAGCGGATGGAAGTTCAGGGTATTCTCCTACGTGAGCGTTCTGTAACGGATGAAAGGAAGGTTATCGTGAAACTCACTGCCAAGGGAAAACTACTCCAAACGGAAGCTGCAACCATCCCCGGAAAACTCGCTTCCGGACTTATTTCTGAAACCCTGACCATTGCAGAACTTGTCGACTTACGCGACAGACTTCATGAATTGATTGATTCCATATCGGAGAAAAACAAAAATTCACTTTCGGAAATGCAACAAGAATAAAGCAATCGTTGCCAGTTTTTTCCTGCAATGTCTGATTTTCTATTTTTAATTAATCCTAATAAATTTAGTACGTTTGCCCCGTTTTGTTCTCATTAGAAAAATCATCAATGATCCAATGATGCCTCTTCATAACTCCATCGACCGCAAAGTGCTGATTGAAAACCTGATATCAGAAACATTCCTCAGGAAGACCATCTCCTTTTACCGCTATTTTATCCTGGATAATCCGCAGGAATTCAGGAATCAAATCTACCGCGAATGGAGTGAAATGAATTGTTTTGGTCGGATTTACGTTGCAAGGGAAGGTATCAATGCGCAAATGAGCGTCCCGGAGGAAAAGATGACGGAATTCCTGGAATCCTTGAAGCATCATCAGATCTTCGACCGCATTCCTGTCAAATATGCCATAGAAGACAATGGCAAGTCGTTTTACAAGCTTTCCATCAAGGTGAAGTCGAGGCTTGTGGCAGACGGATTGGATGATGATGCTTTTGACGTGACAAACGTGGGCAAACATCTGGATGCCAATGAATTTCATGAACTTGTCGGGTCGGGCAAACATGTAGTGGTGGACATGCGAAATCATTACGAATCCGAAATAGGGCATTTCAAAGGGGCAATCTGTCCCGAAGCCGATACATTCAGGGAAGAACTTGCCATGGTCACTGAATTACTGAAAGACAAAAAGGATTCAAAACTATTGCTCTATTGCACGGGAGGAATACGCTGCGAAAAAGCGAGTGCCTATCTCAAACACCATGGATTTCAGGATGTGAATCAGCTTCATGGGGGCATAATTGAATACGCAAGAAGCATCAGGCTACTGAATCTGGAGTCTCATTTCACAGGTAAGAATTTTGTGTTTGATGAACGTATGGGCGAATCCGTTGATGGACAGGTTATTGCAGCATGTCATCAATGTGGTAAACTTTGTGATGTACATTCAAATTGTGCCAATGAGTTGTGTCATTTGCTGTTCATCCAGTGTGAAGAATGTGCCGGACGATTTGAAAAATGCTGCTCTGTCGAATGCCGCGAACAAAAGAATGCCTCTGAGGAGGTGAAACTGGTCCTCAGGAAAGAGGCTGATTTTAAATTTGGCAACAGGAATGTTTACCGCAAAAGCTTCCGGCTCGCAAATGCAGAAAATCAAATGTAAAATGTATCCGGATTATTATCTTCAGATTCAGACCGCTTTCAGAAACTGTGCCAACTCACCGGCCTTTTGACTCATCAGATTATAGCCGTGATGGTATAGTGACATTCGCTTTTCAAGGTCCTTTTCGGTGCGCCCTATTGAAAACTCAGGCAAGGGGGCGATGATAAATAGTTTTCCATCCCGCTCCATCTCTTCACAGAATTCCAACGCTTTATTGTACTCTTCGTTTCTGTGAAGCAAGGTCAACAGGAAGTCCGGATATTTCCCAAAAACCATTTTCAAAAGTGCTGCGTTGCGTAATTTTCCTTTCCTGTAGCCTCTTGGACGAGTGAGTACGACAACTACTTTCTGATGTAAGCCGAACGCGTATTTTACGGGTATGGAATCAGAAACTCCACCATCAAGAAATAACGATCCCCTAATATCAGCTGGTCGTGAAAGTAGCGGAATACTAGATGAAGCAATAAGTACCTTATCTATTCCAGTTTCCGAAATTTCACCTTTTGTGAATACAACGCTTTTACCCGTATTCAAGGATGTGGTCACAACATCAAATTCAGCGGGATTCTTATAGAATGCCTCTTCATCAAAAGGTACAATCCTCATGGGGAGTTCTCCAAAAACAAATTTCATGTTGAACCAGGACCCAGTGGTCAGGAGATGGCGCAGTCCCATGTAGCGTTTATCGGACGGATATTCAACATTCACCTTCCTGTTTCTGCCTTTCTGTCCTGAAACAAATGAAGCGCCAACGCAGGCACCTGCAGAGACGCCAATCACCCGGTCAAAGCAGACATCCCTTTCAAGAAGGTATTCCAGCAGGCCGCTGGTAAACGCCCCGCGCAGACCTCCACCTTCCAGCACAATGCATGATTTATCCATATAAATTTCATCTTTAAAAGGGAGTTGCCAAATTTAGGCACTAAGAAATTAAATAAACCATTTATTGAACTGATATTTAACATTGAGTTCAAAGTGTTTTCCCTGTCCACTTTGCGGTTAATACGAAAATGTTTAGACTTGTTAAAGATTTGCACTACTACTAACAACACATGTATGAAATTGATCTTCAAATTAATACCGTTCTTAATTTTTGCCTTATCAACAGAAATTGTTGTTGCGCAAAAGAAAATTGAAATACTTTCGGTTCCGGCCGGAAACGAATTCGCTAAAATAAATCCTGAAGGAACGACGATTTTACCTTCAGGTCGATTTTTAACGCCGGCCGGTCAGACGATCAGGATCACCAATGATCCCTTCGGAATGACCCTTTCTCCCGATGGAAGGAAGTCTGTAACTCTGCATAATGGGGTGTTCACTATCATTGATCTTAAGACCTTGAATGCAATCAGGGTGCCCAGTTATGACAAAAAAATTAAATCCCCGCTATCCAATGGTTCATTCCTGGGGATAGCCTTCACAGGTGATTCGAAAACGGTTTTTCTGAGCGGAGGAGACAATGGAGCCGTTATCAAATATGACATCCAAAGTTTAACGCGCCTCGATTCAATCTCCTTAAACGGAGTCGTTAGTGGGACAGTTTATAACGATAGCTTTACTTCAGATCTGGTGCTGAATGAACAGAACAATGAATTGTTGGTTCTGGACAGGGCGAACAACAGACTTGTGCGAATTGATTTAACCACCAATAAACTTAAGGCGTCCATCAAAGTTGGCCGCCTGCCCTTTGGTTTATCTGTAAGTCCGGACAAGAAAATAGCTTTCGTTGCCAATGTTGGGGTTTATGATTATCCGCTGATTACAGGTGCAACACCGAAAAATTACGACTCGCTCCTAATTTCCCATCATCCTTACGGGGATAACACAAAGGAATCTATCAACGGGACTGTAGTCGAAGGTCGAAAGGTTCCCGGGGTTGGCAGCCCGTTGCATCCCGATGCCATGAGTGTCTTCACCATCGATCTGCAGTCCAATACGGTTATGGATAAATTCAAGACCGGACATCAGATCGGCCAGATGATCGAAGGAGCCGAGGTAGTTGGCGGTGCAAGCCCAAACTCCATAACAGTCGGGAAACAGTTTGCCTATGTTACCAATGCCACCAACGACAATATTTCTGTGATCGATTACAAAAATCACAAGCTTCTTGGTGATATTCCAATTCTTGTTGATCAGCGGATTGACAAATACCGTGGTCTGCTGCCTTTTGGAATTGCATTGAGCAAAGACGAGAAAACACTCTATGTCGCCTTGCTGGGATTCAACGCTGTAGCAATTATAGACGTAGAGACGAAAACGACCAAGGGTCTAATACCTTCCTGCTGGGGCCCAACGCGTGTACAGTTGTCGAAGGATGACGAGGAAATATACATCACCACCTGCAGGGGCTTGGGCGCCGGACCCAATGGAGGAAAAGGGTTTGTTTCTCCTGTTCAGGGATATTATGTGGGCGACATCCAACTGGGTACATTCCAGAAAGTGGGCAGACCGGATGTCGCACAATTGAAAACGTATACGCAGCAAGCCATTGATAATACCTTCAGAAGCATCCGTGTTACCGATGATGAAAAGAACCCTTTGCCAGCTTTGCCCGGCTTAAGGAAGTCGCCCATCAAATACATTGTCTACATTACCAAGGAGAACCGCACGTACGATGAGATATTCGGTCAGATGAAAAATGCAACGGGAGACAGTACTCTGGCCCGATTTGGTATTGAAAATGAATATACCCTGCCCGATTCACTTCGCGGGAAGTTACCTCATATGCGGGTAAGCCCAAATCACATCAAGGCAGCAAAGCAATTCTCATTTTCTGACAATTTCTATTGCGATGCGGATGCATCCATTCATGGGCACCATTGGATGATGGGGGTGATCCCCAACGAGTGGGTAGAAGCAAACTCAAGTGTTTCAAAGACTTCCATGATTTTTTCAAAGGCTCCGGGAAGGCGATTCCCGGCTACGACAGGAAGCATGGATCCTGAAGATTATGCCGAGATTGGTGGGTTATGGGAAGCCCTGGACAGGAATAAGGTTTCCTTCTACAATTTCGGGGAGGCAAATGAAACAGGACACGTCCGCGAAGAATGGTACGACACCAATACGGGAGCGGCACACGGTGTGATGGTTCCCATGCAAAAAGCGTTGTTCAGCCGAACCAGCCATGATTATGCCGGATTCAACACCAATATCCCTGACCAATACCGGATGAACCAGTTTGAAAATGAGTTTACAGACAGGTGGATAAAAGGGAAGGAAAAACTACCTTCCTTATTGACGATGCAGGTTCCCAACGATCATGGTGCCCATGTCAGACCCGAGGATGGGTACTTTTATCCGCAATCATACATGGCCGATAATGATTTGGCAGTTGGGCGAATTTTGCACTTTTTGTCCCGCACCAAATACTGGAAAAATATGCTGGTTATTATTACAGAAGACGATCCGCAGGGAGGTGTGGATCATATCGATGGTCACCGCTCAGTATTGATGATGGCCGGTCCATATGTGAAAAAGGGATATGTATCCCATACCCACGCCAATTTCGGTTCCATCCTGAAAACAATCTACAACATTTTGAATGTGCCGTATGTCAATCAGTTTGATGTGACCGCCTCCTTGCTTCAGGATTTTTTCACTTCGGTGCCCGATTATACATCATATACCCTTGAATTGAATGATCCACGCGTATTTGATGCCGAAAAAGCGATGAAGAAGTACAACAGGACCATCGATTGGCTGAAGATAGAGAAAGGTCCTGAGATGGATAATGAAGAGGTGGAACGCAAAATAATCTATTCGAAATAAGGTCAAACCGGATGAAAAATATTTTCTTTCTGATGTTGCTTTCCTGTACAAGTACATATGCATCAGACCGCGAAAAACAAATCCGGCAGTTCGTGACTGATGAGTTGAAGCATTCTCCGGAAGCCTTGCTGACCAACTTGTGCAATCAATATTTTAATTGATTATCAATTACTTAATATTCGCAAATTAATGCTTAAGGATCCATAGGATTTCTGCTTTCCCTCCTTGTTCTACAAGCCCGGAAACCTGAGTCATGAAGATTCAGGCAAATTCTTTATCCCCTTGTTTCCATTGATCCTTTCAAAATAAATTAGGTTAAAACCGTAAAAATGATGCACATTGGATTCCAAATTCACAATTAAATTGAGACCTAAATTCAGATTCCTTTGGGAATTTGATGCTGCCAGAATCGTTTGAGTTTATTAAATCTCAGTATATCAATTTTATATGCTAAATTAAATTTGCATTTTGGGCAAAATCACAGCATCCGATTCCATTCTCCAAATTAACCGAACTTAGACGGTATTATCACTAAAAATTTGTAATATTGTATGACAAGCATGATACTTCTGTTTTAATTAACAATGAGAAATGGTGAAAGAGCTGCCTAATATCCTACTGGTTGATGATGTACCCGCCAATCTGATGTATTTGAAGATCATTCTGGCAGGGGTAGAGGCCAATCTTATTGAAGCGGAATCAGGTTTTGAAGCGCTCAGAAAAATTGAAGGAATTCCGCTTGCACTTGCAATCCTGGATGTGCAGATGGCTGGCATGAACGGCTATGAACTTGCCATCGAAATCAACGACAAAAGGAAAACGGACAGCGTCCCGATTATTTTCCTGACTGCTGCCTTCCCCGACATTGACCATATTCTTGCCGGATACGAGGCAGGCGCTGTGGATTATATGATTAAGCCCCTGAACAAGAAAATATTAATCAGCAAAGTCATTACTTTATTGCTATTTTTCAATCAGAAACAGCGTGTTGTTAAAAGTTATGAAGAGCTGAAACGTTCTGAACTTATAATTCAGCAAGGAAAGGAAAAGATGCAACTTTTAAACCGGCACATTATCAATGCCCGAGAAGATGAACGCTCCGCCATATCATTGATGATCCATGACGAACTTGGTCAGTCGTTGACCGCGCTTAAAATAGATCTAAGCTGGATGCGTGAACACAGAAAGAGTGAAAAGGCCGCAAATAAACTGGAAATGATGTTGGCCAACACAAATGATATCATACGGAAAGTACAACGAATTTCCTCAGAACTACATCCCAAGATACTGACGGAACTAGGATTGGCTGATGCCATCGAATGGTATTGCGGGGAGCAGCACGATCGGACTGGACTTATTTTCGAACTTTCACTGGAGGATGTGGTCAGCAAAGATTTCACAAAAGATCTTGCCCTCTACAGGATTCTTCAGGAAGCAGTAACCAATGTGATCCGGCATGCCGGTGCGACTAAAGTAATTATTTCCATCAAGTATGAAAAGAGCGGTATCCGTATGATGATTGCCGACGATGGAGTCGGAATAAATCCGGATATGCTTGACAGTTCAATTTCAATGGGACTTTTGGGTATGAGGGAAAGGGCGGCACAATGCTCCGGAACTTTGGAACTGTCTTTAAATGAACCATCCGGAACCAGGGTTACAGTATTTCTACCAACTTCAAATATCAATCCAAATGAAGATATTAATAGCTGACGACCATGCTATCGTCCGTGAAGGAGTCAAACTGATTGTTAAAACGTTGCCTGAAGTTAGGCAAATTGATGAAGCAGCCGACGGGAAAGAGGCACTTTCCATGATGCTTAAAACGAATTACGACCTGGCCATCCTGGATATCTCCATGCCTGAAATGACGGGGCTGGATTTGCTGCAGCAATTAAAATTCCATGACATCGAAACAAGAATTCTAATGCTCAGTTTTCATCCTCAGGAACAATATGCGGTACGTGCCTTCAAATTAGGGGCTTCCGGATACCTATCCAAAGACAGTGCTTTCGACGAAATGGCCATGGCTATCCGTAAGATCGCAGCCGGCGGGAAATATGTATCTGCTGTCTTTGCGGAGAAGCTGCTTTTCAATGAAGTAAGCAGCACCAACCAACAACTTCATGAAGCTCTTTCTAACAGGGAGTTTCAGGTAATGATCATGTTATCAAGGGGGAAATCGGTCTCAGAAATTGCCTCAGAAATTTTTATTTCAGATAAAACGGTAGCTACGTATCGTACCCGGATCATGGAGAAGATGCAGATGAAGAAAAATGCCGAATTGACTATTTACGCCATAAGGAATAAATTGATTGAGTAACAGGGAAGTGCAGACAGAAAAAACAGGGATTAGCTTTTGCTAATCCCTGTTTTTTTTAGGACAACCCTGTAGATCATTTACCTACATAACAATCAGTCTTTACGGAGAGAATTACTCCATTTCCCCTATAATTCAAAGATTGCAGCCAATCTATTTTTGCTTCTAGAAACCTTCTCCAAAAAATGGAAAGTATGAAAGCAAAAATATCCTTTGGAATCTTCCTGATCTTTTTCACCTACTCCCTTCCTGTGTTGTCCCAAGCGACTGCATACGCCAATATCTACGCAGAGGTAGTCGCTCCCGTTGGGATCAATAATACCAGCGCTCTGCACTCCGGGGAAATAGTGGTTTCAAAAACGCCTAAGACCATTGGCACTTTGGATGAAACTTCCAAATCTGTTCGTGATGCAAAAATTGGACAAAACGGGTCAGTTACGCTAATCTCTTTCAGTATAACGGATGCCCAACATTCGACTTTCGACATAACACTCCCAACTACAATGATAGGCATTGGAGACAATCATTCCAATGTCCTTACAGTCAGCAATTTTACAAGCAATCAGGCCTTGGCATCCGTATCACAAGGGAATAAAAGGACGATTACTGTTGGTGCAGATTTCAATTTCCACGACCATCCTGCCAACCGCAACTTTCAATCGCAAAATCAAATCCCAGTAACCATTAATTACAATTGATATTCCCCCAAACACTGCCATGAAAACCTTGTTTCTTTCCCTTTTGTTAGTAATTCTGATTGTGAACCATCATTCAGCATTTGGAGTTTCGGCAAATACTCAGCCGGTTGAGATCATTCAACCCGACGGAACAAGGATCACAATCATCCCAAAAGGAGATGAGCATATGAAGTGGGCACAGACTACTGACGGATATTCAATCATGCGAAACAGCAAAGGCCTTTACGAGTACACCAGACTAAGTGAAACGATGGATATGGTCCCATCGGGGGTTCAGGTCAGAAACGTTACGGAAAGAACGATGTCTGAAGTGCAATTTCTGCGCAATACCGCCAAAGGGATGACCTATTCACAAAATCAGTTCGGAATGATGAAAAACATCCTCCAGATGTCTCCAAAAAACCATTTGAAAGGTGCCTCAACAACAGGAACGAAAAAATTTGTTTGCATCCTGATCGGATTTACGGACAAAGCATTCACAAAAACAAAGGAAGATTTTGAGAACCTGTTCAACCAGATTGGATACAACACGGATGGAGCCACCGGAAGTGTGAATGATTTCTACAGGGAGAACTCCTATAATCAGCTCAATATATCTGTGACGGTCGCCGGACCTTACACTGCAATGCATAACATGGCTTATTACGGAGCCAATGACGCCAATGGCCATGATGTAAATCCCCAGGCTCTGGTGACTGAAGCGTTGATTCTTGCAGATCCGGCTGTTAACTACGCTGATTTTGACAATGACAGGGACGGTACGGTAGACGGGGTTTTTGTCATTCACGCCGGCTATGGTGAAGAGGCAGGCGCTGCCGACAATGCCATATGGTCACACCAATCCACAGTTTCTTCATTGACTCTGGATGGAATGTACTTGGGTAATTATTCCTGTTCGCCTGAACTCAGGGGCGTAAGTGGATCAGGAATTAGCAGAATAGGCACGATATGTCATGAGCTTGGTCACATCCTTGGCGCTGTAGATTATTATGATGTAAACTATTCAACCGAAGGTAAAAATGACGGTACAGGCAATTGGGATTTGATGGGAAATGGAGTTTGGAACAACAACGGCGCAACACCGGCACATCATAACCCTTACAATAAGATATTCGTTTATGGCTGGGCGGTACCCAAAAAAATCAATCCTGGTGATAATATCGTAATGAACGATGCTGAAAAGAACAACAATAGTTTTTACATCATTAATACCGCAACCCCCAATGAATTTTTCCTGTGTGAAAACAGGCAAAAGCAAAATTTCGATAGTTATATACCAGGGCATGGGTTGGTGATATATCATATTGACGGAAACTATATTAATTCATCCGAATATGCCATCAACACAGGATCCCACCAGGGTATGTATCCAGTTTGTGCCAATGCACAAGGGTTGCCTCCAACAACCTATGGTATAATCAACAGTGACGGATTGCCCTTCCCCGGTGCCGACAATAAAACATCTTTTACAGATACAACAATTCCAAATTCACAGTCATGGTCCTCTGCATATACCTATATGCCAATTACAGGTATCCTCGAAAACAGTATCAGTAAAACAATTTCATTTACATCGCCAATATTGCCCAACCGACCAGTTGCCATCTCTGCCGTTTCAGCCACAAATATTCTTCAAACCAGTTTTGATGCAAACTGGAATCTTATAGCTACCGCGACAGGATATAGATTGGATGTAGCCACCGATCCTGATTTTACTAGCTTAGTATCCGGTTGGAACAATATTAATGTCGGAAATGTGAAAACCTTCCATGTTACAGGGTTATTGACAGGTTCAAATTACTTTTACAGGATAAGGCCTTTCAATACTGGGGGAATTTCTGACAATTCGAATACCGTTACCTTAAAGACCCTCATCGCTCTCCCGGCCACCCCTTTCGGTTTGACAGCTGTTTCATGCAGTAATCTTGTAACGCTAAAATGGAGCAAAAACAGTGATCCAAATTTCCTTAAATATCGGATTTATGGAAGCTTAGCCAATAAACAGGCCGTTAGAATGGATTCTACCTATATCGATCGTTATGATACTACTCATATCTTTTCAGAACTTACACATGGTTTAACCTACTCTTTCCAGGTCGTAGCTGTCTCTGTAGACGGAACTGAAATCGCTTTCAGCAATAACGCAACATCCATTGTAAAAACCGGTTTAATCCCGGTAATAAAAATGCAATCAGACAAGGCAATTTGTGCAAATCCAGTCGATTCTATCACAAGTTACCAGTGGTACAAGGCAAACACAATCATTCTCAACTCCAATCAGCCCTATTGTACTACGAACAAAATGCCCGGAGCCTATTCTCTTGTAACTATCGACCGCTACGGATGTTTAAACACCTCCAATTCTATTTCAACGGTAGCGAATAATTCTCTTACTATTTATCCAAATCCGGCATCGGTAAGTTTCTCCCTGAAATTGAAAGATGCAGTTGATGGAGACACCTATGTAAGTGTTATCAACTCTGCAGGAATAAAAGTGATGGAATTCCATACAGACAAGGCGAATATTGAATCACTCAGAGAAATACCAGTTGACAATCTAAACTCCGGAATCTATATTGTCCAGGCAACTTTGAATCAAAAGGATGTCTATTCATCCAAACTAATGGTCATCAAATAATTACTTCCTATTCCACATTTCCCTTAGAAAGCTCAAAGTGAATTAAATCTCTTGACCTGAGCGCGAGTTGGAGTAATTGGTTTTGACGGAGTTGAAGTTTATTTCTTTCATGGTATTCTATGATCCGCGAATTGGCAATAACTGGAAAGGTGTGAATCATGTAAATAATAAACTATAAAATATAACATTCATTGTTAGGCAGATAGATACTTTGGCTTTTCAAAATTCACGCATTTGCAACGCAAAAAAGTGAAAGCACAAATTATCATTGGAATCATCTTCCTACTCTTCGCAACAAGGTCCCAAACCATTGCCCAATCAACTGCCTATGCCAATATTTATGCAGAAGTAGTGGCTCCTGTTGGAATCAGAAATACAAGTGAATTGCATTCCGGAGAAATTGTTATTTCCAATAAAAATATGGTAGCCTTGATCAGTAACGGTAACCCGATTCCCGGGTCAGAATCAGGATCAGAACCAAACCTCTCAGTCATTTTAAACGCCTTCAGCATAACGGATGCCAGTCTGTCAACCTTCAGTATTACACTTCCCCAAGAAAACATAAACATTGGCAATAGCATCTCAAATTCGCTGATTATCAGTAATTTTACAAGCAATCAGACTCAGACTGGATCACGTCAAGGTGATAAAATAGGAATTATCATTGCAGCAACTTTAAACATGACTGAAAATCGCACGATCTGCAATAACCAGGCAAAACACCCATTCCCAGTTACTTTTAATTACAATTGATACTCACTCCCATGCATCGCGATAACCGGGAAGAAGTGAATTATACATTTTACCAAAAAATATTCAAAGACGCTTCTCTGATGAGGCAGTAAGTCTTCTTAATACCAACTCATTCCATCTCCTAGCCCACTTATTAGCCTATCTGGAATTCCTGACCAAAAAATTATTACCTTGTAGAAGTTTTCTAAGAGGATAAACCTTATGAAACACACATTTGCAATAATTCTATTCGTTATTCTGATCCTTTCCGGTTTAAAACTTCCGGCACAAACCCCATTTAAGCATGGCGTTAACCTGACTACCTGGTTCCAGACTACGGATGTAAGACAAATCCAATTTACCAAATACACCCGAAAGGATTTTGTAAATATTAAAAGCCTCGGCTGTGATGTGATACGGCTGCCCATCAACCTGTTTTACATGGCAGGGGGAAAGCCGGACTACACCATCGATCCAATTTTTTTTGAGTTCCTCGATCAGGCAGTCAACTGGGCGGAAGAATTGAATATCTATCTGATTCTTGATAATCATACAGACAATGCTTTGGCGAGTAAAAACCCAGACCTGGAAACCATCCTTGCGAAAATCTGGATACAAATGGCCGGTCGCTACAAAAACCGTTCAGGATTTATTCTCTACGAAATCATGAATGAACCAAACGGAATGACGTCGGCTGTCTGGGGAAAAATTCAGCAAACAGCCATTGATGCCATCCGGAGCATGGATACCAAACATACAATCGTAGTAACCGGTATCAACAATTTATTAAGCCAGCTTCCTGTCTACACAGATCTCAACCTGCTATATACTTTCCATTTCTACGAACCCGTCCTTTTTACCCACCAGGGAAGCAACTGGTGGATCCCCGGTTTGGCTACGGTTGCAGATATACCGTTTCCTTACGGGACCGCACCAATGCCTGCCCTGCCCGCTGATTTGATTGGCGATGCATATGTAAGCAATGCATGGAACAATTACAAGAACGACGGCACTGTCGCCAACATCAAACAGCTTATTGATGTGTTCGTTACATTCAGGAACAACAGGAAGGTGCCCATTTACTGCGGCGAATTCGGGGCCTACATGAAAAACAGCCCCGATGCCTCCAGGATAACCTGGTGTAATGAGGTTAGAAAATATCTGGAAGAAAAGTCCATCCCCTGGACTACGTGGGATTATCAGTCAGGCGGATTCGGGCTTTTCCGGAAAGGAACCAATGCCATGTTTGATTACGATCTCAACATTCCGTTGGTTACTGCGCTTGGACTGAATGCCCCTCCTCAAAAGTTATATGCGCTTAAACCGGATTCGGTAGGATTCCCGGTTTATGCGGATTATGTCTGCGAGAAAATCTTTGAATCAAGCAATGCGAGTGGTGGTACCATCGACTGTTATTCAACCGCTGAACCGAACAACGGGAAATATTGTATTTACTGGACCGGTACTGCGCGATATGGTTACGTCGGTTTTGATTTCTTGCCAGACAAGGACTTGTCCAAACTGCTCGCCAACAACTACGCTGTCAGTTTCCTGGTAAGGGGAAACACGCCCGGCACTAAATTTGATATCCGGTTTAATGATACCAAAACTACTGATCCGAATGATCATCCATGGCGTATGGGTTATACCATCGATGAGACGATGGCTCCATGGGACGGGAAATGGCACAAAATATATATCCCGCTCAAGAATTTCAAGGAACAGGGATCAATGGACGGTATCTGGTATAACCCCATCGGCGCTTACGACTGGAAGGCAACTGACAATTTGCGATTCGTATTGGAACAGGGTGATTTGAGTGGAAAGTCCATGTGGTTTGACAACATTTGTCTGACGGACAAGGATACTTTGAAGGTAAACAATTCCACAATTACAGATGTAACGCTAGTACAGCAGGCTGACAACAAGGTTTCCATAATTGTTTACCCCAATCCGGTAAAATACATGGTTACAATTGACTACAAAATTAATTCCACGGAAGATGTCAGCATTGAAATCTTTAACCTGAATGGCCAGAAGGTGAAATCGTTGTTGCATAGCCGGCAATTACCAGGCAATTATTCCGCGACTTGGGATTCGCGAGACGTAAGTGGCATGCATAGTTCAAGCGGAGTATATCTGTGCCGGCTCTCTTTGTCCGGAAAGATTTACACCCGAAAGTTTTTATTAAATCCGCACTGAACCGGAATTGCTGAGCAATATTCCACTATTTTTGTCCGATTATTTTTAAACGGATTAATGAGAATATTCATTGCACTCTTCCCCATATTGCTCCTGTGTTCAGGAATGACCTCAGATACATTCAGAGAAAAGCAGTTGAACTATACCCGTGTCAGGGAAGCATACGCATCCAAAGAGAAAATCGTTGAAAAGACACTGACCGGTCATTCGGTTTCACGTGATAACCTTAGGATCTACCTGCGTGTTTTCAAGACCGAAAAGATAATGGAGATGTGGGCAAAAAACTGCTCCGACTCTGTCTTTTCGTTGGTTAAGGAATTCCCTATCTGCGATCTCTCGGGAGATGTCGGCGCCAAACGGAGATCGCGTGATCTGCAGGTTCCGGAGGGATTTTACCATATTTCCGGACTGAATCCCTACAGCAAATACTATTTGTCCATAAAGGTCAACTATCCGAATGCTTCTGACAGTATCAGGGGAGTCCGCAAGCATTTGGGAAATAATATCTTCATTCATGGTTCCTGCATTTCCTCGGGGTGTCTGGCCATGACCGACGACAGGATCAGGGAACTCTATGTGTATTGTGTTGAAGCTTACAACGCCGGACAGGAAGAGATCGGCCTGACCATTTTCCCTGCAAGGTTAAGTGATGCAACTTATTCGAATTTACTTTCCTGGTACGGCAGGTACAAGGATGACGTTAAATTATGGGGCGATCTCAAGAAGAGCTATGATCTTTTTGAGAAAACAAAGATCCCTCCTGCCGTGAAATTCCTTCCGGACGGAACGCATGATGTGAAATAAACCTTCACCATAAGACAGATAGATCAAGCACGTCGCACCTTTGAATCCTTTCTCATGCATGCAGTATTGGCTGCATTGACATTGATTCCCATGCTCAATTTGGTCATGATACCAGGAATTGATTCAAATTTCTTTATCCATTGTGTATTTTTTACACAAATAATTTGGTGATACAATTTTCATTGCTACCTTTGTGTAACAATTACACATATCGCCATGGAAAAAAACAAAGAATTCTCCTACAAATATCCCCATCCAGCCGTAACAGTTGATTGCGTGATCTTTGGATTTGACGGCAAATCATTAAGAATCCTCCTTATTGAAAGAGGTTTAGAACCGTTCAAAGGAAGTTGGGCTTTGCCGGGCGGATTTGTACGCATGGATGAGACGGTCGAAGAAGCAGCTATGCGTGAATTATTTGAAGAGACCAATGTCAAAGGTGTATACATGAGCCAACTCTCCGTATTCAGTGAGGTAGACAGGGATCCCAGGGAAAGGGTAATTACTGTTGCTTTTTATGCGCTGGCAAAACCTTCTGACCATGATGTGATTGGAGGCGATGATGCGGCCAATGCTCAATGGTTTAGTCTGGATGATTATCCCACCTTGGTCTTCGATCATGAGAAGATTGTCAAGGTTGCCTTTTCGCAACTTCAACGGAACTTTCGCGCCGGGAATGTTGGGCTGGAAATGTTTGAAGACAAATTTTCCATCTCACAGCTTTATGCATTGCATTCACTGGTAACTCAGCAAGATATTGACAGACGCAATTTCTATAAGAAGATGACCTCCTACGAATATATCGAACCCACCAGTGAGAAGATGCGTGAAACACCTCATAAACCATCGCAACTCTTTTCACTTGACCGGACAACTTATGACTTAAAGGTTATGGAGTCCTTCAATCTTTATCGTTATGATCATGAAGAAAAAGCCAAAGTGCCCAAGTCTAAACACCACGGCAAAAAATGAAAACAAACATTCACTTAATACTAAACTTGAAAATCTCTCCAAAATGAAACAGACAAAAGTTTACAATCTACTCGTAGTTGACGAAAGCGGATCCATGGAAATTATTAAACAGCAAACCATCAACGGGTGTAACGAAACGCTTCAAACCATTCAATCGGCTCAAGAGAAATATCCGGAACAAAATCACCTGGTAACTCTGGTTTTCTTTAATTCATGCGAAACCAAAACGATTGTAGATTGTATCCCCGTTTCCAAAACAAAACCGCTTAATGAATCCAACTACAACCCAAACTGCAATACTCCGCTTTTCGATGCACTCGGCGAGTCATTGACAAGACTTAGATATAAGATCAACCAGGAAGAGGAGCATCATGTCCTTGTTACCATCCTTACCGACGGGGAAGAAAATTCTTCCAAAGAGTTTAATCACAGGATGATCAACAAAATGATCAATGAGTTGAAAAAGGCCGGGTGGACTTTCACCTTCATCGGCGCCAACATTGATGTTGAAAAGGTTGCAACCCAAATCTCCGTCAGTAACTTCATCTCGTTCGAGCAGACGCACGAAGGAACCAAGGCCATGTTTGTCAGAGAACAGAGTTCCCGGATGAACTATTTTGATAAAATGTCAAAAGGCGAAAGCAAGGAGAAACTCTCTAAAGATTACTTTGAAGAAACGTCAAAGGCAGAATGACAAACGACCCCGCCAGCAAGCCTGACGGAGTCGTATCATTTCATTAAGGACGAGAACCATTTAAATTCTCTCTCATAAATTATTCAAGAATATTCCTCATGTAATCGATGCACTTGATGACTTCTTTCACAGGATCCGAATCAGACGGAATATCGTATTCCAGTTCCACAAAACAGTCAATGGGCCATTTCTCTTTTTTCAGCAGATGCAGAACATCCGCAATGGGAGTTTCACCTTTCCCAAATTGTTTGTTGGCATTTGGCGTCGGGTTGTTTGGCCCGGTCTTGTCTTTGATGTGAATCATCGGGATACGGTCGTGGTATTTGATAATCACATCGTTGGGGTGTTTCCCCGTTGCACCGAAATAGTGCCCGATATCAAGGTTGAGCCTGTTGGCCGGTGAATAGGAAAGCAAGGTATCGATGTCAAATCCCGGTTCACCAAATTGTCCGTGCGTGTGATAAATGGCAAGACTGTTATGCTTCTCGGCAAATTTGCCCAGCCGTTTACAGGCGACCACACTGGCTTCATCTGTTATTCCGTAGGCTCCCAATGCATTGGCTGCATTGTAGGCATAATCAATCTCCTCATCCGACCATGAAGAAGGTGCAAACTTGGCGATATGGATATCAATCCCGGCATTGTTGTACATTTTGCGCACATCGGCATACTTTTGCACGGGCAGTGACAAACGCCATTTGCGCTGCTCTTCCCTGGCTGCATCCGCAGCTTTGGCACGCTCGGCTTTCTCTTTGTCAGTCATCTCAGCCCCACGGGGACCACGAGCCGGGCCTGCAGGAAAACCAAGGCCTTCTTCCAGCACGCTTCTCATCTCCAAAGCATTGACCCCGGCCTTCAGTGAATATTCCAGTACCTCCTCGAGGCTGTGGGAAATGGCCCGGTAAGAATAGGTCGTGATACCCAATTGCACTCCATGCACTTTTGAATTGGGCTTTTTACCTCCGCTTGCGAAGGAAAAATTAAAGGGAACGATCGAAACAGCGGCAGCAGCTGCCGTAGTTCCTAAAAATTTGCGTCTTGAAATTGCTGTGTTTCTCATATACGTTGGTTGTTTAAGGAATTCTGAATAATTTGAAGCTATGAATTTACTATTTTAATTCGTTATATGTTGAAATTTATACAAAACATACTATACTTTTGGAACCCTAAATCGATCATCATGCCAATCATAGATTTAAACAAGTGTACGCGATGCCTCAAATGCGTCAAGGATTGTCCTGCGAGCGCCATTACCATTGCGACCGGAGAAATTGCAGACACCTGCATACACTGCGGACACTGTATTGCCATATGTCCGGAAATGACGATTTTCCCGGACAAAGGCGAAATTGTGCCCTTGCGCCCTCATTCCTTCACCGCCGATGATTTCAGGTTGTTCACTGCAGGAATCCGCAGTTGCAGGAGTTATCAGTCGAAGGAGGTTCCCGAAGATATCCTGATGCAATTGGTCTCCAATATCAAACACTATCCCTCTGCCAGCAATGCCAGACCTCTTCAAATATCTATTGTCCGGACACCTGAAAAAATTCAACTATTGAATACGCTGACAGAAGAATCACTGATCAGATTATTCTCTCTCGTTACTTCGCCTTTTATTAGTCCGCTGATCAGGTTATTTGCTCCAAAGATGGATATTCAAAAACTCAAACGTTACAAGGAATCCTTTGTGGAGAAGCAGAAGGAGAATGACTCCATGATCTGCCACCGTGCCCCGGCCGTACTGCTTTTTCACGGCCCCGTTACAAAGACAGGAATGCTGGAAGCGGATGCCAATATCTGGGCGACTTACACTTCCCTTTATGCCAATGTAATGGGTTTATCCACCTGTTTCAATGGCTTTATCGTCAAGGCTTTTGGTAAAAATGGAAAACACAATCACCATTTCGGTCTGCCTGCAACCGACAGGATCTATGCGGCACTTTTGGTTGGGTATCCAAAAGTCAAATACAAACAGGAATGCTCCCGGGAGAGCCCAAAGGTTATATTGGTGTAGCCAACCGGGAAGATTCTGGATTAAATGACAATATCGTCGCAACTTTATCTGGTGAATACAGGTGATCGGGGTTTTGAAAGGTAACTGTTGAAGTAGTAGCCATCACAGTTAAATCCTCGCAGATCTTCTTCCCTGGTTATACGGTTCTCAAGAATATAGCGGGTCATCATGCCCCTGGCTTTTTTCGCATAAACCGTAACCATGCGGAAGGAGCCATTCTTTTCCTCCAGAAATTGCGGAGTTACAATTTGTGCCTTAAGGTTTTTACTGTCAATGGCAGAAAAATACTCCTGGGATGCAAGGTTGATCAGCAGATCAGAGCCACTCTCCTTCAAATCATTACATATTTGCTTCGTGATCTTTTTTCTCCAAAAATGGTACAGATCATCATATTTTCCAAACCTACAGGATGTTCCCATCTCCAGGCGATAGGGCTGAATCAGGTCCAAAGGACGCAATACCCCATACAAACCGGAGAGAATGCGCAAATGCTTTTGGGATACTTCTACATCTTCAATTTGCATGGTCCGGACATCCAGACCATGGTAAACTTCGCCCCTAAAAGAAAAAATGGCCTGACAGGCATTGGATGTTGTGAATTCAGGCTTCCAAAAAGCAAATCTTTCCTGATTCAACAAGGCCAGTTTTGTGCTGATTTTCATTATCTCCTCCAGTTGGCTGAGAGAGAATTTTTTTAAATACCCTGTCAATTGAGTCACCTCCTTCACGAATACCGGCTGCGAATTTTCAGAAGTCGAACCGGGTGGCCCGAATTCGAGGGTTTTTGAAGGAGATAGTAAGACAAGCATAGACTCTCCTGTTAATTAGTATTTAGTCTTTTGAGGTCAGGCTCAAAAAATAGTCGATTCGTTCCTGTTGAACTTTTCATTTGAATTTCTCAGAAAGCATCACTCCATTGGTCGCAAAATTTTCAGCAGACAATTCGTAGAATAGTATGTTGATTACTTCCTTTGGAATACCTGTGATGCGATTGATTTCTTCGGTAATTGCTTTAGACATTTCGGCCTTCTTTTCGGCCGTTTGCGGTAAGATTGAAATTTGAATTACTGGCATAATGTACCTTCAATTTTAAATAGTAAAATAATTTATTTTCCAGAGTACCAATATTACCCAAAAAAATATTGTTTCAGGCACAGGTTGGTCAAATAAGTCGGTGTGTCCAAAAAGATGACGCTAATTCATCAGTTGTGAAAGATCTTCAATAACCTGAACGCCGGAACTCATTAAACGAGCATGAGACTGATGTCCTTTTGAAACAAGGATACAGGAGCAACCAAGTTCCGAAGCTACCTCAAAATCATGGATCGTATCTCCAACCAGCAAAAGTTCCCCAGGTTCGATATCCAATTTGTTGAGCAACTGCCAGCCTGTTTCCAGCTTTGAGTTGGCGAGGTGGTCGCCCAGCCCCGAAACATGTTCGAAGAAATGGCTGATCCTGTAATACTCGAGACATTGGTCCAGGGTCTCCTGCATCATCGCCGACAACATGGACTGGTGAATTCCGGCATTTTTGAAATAGGTCAGAACTTCGATGGCATTTCCCTGAAGCGAACAATCCCAGACCAGCCTGTTGTAAAGATCAATAAACTCCTGCGCCGGAATCTCGAACTGTTCCTTCCCGAAATCAATTCCGACCAATTGATAGTACTCTTTTACCGGGAAGGTAAAAACGCTTTTATACCTGTCAACAGTCAGGACTGGCAGTCCCCGTTTAAGGAGCACGCTGTTCATGGATTCTACTGCCAGTTGGATGTCATTGAGCAATGTGCCGTTCCAATCCCAGATGATGCCCTTGTAATTGTTGACTGGTCTTATTTTCATGATTATCCTTTCATTTTTTGATTTGCTTCCCTTTTTTCATACGGTGCCAGGCAACGAAACCGGAAAGTATCAGAAAGACCGCACCAGCCTTTAACAGGAGGGAACTATATTCATGGTACATGGTTGTAAAGTTATCCACTACCTGAACAGACAGTAAATAAGTTGTTCCCAGAATCAGGAGAAAAACAGCTCCTATAAATCCGGTCACAGGGATCAACCGCTGGCACGAATATCTTTCCGAGAGTTGACTACTAGCCTTTATCCAGGCATTTACAATTGCAAACAACAGGATCCAGATTATCCAGGAGATCACCTGCGGCAAATTCAGGGTCCGGAAATAGTTGATGATGGTAAGTGGTGTACGTAAGACCAGATTTTTCTGGCTGTAGTAGGACCTGTCGTTATAGAGCAAGACATTTAGCCTGCTTTGGTCGTGTGATCTGAGAATATGCAGGATAGCTGTTTCCTTTGAGTTGGAATCCATGGTCTTCCAGTTTGGTACATCAAATGCGTTCCAAATGGAACAGGCGCTGCCATACCCGTGATAATCAAGACCTCCTACCATGATCAGGTGGTTGCTGACACAGAATTCCCTGATAGTTTGATACAGTTTCCTATCGTAGCGCTTATCCGTAGCCGTATTCTCAATTTCAAAGCCATCTACGCCCAAATCCCTGTAATATTCGAGTGATTGATGCTCCCCGTCGAACCAATGGTTGACGATGACGGCCCCGTTGTCTGAACGGGTATGCTGAATGGCAGTTGAATCAGAAAATCCCTTCGTCCCAAATTCATTCTTCAGTCCAAGGAGACTAAGGTGGTTGGTTCCCGAAAACTCTTCTCCGCCGAAGACATTCGGGTAACCGGGAGATGATTGATCCGCACAGTCTTTTACAAACTCCAGAGTTCTGCAATGGTTGTTGTGATCCGTGATAAAAAAGGCATCAAACCTGTTGCGCCTGTGCCATTCCAACAGTCCCTTCCGGGAAATCAGCCCGTCATGACTGTATTCAGTATGAGAATGGGTTGTGACCAGCACCAAATTTTTGCTTTTGTTGACGATCACATTGTTTGGCAGCGGAATGAATATCATGACGTCAAAAACCGAAAATCCGATTCCTGCCACCAGCAAAAGATTCAAGAATTGGCTGAAGAGAAAACGCTTCCGATCCTGTCCTTCCCGTATCCGAAAAGATTTAATGACAGTGAAAATCAGAATGCCTGCCAAGATCCAGAACAGAAAGAATACGAATTCTTTGATGGCATAGAAGGATTGGTTGAAAAAGAGCAGCAACCCAAGAAACGGTTCGAAGAGGATTCTCCAAACGGAGATATGAATACCGAATTCGGGCGCCTGTTGCCCCGTGACCGCATTCACGATTGTTATAGGAACATGGAAAAGAACCGTGGCAACAATAATTGCGGAAATAAGTACCACAAGAAGTTTCAAGGTAGTTTTATTGATTCGCATTTGTTTGAAAAAAGGATTGTTAATAGTGCTTTTTCAGGATCAAATATAGGTTTTTTAGGTGGAAGATTGACTTCCAACTTTCCCAATATGTTAGCATTTCCCTGGCATATAAAACAAAAAAGCCACAAGATATTCTTGTAGGTGTTTGTAGTTAAGAACGTGTCAGGCAGATGCTCAAATACAAATCTTATGGTTTCATTTCAATGGTAATTGCTAGCAACATTGTCGAGCCCGACAATTCTTAAAGAATACGCGTTTCCCACCAATTATATATTGCAGACAAATGATTTCAGTCACTCAATTTGCCCTGGCATGATTTATTTTTCAAGGAATTTTATTAATTTAACTGCAAATGCGTATACAAAGTCATTATCAAAGGTTGTTGAATGAACAGTTATGAATTATCAGGACAAAACCAACGTGGAACTTCAAATAGCGTTCAAAGAATTACAGGAAAAGTATGAATCTTTGAACAAATTTATAGGCGAAGAATCCGCTGAACACAAGCGGACCATAGAAGCACTTAAAGAGAGTGAGTATAAATACAAGATTGCTTTCGAGACGAGCAGGGATTCCATCAATATTACAGAACGCGATGGAACATATATTGATGTTAATGAGGGATTTACAAATATATCTGGCTATACCAGGGAGGATGTAGTAGGGAAATTGACAAGTGAAATAAATATATGGGCAATACGCGAAGATCTCGAAAAACTGTCAAACGGCCTGAAGGAGAAGGGTTATGTGGAAAACTTCGAATCAATATTCCGATGCAAAGACGGCTCACTGAAAACTGCGCTCATTTCGGCCAACATCATTATTCTCAACAATGAGCCCCATGTTCACGTAATTGCACATGATATTACCGAGCGTAAGCAGATGGAGGAATTAATCCTTCTAAGCAAACAGCGATATGATAATTTGGTTTCCAATATCCCCGTTGGGGTATATGTTTTGCATAGTAAACCCGATAGCACATTTGCACTTGAATACATCAGCCCAAAAATGGCAAAAATGGTCGGTTTGAGTGTCGAAAGTCTAATGTCAAGTGGTGACAGCCTTTTTAAGGCGATTCATCCTGATGATCAGGAAAGCTTTATGAGAATGAATCAGGATGGAATTCAACAAAAGCGATCATTCGACTGGAAAGGACGCATAGTAGATGAAGGTGTTACCAGGTGGATGCACATTTCATCACAACCTCAGGAGCTTGAATGTGGTGACATTTTGTGGAATGGATTAGTCGTCGATATCACTGAACAAATGCAGGCCAAAGCTGAAATAGAACATCAAAACGCTGAACTTCAAAAAACCAATGCAGAAAAGGATAAGTTCTTTTCGATCATTGCCCACGACCTTCGGAGTCCTTTCAATGGATTCTTAGGCATAACCCAACTCATGGCTGAAGAATTACCAAGTCTTTCAATGGCCGAAATTCAGGAAATAGCTATAAAAATGAGAGAATCGGCCTCCAATATCTATCGCTTACTCAACAACCTTTTAGAATGGGCACAAATACATCAGGGGGCAATTTTATTTAATCCGGAAATTATACGATTGAAAATTTTGGTCAGTTCATGCATGGATGTGATCCTGGAATCGGCTAAAAGCAAAAGAATTGAAATTGACCTTGATATTCCTGATGGATTAAACATATTTGCCGATGTAAACATGCTTCAAACCATTCTTCGTAATCTTCTGTCAAATGCGATAAAATTTACACCCAGAGGCGGAAAAATTAATTTTGCGGCAAAAATCAGCGACAACAACAATGTTGAAATATCTATCAGTGACACCGGAATTGGGATGAGCCAATTTTTGTTGGATAATCTATTCCGGCTTGACGTTCAGACAAGCCGGAAAGGTACCGATGGCGAACCTGGATCAGGTATCGGAATATTGCTTTGTAAAGAATTTGTCGAAAAAAATAATGGAAAATTGTCTGTCAAAAGTGAAGAAGGGAATGGCTCAACTTTCTATTTCACATTACCCCGAAATAGCTCCTGACCTGATATAGGGAATCAAAAAAATTCCCAATATTGAACCAAAACGGGTATTGGATAAAGTGATGATGGAAAATAATGATTTGTTCCGGGAAGTGAAGACATTCGAATTGGTTTAAAAATAAACGAACTTCCTTGCAGATTTTTTCTGCACAAAACTTCAATTATCCTCCAAATACTGACCTATTCCCGGAATATAAAAATAAACACCTGCAAGTCATCCATGCAGGTGTTTGATATTTTGGATCTACTTTATGAAAGTGCTGCCGAAAGTTCTATTTAAGCGGTTCGACCTCGAGGATTACAAATGTATTTGGCTTAATGGGAGCACGACGTTCGCCGGCTGCAGCTACTCCAAACTCGGCAGTAGGCAAATAAAGACGATGTGTGGTTTTGTCAATAGCAATGGTTTTGGCGCCCGGCATTGTTTGAATAGTTTCCAGAACTTTGAATGTATTGGCATCTATTTCCTGAACAACCGTAATCGATCCTTCCCCGTTTGAACTGTAGGCAATTTTTTTTGCCGAATCAAAAGTAACACCATCACATCGGTCTCCGATTGGCAATGTTGTAATCACTTTACCGGTCTGGGAATCCGTAACTACCATCAGCTTGTTGCTGCAAACACTGAATAACCTGTGGGTTTCGTTATCCAGGGCAAGTCCGCTTGGTTCTTCTCCGGGAGCGATTGACCAGTGTTGAATTACTTTAAAATCCTTTGCGCTGATGACATTGATTACACTCTTGTCTTCAATATTCACAAATATATTCCCTTTGCCATCAGATGCTGCAAATTCAGGTTTCCCATCCAGTGGAATGGTTGCGACGACCTTATTCGTTTTAATGTCAATAACAGAAGAGTTATTGCTACGACCATTAAACGTGAAAATATTCTTCGAGAAAGGATCGAACATAATGCAATCCGGATTGGCTCCTGTTACCTTGACTACTTCAATCGGTTTTAAAGTGGTCAGGTCAAAAACTGTTACTGACGAGTCACGGCCATTGCTTGTATAGCCTCTGTTGATTTCCTGAGCCAATGCGATGCCATGGATTCCTTTGGTATCAGGTATTGAACCCAGTACATTCCCAGTCTTAATATCAACAATTACAGCAGTTGTGGCGTGTGAAGCATAAATGCGGGAGGCCGCGCCATCAACGGTAATGTAGTCCCAGCTTCCTTCGCCGCTAACCTGGATCTTTCTCGCAATTTTATAGTTTGATTGTGCCGACAATGGGAAAGCACTAAAAATCAAAAATCCCAAAAACAAAACAGAAATTAATTTTTTCATTCATATAATTTTTTAAGTTGAACTTGTAAATCTAATGTATAATTTTGTAGAAATATGGCATTTGTAAGCAAATCTGGACTAAAAAGCACCTTCCCCCGTGGCATAATTTATCCATTTCGCCGGATTTTAATTAGTAGATTTGTGATAAATGTGTAGCAATTGTCGGAAAAGATACATTGTAATTTTCATTGCCGGCACCTCCTTTCGGTCTGATTAATCGGAATTTCTATTTTTATGTTACAGAAATATATTGGCATTTCAAACCTGAAATTGCTTCGAAGTATGTTAGTCATGGTCATTGCTCTAACTATATTGTGCTGTAAAAAAAGCAACAACCAGAATAATGTGGATGCGATTCAACGGGTGCAAGCGGCCCGCGTGAACGATTTCCTGGACATGATTGGGATATGTGGTCATGCAAGTGGAAATATTACTCCCAACCTCAACGTGCCGCTGGTTCTGGCAAATATGCAATACATTGGCGCCCGCAAATACCGTGATGACCTGGGAGCAATCCATTCGTGGCAATTGGCAGTACTACAAGCTCTTGCCAAGACTGGTATTAAGTTGATCGCTACTCCCCCAAACTCCGGAAACCTTACCACATCTTACAATTTGGTCATGTCGGATCTGTTGGCTGTAGCAAAGACCTGGAACGACCTTGCTCCAAATGCCCTGTTCGCATTAGAGGGCCCCAACGAACCGATCAACTTCCCGATTACTTATAACGGCAATTCGGGTGGCGGGGCATCCGGGTCATTTCTCCCGGTGGCCAATTTTCAGCGGGATTGGTATGCTGCGATCAAAGCTGACCCTGCTCTGAAAAATATTCCAGTCTGGTCTGTAACAGCGACCGGTGCAGAGAAGGAAAATGTCGGCCTTCAATTCCTGACAATCCCGGATAATGCCGGGACGACCTTTCCTGCGGGCATCACCTTCTCTGATGCTTTAAACATGCACGTTTACACTGTATATGACAAAAGTCCAACCAGTGTCGATCCAGGCGGAAACCATTTTGACCGACAGCTGACGGGCGAATTCGTCAGCACCTATCGGAATCATTTTTCAGGCTATACCCTTACGCAAACCAGGACAATGCCGAAGGCGATCACGGAATTCGGTTATCACACAAATGGCAGCACCGGACCAAGGGTAGATCTGGCGACACAGGCCAAAAACATATCCACCGGATTGCTAAATGCCTTTGTACAGAAATACTCCGTTGTCTGTATTTATGAACTTTATGATCTGGGTGACGGGTTCGGCATTTTCACATTTTCCGGCTCGCCCCGCACAAGTGCCACATATTTGCATAATCTGACAACCATCATGGCAGATGCCGGAAGCAGCGCTGCCACTTTCTCACCAGGTAGCCTGAATTATACCCTTTCAGGGATGCCTGCTACCGGAATGTCGATGCTATTTCAGAAATCGGATGGTCGCTTTCAACTGGTTCTCTGGAACAATGTCATAAATTATGACCTGAATACGCAACAATCCATTACCATTCCTCCGGTCAGTGTAAAAGTCTTAATGGGCACCGGAAAGGCGAATATGGAGGTATTCGATCTAACTGTTGGAACCCAATCTACAAGCAAATCAGACAATACAACCGGCATCAACGTATCGCTTGCGGATTACCCGCTTATTATTGACATTCTGCCCGGTACAACTTCATCCTTGTAGCGAATTTTCATCTTGGAGTAAAACAAAAAACACCTGCAAATAGTCCTGGCTAATAATTGAAGCGAGAATAATATCCTGGTTTAATTGAAGATTATTTTAATATTGAACCGTGGTGTATTACCGGTTCTTTCACCCGATTGAGTTGCATCAATTTTGTCGCGAAACCACCATTGCTCGTAATAAGCGAACACCCCATATACATAGAAAAAGAGATCATTCCCATCCTCCATCGTTACGTTAACGATACCCGCCGGATCTACAGGTACTGAACCCGAGTAATGGGCATCATAACATTTCAACTCTTTCAGACCTAAAAATTTCCATTGAAATGCAAAGCCCCCGCCTGAATTGAACAATTTTCCGTAATTAGGATTTACATAATTAGAAAATGAGCAACTGAAAGTAAACTTGTACGGTCCCTTCTTTACCAATTTCACGTTAATCTCTTTCGTAACTGCATCCTGGGAGATGCTTTCGACTTTATTGGATCCGGAAACTTCGATGTTCCCCGAAATACGATAGTCACACGCGGTAGTGTCTTTTGCAGAATCGACCGATTTTTGGGTGAAGGTGAAATTGAATCCTTCCGACTTCCCTTTCATTTTCTCCCCGTTTTTAGGAACCACCCTTGTTTGACAATTCCCAAAATCAGCTAAAATCAGCATCAGAACGAAAAGGAAAATTGTTTTTTTCATGATACCCGGTTATAATTTTGTTTAATCCCCAATATGGTAAACCAGCAATGCATTTCCATGCCTGATCAGCAACAGTTTATTGTAAATGGATGGGTGCACCCAATGTGGTCCTTCGCCACCTTTCACCTGAAATGTGCTGATTATTTTCAAGTCACTGGTGTCAGGTTCTACCAGGGCAACATGTCCACCTTTTTCTTCATACAAGTATAACATGCCATCGGCCGAAATAACAGATCCTTTGGTGAACCAATTCTTCTCCCAGTTGGTTTTTCCAGTTTCCCAATCAACCGATGCCCAGTTTCCCCTGGTATTATCAAGCATCGTTGAGCCATAAATTGCCCCGTTAAGTAAAACCAAACCGCCATGATGCGTATCGAGGACATCGTTTTTCCATTTCAGGGAAATCGATTTCCCATCGTCGGAAATATGAAAAAGCATGGCAGGCTGTTTGTTGCCATAGGTAATAAAAATGTCTCCTTTGCAGAAAAGAGGTGTGTTGGCTGCTTCGCCTTTCCCATTCCCTGTTATCGTATGAAACTGTATGGTATTGTAACTCCAGAGGACATTCCCGTTGCTTGCATCAATCCCGACAAGATCGTCGGAAGTTTGTACCAGCACGATTTTCATTCCGGCCCATTCGACCAAAGATGATGAAGCATACGATTTGCTGCCACCCGTGCTTTTGCTTTTCCAAAGTAATTCACCTGTTTTTTTGCGATAGGCTACAAGGGTTGTTTTATCGCCCCCGGTCACGTATAAAGCAGCCTCGTGGGTTAAAAGTACCGACTCCACATTTCCCCAGTACATATTTTTACCCTCGAAATCTTTTAGTGGCTCCTTTCTCCAGATTTCTTCTCCTGCGTTCGTACTCAGGCAAACCAGGTCACCCATCCCACCAATCAGGTAAATCCGGTCATTTTCGATGGTTGGCGTTCCCCGCGATTCCGGATATGTTCTTATCCATGCGTGACTGTATGGTTTTTCCCAAAGCACCTTTCCATCCATATCGCAGGCCGAAATGACATCAACTGTATCGGATTTAAGACCGGTTACATAAATTATATTTTTATAAACTACGGGCTGTGACAATCCTTTCCCGATGGTTTCGATTTTGAATTTTAAGGTGGGTCCTTCGTCAGGCCATTTTTTCAGCAGTCCCGTTTCAAGATAAATGCCATCGCGTGCTGGACCCCTCCACTGCGAAATTTGGTCGTCTGGACTCATTTGCAATACCAGAAAAGTTATTAAAAGTAGCAGTAGTAGTTTCATAAAAAAAACATTTTGATGCAGTCGTTTTTTAGTTTTATAAAGGAAAGAAAAAATAGGCGACCACACACGAAAAAGCCTGATTATGTAGTTCCATTTATAGAAAAAATGGAGAGGAGTCATGATTTCATATGCTTTCCAATGAGATTCACAGTTAGTCTCCCTAAGTATATAAATTTTAAAATTTTACACGGGAATAATTTGAATTATTATCGATAATTACGAATCTGCTTAGTAATTAAATTATCTTAGCTCACGAAATCTTCCGGTTCAATATCGGAAAGCATGATCGATCATCCAATCAATAATTCAATCCCAGAATGAAGTTTAAACAATACGTCACCTGGTTTGCATTAGTAATCCTCCTCTGCAGTTGGGGAGAAAAGGGCCATCAAAAAATCAACGGATCGGCCCCTGAATTTTTCCATGGCAGACTGAACAGATACAAAGGATGGTCAGCTGTGCTTTCTGAACATGGTTCTGACCCCGACAACAGGAGAAGAACCGATCCAATGGAAGGGATCAGGCATTACATCGATATTGACGCTTACCAGGATTTCGTTGAAACCCATCTAATTGTTGAAGGGAAAGAGGAGGCATTCAAAAAGTACGGGAAAGAATTTGTCAGGAAAAATGGTACGCTTCCCTGGGTAACCGACTCGACCTACCATGCTTTGGTCAAACAGTTCAAGGCAAAAGAATGGAAAAAAGTTGTGCTGACAGCAGCAGATCTTGGGCATTATGTTGGCGATGGTCACATGCCGCTGCATCTTACCACAAATTACGACGGTGAGCTTACAGGACAAAAAGGTATTCACAGCCGGTATGAATCGAAAATGATCAACCAGTACATTGACTCGATAACTGTCAAACGTTCCCACTTGCATAAAGTGAAAAATGTAAGCCGTTACGTCTTCGATTACATGTATTTCAATTACCAGTTCAAGGATTCACTTTTGAATGCGGATAAACTTGCGTTTGAAAAGGCAAAAAAAAGTTATTCCTTCAACTATTATCCGACACTTTGGGCTCAGACAAAAGGATTTACGCTATTGATGATAGAGAATTCCTCCAAATCACTGGCAGAGCTGATCAGGACGGCATGGATTGAAGCCGGCAGACCCCGTATTCCTCGAGAGATTAGTCTCTAAGCAAGCCGAATTAACTATATTTTAAATCATACGTAGAACAAAAAGGAAATTAAATCCTTTAAATCTATTACGTATGGTTTATCCTTTCATCAATGTTTGGGCCGTGCTTGCGGGTACGCTTGCCCTTTGGGTGCTAGGCGCCCTTTGGTATAGTCCGGTATTATTCGGAAAAATCTGGCAAAAAGAGGTTGGATTCAAAGAGGAGGGAGTTACCAAAGCGAGTCTCTTTCTGGTCTTTGGCCTCAGTTTCCTAGCCATGCTATTCATGGTTTGGGCTTTGAATTTCGTGATTAACTCTCACAAGCCTGAGGATGTAAGCCTGTTAAGGGGATTGCAATATGGTGCCTTTTCCGGTTTTTTCTTTTCCATGATGACCATGGGAGTCAATTACCTGTACCAGCGCCGTTCGGTAACGTTATGGCTTATTGACGGATCCTATATGGTTAGCGGGCTCGGAATTGCCGGCATGATACTGGGAGGATGGAGATAGGTTCAAGATTCTGGTCAATAAAGAACAAAGGGTTGAGAATTCGGACTATTAAAATCACTGTGTCGACCCGGCATACAACGAGAAACACCTACGAGTCACCCTTGTAGGTGTTTGCTTTTGAGAAGGTTCCAAGCACGGCATGATACTACAATTGGATTCTAAAAAATGTTAAATTTTTCCGGGAATCTTTATATATAAATATCTTTGGCGTCAATTGAAATACCCATGAGACCATTATCACACTTACCGAATCAGCCGACTGTCGGATGGGTATTCCATCAGACCATAAAAAAAAACAAATTATAACACATGAATAGAATCGTTTTATTGTTGGTATTCATCGCTTTAGCAAGTTTTTCCGCTTGCCATTCCAAACAGGAGCAAAAAAGTGAAACCGGTAAATTTACGGTCACAACCCCGCTGGTGAAGGATACCTCTTTCATCAAAGAGTACGTGGCTGAGATACAATCGCTTCAGAATATTGAGATCCGCGCAAAAGTGAAAGGGTATATTGAGTCCATACATGTTGACGAGGGACAGCTTGTAAAGGCGGGTCAGCTTCTTTTTACCATCCGGCCCAAAGAGTATGAAGCCGAATTATTGAAGGCCAGGGCGAACCTCAAAACGGCGGAACTGGAATTGCAAAATGTCAGAAAACTGACTGAAAAGAATATCGTCTCACAAACGGAGCTCGATGCAGCAGAGGCTAAACTGGAGGAAGCCAAAGCGGAGGAAGGTCTGGCGGCATTGTATGTTTCCTATACGCAGGTAAAAGCACCCTTTACAGGGACTATCGACCGGCTGAAATTTAAAGTTGGAAGTTTGATCGATGAGGGCACCCTTCTGACTACCCTCTCAGACAACAAAGAGGTATACGCTTACTTTAACCTTTCCGAATCGGAATACCTCGATTACCAATCACAAACCCTGGATAAGGGGAAAAATAGTGTCTCACTGATGTTGGCCAACAATCGACCGCATCCTTATCCCGGTGTGGTCGAAGCTGTAGCCGGTGAATTCGACAAAAACACTGGAAATATTGCTTTCAGGGCCAGGTTCCCAAACCCTGATCTGCTTTTAAAACAAGGAGAAACGGGCAAGGTACAACTGAAGGCTGATCTTAAAAATGTATTGATAATACCTCAGAAATCAACCTTTGAAATGCAGGATCGAATCTATGTCTATGTAGTGGATAAAGACAATGTGGTCAAAGCCAGGTATATTTCTATCAAACAGAAAATAACAAATCTTTATGTGATTGAAAGCGGACTTTCGGAGAGCGAAACGTTTCTCCTTGAAGGAATTCAGAACATAAAGGAGGATGAAAAGATACAGCCTGTTTTCATCGCGCCAAAGCAGGCCATCGCCTCTTCGGTTAATTAATTGAAATCTATTATTCAAGGTAAATCATATGTTCGATAAATTCATTCATAGACCTGTACTGTCCATTGTTATTTCATTGATCATAACATTACTCGGTGCTCTGGCAATTACCCGGCTGCCTGTCACTCAGTTTCCATCCATCTCCCCACCCAAGGTGAATGTCACGGCCGAATACCCCGGTGCGAATGGCGAACTCATGATCAAAGCGGTTGTCATTCCCCTGGAGCGTGCAATCAATGGGGTTGCCGGGATGAAGTACATCGATTCCGATGCCGGAAATGATGGAGAATGTTCTATTAATGTCATTTTTGAATTGGGTACGGATCCGAATATCGCTGCAATAAATGTTCAAAATCGGGTTGCAGCAGTACTCAACAAGCTGCCACCTGAAGTAGTAAAAGAGGGCGTAAAGATTACCCGGGAAGAGCCCAATATGCTGATGTATGTAAACATATTCAGCAAAGACCCAAGCCTGGATATCAATTTCCTTTACAATTTTGCCGATATTAATGTCCTTGCCGATATCAAGCGGATTGATGGTGTGGGCTTTGCCGATATTCTCGGGAACCGCGAATATGCCATGAGAATTTGGTTGAAACCCGACCGGATGCTGGCCTATTCGATTTCAGCGGATGAGGTTCTGAAGGCTCTGGATGAACAAAACCTTGAAGCAGCGCCTGGAAAGACAGGTGAGAGTTCCGGAAAGAGATCCCAGACCTTCGAGTATGTCCTGAAATTTCCCGGAAGGTTCAGCAGCGAGGAAGGTTACAAGAACATCATACTGAGAGCGAGTCCGGACGGACAAATCATTCGGATCAAGGATGTTGCCGATGTTGAATTTGGGAGTACCTATTACGATCTCTATTCCAAACTGAATGGAAAACCTGCAGCTTCCATCCTGATTAAACAATCCTATGGAAGCAATGCCAGTGTAGTGATCAGCCAGATAAAGCAACGGATGGCAGAAATAAAGGAAGCTTCCTTTCCCAAAGGGATGGATTATGAGATAAGCTATGACGTTTCAAAATTCCTCGATGCATCCATCGAGAAGGTTATTCACACACTTATTGAAGCCTTTATCCTGGTAAGTCTGGTGGTGTTCGTCTTTCTGGGCGATTGGCGCTCTACCATCATTCCGGCCATTGCCGTCCCGGTATCCCTGATAGGAACCTTCTTTTTCATGCAGTTTTTTGGTATCTCTTTAAACCTGATCACACTCTTTGCCATGGTATTGGCCATAGGGATCGTCGTAGATAACGCAATAGTTGTCGTTGAGGCGGTACATGCGAAGATGGAGGAAAAAAACCTCGGCCCTAAACGGGCAACTGAATTGGCGATGTCAGAAATCAGCGGGGCGATCATCGCCATTACACTGGTTATGGCGGCAGTATTTATTCCGGTATCCTTTATGTCGGGTCCGGTAGGCGTATTCTATCGGCAGTTCTCCATCACAATGGTGACCTCCATTATTTTGTCAGGAGTCGTTGCGTTAACCCTGACTCCGGCATTGTGTGCAGCCATTCTGAAAGACAAGCGTAGCTTAAGAGGAAAAGGAGGATGGCTGACGCTGCAATTGGAGCGGTTTAACCAATGGTTTAACCGGGTTCAGGGAGGATATAAAATTGCGTTGTCTGCCATCGTAAACCGCAGAGTGCTTACTGTAATTGCATTGTTGGCATTCTGTCTTGCCACCTGGGGTTTGAGTTTCAAAATTCCTTCCGGGTTTATTCCCAACGAAGATCAGGGAGTATTTTATGCCATCATCCTGACACCTGCCGGCTCGACTATTGAACGGACGGATGCGGTTCTGGGTGAAATTCAGAAGGTGGCCAACGGGTTGGAGGATATTGAGTCTGTTTCGACCGTTGCCGGATTTGAAATTCTTTCGGAAGGAACCGAAGCCTGTTCAGGAACCTGCCTGATTAACCTAAAAAGCTGGGGAGAACGAAAACATACCGTCGATGAGGTGATGAAAGAGTTGGGAGAAAAGACCAGGAATATAAAAGGTGCTACCATTGAATTCTTCCCTCCACCGGCAGTACCCGGCTATGGTGCTGCCGGCGGTTTTGAGCTAAGGCTTTTAGACAAAACAGGGAGTGGTGATTATAAAAAAATGGAAGCGGTAAGCAAGGAGTTCACAAGAGACCTGAATAAAAGACCTGAACTGTCCTCGGCATTTACCTTTTATGATGCCAGCTTTCCACAATACATGCTGCATGTTGATAACGACAAAGCCATGCAGAAAGGGGTCACCATTGACAATGCAATGAGTAACCTTTCGACCCTCATCGGAAGTGAATATGCCACTAACTTTATTAAATATGATCATCAATACAAGGTGATGGTGCAAACACTTCCGCAATACAGGGCTCAACCACAGGACATCCTGAAATTGTGCGCAAAAAATGAACGGGGTGAAATGGTCCCCTACTCTGCCTTCATGACTATTGAGAAGGTATATGGTCTCGAAGAAATTACCAGGCATAACATGTACAATTCATCTGAGATCAGTGGTGGAGCTGCTCCGGGCTACAGCAGCGGAAGTGCCATTGATGCAGTTGTCGCGGTAGCTAAGGAGAAGTTGCCCCGTGGCTATGCCATCGAATGGGCCGGCATATCCACGGATGAAGTGGGCAGAGGGAACGAGGCAATTTATATCTTCCTGATCTGTATGATCTTCGTGTATCTGCTCTTAGCCGCACAGTACGAAAGTTTTATCCTCCCGCTTCCTATCATTCTCTCCTTGCCTACCGGGATTTTTGGCGCATTCTTCCTTTTGTCGGTATTGGGCTTGGAAAACAATATCTATGCTCAGGTAGCGATGGTCATGTTAATTGGACTATTGGGCAAGAATGCCGTTTTGATCGTTGAGTTTGCTGTACAAAAACACCGGGCCGGCCAAACGATCTTCGAAGCAGCCATCTCAGGGGGTGCCGTCAGGCTCCGGCCCATCTTAATGACATCCTTTGCCTTTATTGCCGGGTTAATACCCCTCGTACTTGCCACAGGTCCCGGTTCGATTGGCAACAAAACCATTGGTGCCGCTGCCGCCGGCGGGATGCTCTTTGGAACTGTGTTTGGCGTATTGATTGTGCCGGGATTGTACTACATATTCGGAACTATTTCTGAGAAACATCCGATTGTCGAAGACGAAGAAGAGAAACCCTTAACTGAAGAACAATAATACAATGAGGAGAATCATAACATGGAGTTCCCTGGGGATTTTAGTATGCTGCATCTTTTTAAGCAGTTGCAAAACCCCTTCTGGTGCACAAGCTACAAATAGCCAGGTTATCCCTCAATCATATACCGGCCAAAAGGACACAACGAATTCGGCACAAATAAAATGGCGCGATTTCTTTGCCGATCCGTATCTCGTCGCACTGATTGATACTGCCATCAAGAAGAACCTTGACCTGATGATGACATTTCAGGAGATTGAAGTGGCCAAAAGCAATGTGCGTTTGAAGAGTGGACAGATGTATCCAACAATCTCAGGAGCGGGATCTGCCGGTAAAACGAAGGTTGGCCGATACACTTCCGAGGGTGCCGGTGATGCTTCTGCAGAAATTACCCCCGGCAGACTTGTTCCCAGCCCACTAAACGATTACATGCTGGGACTGCAAACAAGTTGGGAGGCCGATATCTGGGGTAAACTGCGCAACTCAAAAAAAGCCGCTGTATCCAGATACCTGGAGAGTGTCGAGGGGAAAAATTTTGTGATAACCAATCTTGTTGCGGATGTGGCCAACACCTATTATGAATTGCTGGCCCTTGACAATGAACTGGAGATACTTCGAAAGACCATCCAACTTCAGAAAAATGGCCTTGAGATTGTCAAAGTTCAGAAAGAAGCTGCAGTAGCCAATGAGTTGGCGGTAAAGCAATTCGAGGCACAGCTTTACAATTCGCAAGGCCAGGAGTTTGATTTGCTTCAGCAGATTGCTGAGAACGAGAACAAGCTTAATGCACTCCTGGGCCGATTTCCTCAAAAAATAGTTCGTGATCAGACCACTTTCGCGGCACGGATGCCAAGGACCATCCAGACAGGTATTCCGGCTCAGCTGTTAAATAACCGACCCGACATCAGACAGGCTGAACAGGAGTTGATTGCCACAAAATGTGATGTAAAGGCTGCGCAGGCAGCATTTTATCCTTCTCTGAACCTCACCGGATCTTTAGGGTTTCAGGCTTTTAAAACTTCCTATTTATTTACATCCCCTGAGTCTCTCATCTATTCCATCATCGGCGACCTGACAGTTCCACTGGTTAACAGAAGCGCAATCAAGGCCGATTTTGACAAAGCAAATGCCTACCAGCTGGAGGCATTGTTCACCTACCAAAGATCCATCTTAAATGGATTTGTGGAAGTTTCGAACGAAATGTCGGACATCAGGCATTCAGAGCAGACAGTCCTCTTTAAATCCAGGGAAGCCGAGGCGTTGGACAAAGCCGTTGAAATATCAATCGACCTGTTCAAATCCGCCCGGGCCAGCTATCTGGACGTCCTAACGGCCCAACGCGACGCCCTGGGTGCCAAATTGGAGCTGGTCGAAGCAAAGAAAGAACAGTTCAATGCGGTAACCAATATTTACAAAGCCCTTGGCGGCGGATGGCAATAAACTGCAGGCTACCTGTAAGGATCGAAGAGAGTCCTGTTTAGGAAAATCCAATCTTGACGGAGAAAGATGAGCAGCCATCTCACCCTTATTTGTAGTTTTACACTTGAATCAAATTCAAAAACTATGAGGCTATTTCTATCGGCAGCTGCCATAAACGGGGCACTGGCTGTATTACTCGGCGCTTTTGGGGCACATCTGTTGAAGCAAATGATTACCCTTGAAATGCTTGATGTCTACAAAACAGGCGTTCAATATCATTTTTACCATACATTCGCATTGCTGGCTGTCGGCATTCTGTGGAGCCAACACCCCTCCGGAATTCTAAAGTGGTCGGGTTATCTATTCATGGCAGGTATGGCAATTTTTTCGGGGTTCCTGTATCTTCTGGCGATAACCGGAATAAAGGCGCTGGGAATGATTGTCCCGATAGGTGGAATCACACTGATTGCTGGTTGGATTTGCTTACTTGTGCATGTTTGGAAAACCAGACCATCAAACTGAAAGTTCTATTTTTAAAGAAACAGAGCCAACTGTTGAAAATTGGGTCTGCTAACCTGCATAAGTTCAGATTTTAGCGTTGCCAAAAACATTGAAGCATAGAATATCGGAGAATGTCAAAAAATGATGCCGGAGTTGCCAAATAATCCTTTGATTTTTTAATCTTGTGCGATTTTTTAATACGTTTGCAGATACCTGAGAATCGGGGGAAAAGATCGGTGTTGCATGTTACTTCCAAAAATGATTAACCTGATCTGTTTCCATTCATTCGACGGTTCCGGTCCAATCATTTAACTACTATCAACATGCAAAATTCACGAAGAAAATTCCTCAAAAATCTTTCAGCGACTGCCGTGGCTGCCCCGCTTATCCTGCAATCATGCGGCTGGCCAAATTCCAAAAAAAGCAACAAGGTTACCCTGGGTCTCATTGGGATGGGAACGCAAATGCGCGGACTGATGCGCAATTTCATGGGACGTCCCGATACGCGGATTGTTGCCGTTTGTGATGTGGATACCACACGCAGGGAACATTACAAAAAATTAGCAAACGACTATTACAAAAACGATGCGTGCAAGGCTTCCGCTGATTTTCGTGAGATCATCAACCGCAAGGATATTGATGCTGTCGTCATTGCCACACCGGATCACTGGCACGCCATTCCGATGCTTGCCGCACTTCGGGCAGGAAAAGATGTCTATTGTGAGAAACCTTTGACGCATAATATCCACGAGGCAGTCGAAGTGATGAAGGCGGTGGAGGAAAATGGCAGGATCCTGCAAACGGGTTCCATGCAACGTTCGAGCAACGAGTTCCGCGTCGCCTGCGAACTGGTACAGAATGGCGTGATTGGCCAAGTTAGTCATGTCGAATGCAGCTTCGGGGCGCCCGGTATTCCATGCGATCTTCCCGAGGAACAAATGGAGCCCGGATTAAACTGGGAGATGTGGTGCGGTCCCGGACCGATTCGTCCGTACAATTCTGTCCTGAGCCCGCGTGGTGTGCACGACTTTTTTCCGAATTGGCGGCTTTACAGGGAGTATGGCTCCGGTGGTGTCGGCGACTGGGGAGCACACCACCTTGATATCGCCCAGTGGGGACTCGGAATGGACCACAGCGGCCCCGTGGAGGTCATTCCTCCTGAGGATGAGAAGGCAACTTCCGGATGCAAATTTGTCTACGCTAACGGCATTACCCTGGAGCACAAAAACGACGGCTTCGGCGTTCATTTCTTTGGTTCCAAAGGGGAGATGAAGGTAAACAGGGGCCAATTTGTGCTGATCGTTGAAGGTAAAACCATTGCCGAATTTACGAATGTCCAGAAAAAGGAGGGTAAAATCAAATGTGCCGACGAGGTGCAGAAAGCGGAACAGGCTTACCTTCAGAATGCAAAGATTCAACTTTACAGGAGCCAAAATCACATCAACGATTTCATGGAGTGCCTCAAGAGCCGCAAGAAGCCTATTACCAGTGAGCTAGTTGGTGCACATAGTGCCATCTGCTGCCACCTGATGAACCAATGCTATTACCACCACGCCCGCTTTACCTGGGATCCTGCCAAATACGAATTTACCGGAGGTACCGGCGACCCGAAATGGCTTACCCGTGAATATCGCAGTCCATGGATGGTCTGATGTAAAATCAGGTAGTCAATTCGCTAAAAAATATGCGATCCCGAGAGCTGGTATTTTCAGCATAATAATTCGATTTTCCTCAAAATTCCAGCCTTTTACCGGCGTAAAACAAAAACACCTGCAAGTCTTCCTTGCAAGTGTTTGGTAATGTGGGTGGGCCCAGTAGGGCATGATCCTACGACCCCCTGATTATGAGTGGAAGGTCTAATCCATTTCCTTTTTCCACTGGTTGATACTGGTTGTTGGAAATCCTGGCGGATTTCCTGGCGGGTTTTTTGACTGTCTTTAAGCCTTAAACGTCAGATTTATCCAAGTTAAAAACAGTTAAGAATTAAGTTGTTATATTTGATCAAAATCTAAAACCAAATCCCTTTTTTCGATTAGTAGCCTCATTTTTTTATCAAAAATTATTGACAAGGAAACAGGGAAAGTGTCGGTAAAATTTAAATTACCAATCATGTAAATCTTGGATAACAAGGAATTGCCTG
>CAIUUO010000017.1 GCA_903902325.1 uncultured Bacteroidia bacterium
CAGCTTTCGGATGACGGACCGTGTAGGCACCAGTTCCATTTTTTCAAACTTACCGTTTTGAGAAATGGCCACTTCAGAAAAACTGGTAAAGAAGGGGGTTTTGTCGGGAGCAACAAACATGGAATAAATGGATACACCAAATGGACCCACGAAATTATCCACTATTTTATCGTGGGAATGGTAAATAATGGAAGTACTGTTCTCAAGGTTTGTTGCATACCAGAAATCGTTCAGGGAATTGGCTGAAAAATGAGAAATCGGACGTACGGAAGGGAGATTTGATTTGGTCCACTCCTCCCCGTTTTTCAGGGTATAAATCTTATCTGCCAGGAAGAACCCTTCATTCTCCCTGATCATGGAAATATCAGAGATGTCTGCCTTTGTAGATGAATTGACCCGAACGAAATATTGCGCCGAACATGAAAATCCGGAGCAAAACAAAAAGGCTGCAAGGCAAAATACCTTCCAGAAAGATTTCAAATAGATCTTTGAGTACATTTTTCCCATTCAGAAAGAAAGTCAAAAGTCAGCTTAATACAAAGGTGGTTAATTTCCTAATAATGTGATGTGTTTAATCATCGGGATTTTAAAAGAAAGTAAAACCTGCTACCATATGCTGGTGCGGATTTGCAATTAGGAGTGTTCGGAAGAAATTAAAGAACGTGTAAATGGAATAGCTGGTCTAGCCATTAGAATGGAAATTATTTTTAGATCTCTGGTAGGAGCCGCCCAACCGGGCGGCTGTACATTGCTTTCGGGTAGATCATTCGAAACAATTGCGAATATGAATTCATTTACAACTACATAGCAAGCAATCCAGCAACCTGGGAGAAAGATCGATTCAACCGGAAAAAGAATCCTGATGATGAATCAGCTAATTCTCCGGAGAATTAGTGTCAAGCCGTCCGGCTGGACGGCTCAAAGATTAAAATGATAATGATTGTACAGCCGCCCGGTTGGGCGGCTCCGAAGTCTTCCGAACACTCCTAATTTGCAATCCGCAAGCGAATAAAAATAAAAAAGGCGAAACCTTTAGTACCGCCTTTTCCTATATCTTTATTGAGATTCAACTCAATAAGTCAAGTTTCACCAGATCCTGAATATCCAGCATCCCGACCGGTTTGCCTTTTTCTGTAACGATGATGTTGTCCACCTGGTTGGCATTGAAGATATCGGATGCCTTTTGCAGCATAGCGTCTCCGTCAATTGAAATGGCATTGGGGGTCATGCATTCAGCCACGGTTGCAGTCAGAATATGATCACCCATCTTGCGCATCTGGCGACGAAGGTCTCCATCGGTAAAAATACCGGCAAGATCACCATCTTTCGTCACAACGGAGACTGCACCCATGCCGGAATCCGTCATTTTCAAGAGTGCATCCAGAACTTTGCAATCGAGGTCAACAATCGGATTGACTTCTGAGATCACACTCTTTACCTGGATGGTCATCAGGCGGGTATGCTGAAAGAATTGGTCTGTTCCCAGTTTTGTCAGCTGGTTGTCACCAAGTTTCTTCATGATGCTCCATGGAACCGTGATGTTGTGGGCGCCAATAAGAAGGGCGTCCTTGATGTGCTCGGGATATCTCACTGAAGAGAACATTACTTTCGCGTCGTATTTGTAGGTGTTGATCACCTCAACAATCTGTTTGACCAGACCAAGTGCGTCATGTCCCTGATCCTGCATGCGGCCAACCAGCACACAAACATAATTGGCGCCGGCTGTCAGGGCCAGATAGGCCTGCTGAATGTTGTAAACAAGGTGAAGATTCACCAGAAAGCCTTCTTCGTGCAAAATCTTGCATGCTTTCACCCCTTCCAGGTTCACGGGGATTTTAAAAACCGTTTTTTTCTTGTCAAGGCCCAGCGCAAGCAAGCGTTTAGCTTCGGCAACAATTTCCTGCGAGTTTTCGCCCAGCGCTTCAATCATCAAAACCGGAACCATCTTCGACAGTTTCACAATGGCGCCATCGATGTCTGTGATGCCGTTTTTGTGCATAAATGTGGGTGTAGTCGTTACACCATCAATGATCCCCAGTTTGAGGGCTTCTTCAATTTCAGCCATGTTGGCCGAGTCAAGAAAAAATTCCATATAAATTAAGTATTAAAATTTTGGTCTGTATTTAACTTCCACATTGTGGATTTCGATCAATGGCTTGAGGAACTCCGTCACATCATCGATACACATCTGGCTCGCCGCATCGCACAAGGCGCGAGAAGGGTCAGGATGAACCTCCAGGAATAAGCCGTCAATACCGGCTGCTACGCCAGCACGCGCGAGTGTTGGAATAAATTCCCTTGAACCACCTGCAGGATCTGAACTTGGAATTCCGTATTTCCGAATGGAGTGGGTCACATCAAAAATGACAGGGTAACCCGTGGCACGCAAGTGGTAGAAACTTCGCGGGTCGACGATCAGGTCGTTGTACCCGAAGGTATATCCCCGCTCTGTGACCATAATATTGTAGTTCCCGGCCTGTTCCACTTTTCTGACGGGTTTGATCATATTCTCAGGCGCGAGAAACTGACCGTGCTTGAGGTTGATGACCTTACCGGTTTTGGCCGCTTCCATCACGAGGGTGGTCTGCATGACCAGGTATGCCGGGATCTGGATAATATCAACGACTTCGGCGGTTGCCGCTATCTGTTCGGGATAATGTATATCGGTAATTACAGGAACATTGAACTGCTCCTTGATCTTTTTCAGCATCGCAAGCCCTTTTTCCATCCCTGGTCCTGTATAGAAATCTGCAGAACTGCGGTTGTCCTTTTGGAAGGAGGATTTGAAAATCAGCGGAAGATCCAGTTTTTGGGATAACCCTACCAGGAATTCGGCGGTATCCATCATGGTCTTTTCATCTTCGACGACACAGGGACCTGCAATCAGGAAAAGCTTATCGGCGCCGCAATCGATGTTTCCAACCTTTATTATTTTTTTCATTTTCAGAATTTTACATTTTCATCAGCAGACCACGAAGTTTTTCGCGGGTAATCACTTTCTGCCAATCCGGACCACAAACGTGAGCCCACATAAAGATAAGGGTGAGTGAAACATCGATCATCTGTTCAATCTCCTCAGGCGTACGGTTCGCATTAAACCCTTCCGGAAGTTCAATGTTGTTGTTTTTCATCATCTGCCTGAATTCAACAACAGCCTCCGGGTAAAACTCTTCAAGCTGATTAAATACAATGCAGTTTCCTAGTCCGTGGTGAACCCCGGTAACAGTTGCCAGACCATAAGAAATAGCATGACAGGCTCCAACCTCTGAATAAGTCAAAGAGAGGCCTCCCAGAAAGGAAGCAACCATGAGTTTTTCATCATTTTCGGGCGTACGGCTATTCTCACTCAGGAAGATCTCCCTGCAAAGTTTCAGTGATTCGTTTCCAAGCGAGTCGCCCATGATCGTTTTTCGGTGACCATTGAACGCCTCAATGTTGTGTATGTAACAGTCCATCGCGGTGTAAAACCGTTGAGGATCCGGAACCGATGCGATTAATGCGGGATCAAGAACCAGTTGGTCGGCTGGAGTAAAGTTTCCCTTAATTCCCAATTTTTTAATTGGTCCTGTCAGTACTGTTGTCATGGAAACTTCAGCCCCGCAACCTGAGATAGTTGGAATTACTGTACAATGAACACCTTTGTTTTGGATCAGGTCGAGTCCCTGGTACAGAGCGGAAGAGCCTTCATTCGTAAACATAAGCCGGGTAGCCTTGGCATAATCCATGGCACTTCCACCGCCGATACCAACCACTGAAACAGGATTACCCTTGCCCAGGCTTTTCACCTCAGCAACGATTTCATCTACTATTTTGGTTTTGGGTTCTTCCTTGACTTCAATGATTTTCAGAATATCCTGCTGCTGCATTGGTATCCGTTTCAAAAAATCCTTTCCATCGAAGTATTCGTCCACCAAAAACAGGACGTAAGAGTCCTTGTGTACCCTTAATTCACTTAATACGTCATCCAGTTGGTCGAAGCTGTTCTTTCCGTAGAGAACACGACCGACTGCTTTCAAATTTCTAAACATATCTTTTTTATTTAAGTGCAATTTTAAGCGCCGACCTCATTTTGGTAACCAGCGTATTCAATTCTTCATCGCTCCAGTTGACCATGACCTGGGTCATCATCAGCTTCTGCATAATCGCATCCGACTGAGGAACTTCCAGATTCCTGTAATCAGGAACATTTTCAAGTTTCATTACCGGAAGGTTAAAGATAGACTTTAGTTCCTTCAGATGGCCCCATTGGCGGTGATAATGGAAATTATTCCTGTACCAGTAGGAGGCGCTCAGTCCCTCCTTTTGAAACTCCTCAAAAGCCCTGACGGCTTTCTCGTTGTCGGGCAAAAAGAAGGAAAGGAAGGTAGCGGAATCGCCATCTTCGTCAGGTACCAGCCTTGGCTTTATTTCCGGAAACTCCAGGAGTACCTGTTTCAATATATGTTGATGTTTCTTTTGTTTCTCAATCATGTAGGGCAGTTTCCTCAGTTGCGCAAGGACGACTGCCGCGCCCAGTTCCGACCCGCGGTAATTGTAACCAAGAATAGGATGTTGCTCCGCTCCCCTGGCTTCACCGATGTGGTCGTGTCCGTGATCAGAATATTTGTGAGCACGTTCGTACAACTCTGCATCATTGGTAGCTATGGCGCCACCCTCTCCGGCAGTGATGATTTTGTAGTAATCAAAGGAAAAGGCGGACATTTTACCGAAATTTCCAAGCATTTTGCCCTTGTAACTGCCGCCAAGTGCGGGGGCAGCATCTTCGATAAGGATCAGGTTGTGTTTGTTGCAAACAGACACAATCTCATCCATCTTTGCCATGGAACCAAATACCTGAATTAGCAGGACTGCTTTGGTACGCGGAGTAATCACCTTCTCAATTCCTTCCGGACTTAAACACAAAGTTTCATCGATCTCTGCGAACACAGGTATGGCACCTGCCAGAAGCACTGCCTCGATAGGAGCAATAAATCCATAGGGTGGTACAATCACCTCATCCCCGTATCCGATTCCGCAGCAAGCCAGTGACAAGGAGTCAGCCGCCGTGCCGCTTGCACAGAAATGAGTGTGTTTAATCCCTAGATAAGTGCTGAATTCCTGTTCGAAAATTCTGGCTTTGAACAGGCCATTTCGTTGAGCATCATGATTATATCTAAAAAGTACACCATGTTCGAGAACATCCATTACCTCTTTACGCTCTTCCTGTCCGAATAGTTCGGTACCTGCCATAATAAATTTGTTAATCTTTAAAAACAATCTTCATTTGCAAGAATCATGCCATGTCCGGCAAAAATTCTCCAATAAAAGTTAAATTGCCTGACACGGCAACCTGCAACCGGCATAATAAAAGTATGCAAAATTACAATAAATTTCGAGATGTCGGTCGAAAGTTCCGCAATTATAGAAAACAGAAAAGGCAACCGATTGAACATCAATTGCCTTTTTTCCCGGTGCCCAGAACAAGATTATCTGTTTGCATCTTTTGCTCAAATCGGTTAGAATCGGCGTTTATCGTACTATTTATCAAAGATTTTACTCTTTGATAACAATTCATCATCTTCACCGTATTCAAAATTCCGTGTACTGAAATAACTCACTGTCCCTTGCGGATCAATGAATTCAGAAAGAGTTAATTCAAAGTCGTGTTTTCCGTCTATACCATACCCCTCCTTCCAGGCGCCAATCGTGCAATTGGTGCCATGCACCCGAATTCTTTCATCTGGGAACGGACCTTTTATCGAATTTGGATCGATCCGAATACTCCCAAGTTCATGGTTACTCATCTTTTCAATGCCCATCCCCTTATTTAATTCAGGATTAAGACAATAAACAACAGGCCCACGCATGATAGCGGTGCGCCCAGCCTGCCTTTGACGTCCTTTTACAAATTGCCATTTCATAGGCATATTCAACGTTATTGTGTCATTTACAGACCACTTCCTTTCAACTTTAAACATTGAACCTGATATGGCAGATAGCATTTTCTCATTGTTAACTGTAAGGGTTGCTTCTTTTGCCCAGGACGGAATTCTCAAAGAGACAGGAAAACTGGCGGTGTGAGATGGTGAGACAACCACTTTTACCACTCCTGAATTGGGATAATCTGTTACTTGTTTGATTAGAACTGTATTAGCTTCAGATAGGTTAATTTTAACCGTAGATGGTGTATATAAATTGATTGCGACCCCATTATCGCTTTGATAACAGATCATGGCGGGTAACTCGGCGATAATTCGACGATAATTATTTGGACAGCAATAGGTGTCTTTATCAAAATACTCCCTTTGTCCTTCAAGTGGCGTATAATATCGGATTTTTCTTCCGTCCGGCGACTGGGCAGCAAAAAGAGCATTGTAAATAGTCCGCTCAATCATATCTCCGTACCAACAATTTCCTTTCAATCTGAACAGATTTTCATAAAAGCGAATCTGGTAGGCAGTAGCACAAGTTTCACCCAAAGCATGCTCCCCATCCTGATCATTCGTCCAACATTCCCATTGTCCTGTTTCTCCTGTGATTAACGTACCTTCCTTTTCTGCCAGGAATGTTAATGCCTTCGTTGCGGAGCGCAATAATTTTTCATCCGGTTTTAGCCGGTTTAACTCAAGTTGCGCCAAACATCGAGTCAAATAGGCATAGATGTGTCCTTCAACTTTTTCCTGCCTTCCAATAACAATATCCATATCCCAATCCTTCACATTTAACTTGGTTATCAGGAAATTTAAATATTGCGGATCACTTGTTTGGGAGTACAAAGCAATAAAAGCCCTGTCTAAACCAATCATAGCCAAATGGCTGGATATTTGACTTTTCATCCAGACTTCCGGCATTTCTATCGACCAGTTTTGGATGATGTGATTGGCTAACCTTACGGCTGACTGAAGCGATTGCTGATTTTTAAAATACCGATAATCACTTACCAACCCAAATACTATGTATCCCATTTCGTGGATATCCCAGAGTTTCCACATTCTGGCGTCCTCCTTAAGCATCCCAATATAGCCATCCTCTTCCTGGGTTTTTGTCACAACATTTATGAGGTTTTGCTTTAATTCCAAAACCTTGGGATTCTTGCTGTAATAGGCCAATTTTACAGATGCGTCTATTAATTTTCCCAACCCAACATACCCCCCTGGTTGGTTCCTTTCCCGGCAAGGAGCCAAAAAATCTTTTTCGATGTCCAATTTCAGCAGATTATTGTTCAAAGTTATGTCAATTCTCCTCCCAATTTCTCCTCCAACCGTAACATTATCAAGTTCAACCGGAACCATTACTTCATGAATTATTGAATCATTTTCAAGGACGCCTTCCCTGTAAATATGTTGAGAACTATTAGCACTTTGACTTGACATTAAAAAAAAGGTAATTGAAAAGCTTAAAAGAATTAAAGGGTTTTTCATTAGAATTAGATTAAAGTTTTGCCTGATCAAAATCTTTTATTTTAAAATGGTAGGTTCCGGATTGGACAGAGAAAAGCAGCATACCATTTTCCGAACGTAAATACTTTATTCCAAATGACTTTTCGATATTTATATTCATTGTTGTCCGGTAAAACCGGTTTTAAGTAATTATTTTGTATAAACTCTCTGATAATGAGAGTTAGTATTTTCGCTTTTCAAAAGTAAGCCCCCTCCAATTCTGGGAACAGTGAATTTTGATATCTCATTTTGTTTTCTTTTATTATTTCCCGCCAACTTCCTTCTGGATCTTCCAAAAAGATGTAGATGTTGATATAATTCATTAATTGCTGCCGTATAATCGATACGAGATTAGAAAATGCCCAACTGCGTTTTACCCGGCTTCTCACAAGTGTTATCAGAAGGTTCGCTAGCATGGCTGTCCATATTTGTATTTCGATTGCGTTCTCATTGTCTCCCAGAAAATATTTTAATGGAAAGTTCTGTTTTAGCTGTTTAAACAATAATTCTATCTGCCACCGTTTTTTGTAAATCAGGGCAATTTTTTCAGCCTATAGTTCAAAATTATTGGTTATAAACTCAAATAAGCGGCCATTTTCGCTGTCCCAATATGCTATTCGCCTTGCTCTGTGCTCTTGCCTCTTGTTGAGGCCATGGTACAATATTATTTCCTCATCTTTCAGGACACCTGAATGGGCATTATCCGGAATATCAAATTCTTTTCTTGCCTCGTAAATGGCGTTGTCTTTTAGCCTTGTTACATACCAGATACCACTTGCGCTGAAAGCTTCATACTGTGCATAATCTACATATCCTTTGTCAAAAGTGATTATTGAACCTGCTGCCAGGCTGAAAACCTCCTTGAGAAATAGATGATCATGTCTAGCCGCTTCACTATACCGAATCAGGCAGGGAACGTTTTCGCTGGCTTTGATAATCGTATGGGCTTTTATTCCACCTTTCTTCTTACCTTCTTTGGTATTGCGTCCAACCCCTTTAAGAATGTCCTTAAATAGGGATATGGTCGTTGAATCCATAAGGTATAGCCTCCTTAGGTCAGCATCACTCAGGCGGCTGTCCGCTAAAGTTGAAACATGCTCGCGATAAACACTCATATAAATGTCTCCGAAAACTTTGCTGTTTCTTCTTTGGTTCGCTTCAGAGAAAGTGCTTCGTCACACCAGATACGACAAACCTAAATGTGAAAGCTTGTGAGAGTTGGCCAGAAGACCCAGAATGACTTCTCTGATTGAATGATAGCCTGCAAATGCAACAAATAGCATCACAATGACATGATTGAATGTGGAGAATTTTTTCACATACCGTTCAGCACTATGCCGCTTTGCTATTTTTCTAATCTCAATCTTGTCAATGAACTTTATTAGCTGATTAAATATCGGCTGTCCGCTAAAATTTTTATCTTTACCTATGTGGCCTAATTTTTAAGTGTGGTACCTCAAAAATAACCACATCGGGTTCGTCTGCAATACGGCTGACCCGTTTATTATTTACCGGACAACAGTGTTTATTAATATAGGTAATTGAAAAAATAGATCAGATTCCATGTGTTACAAAAATTCTACAGCGAAAGTCCTATTGCATATCCTTGTCTAAAAGGGTTGATTGCAAATCATCAATAGCTGTCCACTATTTACTGATATCTTTAGAAACAGGGGAGAATTTTGACTAGTTTTCTAATAATTTCCAGCAACAATGATTGCCGCTAATCCGGCGATAAAGAGTATGATCATAAAAGACAACATAATATTTACCGATCTAGATGCGCCCTTGAATTCTTTCCAGACAAGTAAACCCCAAAGAGCTGCCACCAATGTGCCTCCCTGGCTTAATCCATAGGAAACAGCCGCACCGGCCTTACCTGCTGCTAAATAACTGAGGGCAGTCCCTAAGCCCCAGATCAAGCCTCCGGTAATTCCAACCATGTGTGTCTTAAATGAACCCCTGAAGTACTCGCCATACCCGGTAGGAGTACCTACAAAAGGCCTTTTCATGATCAGCGTGTTGAATAAAAAATTGCTCACAAACATTCCGAAAGCGAAAATGAAAAATGCAGTATATGGAGTAGCCATTTGTGGTGCAGGGGATTCAAAATTATTCAGGTCCATGGAAGCTGCAACAAAACGGTAGAAAAATGAAATAAGTACTCCTGCAAGAACGGACAAAATCAGCCCCTTTCTGCTCATGCCAGATTCCTTTGTCCCACTCATCTTTCCTGCTGCTATACCATCAAAAATAATGGCTGACATAATCAAAAGAACACCGAGGAATAGTATAACAGGATTACCTTTGGGTTGCCCAATATAGTTTATCACCACCCCAAATACTGTTCCTATTCCCACCCCAACAGGGAAAGCGACGGAAATGCCTACAATAGCAATAGCAGCTGTGAGTAAAATGCAAGATGCATTAAAAATAACCCCTCCCGTAAAGGCACTAAGTAAATTTCTCCAACTTACCTGTTGAATATCCTCTATAAACCCCCGACCATGATCTCCAATACTCCCAAAGGTAAATGCCATGAAAATTGATAAAAGCAGGACTCCGATCACGTAGTCCCAGTAATATAGCTCCTGACGCCATGTTTTACCTGCCAGTTTTTGCGTGTTGGACCATGATCCCCAGCATATCATGGTTACAGTACAGAGTATTACTGCAAGTGTGTAATTGTTAACGATATACATATGAAAATTATTAAAGGTTAATATTGGAAACATATATTTCAAGCTCATAAAGCCTGGTTTCTTGTGGTTTAAGTTGTATGAGAAGATTTTCTTTATTTGCAGCAGCTTGTCCGATAGGAGGAGCGGTACATGGCTCGAGTGCAGTAACATATTCATTTTTCCCAAAATGTTGCCAATTCGCCATCCATGGTAGCTGTGCCTTTGGGTATTTTATTTTAACTGCTAATCCAAGTTTTGAATTACGTAAACCACACTCGCAAAATCCATTAACGTCAGTTTTCAAATCAATAAATCCAACCGCTTCTTGCTTCCCCTGATAATCATCAGACGGAGCTGTGCATCTTTTAAAGTTATTGCCAGCGTTAAATATTTTATCGTCCATACCACCACCTCTTGATTTACATGTGCCATCCCAGAATATCTCTGTATCCTCGTCCACGAGAGGCCATCCGAAGTTCAAATGGTATAATAGCATGTGAGGAGAATCAGTATTTCCAAGATTTGTAACCTCATCTTTTATTTTGATAAGCGATGACCCTAATTCGACAGAGATGGTTCTTTTAAGCTCCAAACTAGGTCCTAAAAGAGAGGTTTGAATCATCCGCCCTGTAATGCTCATTTCCATATTCCCTTTTATCAAGTTAGGCTGGATAACCGATTCTATTGTAGCAGGTTGTTGGCTTATACGGTCATGGACACCCCTTTCGCCCGACTCATCCTTTTCATCTCCACCAGTATGGGTGAGGCCACAGGTAGTAAGAAGTCCGCCACCGAAACTTTTAAGCCAGTTGGTCGCGTAATCAACTGTAGGATTTGGTGCTGAGACACCCAGATGACTGACCCATGCCAGGCTATGTTGGTTGTAAAAGGCATCAACTATATCCATAGCTCTATCAATCACAACTTTAAACCGCAAACCACTTCCTGTGTTAAACCACGCTATGCGACAACCACGGCCATCGCCATTATCCAATACTGAGAGTTCTATTCCCCCAAGTTGCTGATGGTTTGAGATTTTGTCTTTCCAGTTATCATTTTTCATTTGGTTCAAATTAAATGTTTGTAATAAGTTCAAATTCAATTATTGTCCATAGTATGCATTAGCACCG
>CAIUUO010000018.1 GCA_903902325.1 uncultured Bacteroidia bacterium
CTTTCATCATGACTGAACAGCTTATGCCAGTCCTGCCCGTCACCTTCGCGAAGGACGTTGAATCTGCAATTGCGTTGGCCTATCATGCCGAAGCGCATAACCATCATTCCGCCGCTATGTACTCGACTAACATCGGGAATCTGACCCTTATGGGGAGGCGAATGCAATGCTCTGTATACGTCAAAAACGCTGCGACCCTTTATGGACTGGGGTGGGGTGAAGGTTACGCTTCTATGTCAATCGGCACTCCAACCGGAGACGGCATCACCAAACCTTCACATTTTGTAAGACCACTGCATTGCTGTCTCGTGGGCTATTTTAGGATCGCCTAAGATCGGGATCAAGCACCCAGACACATCTGGATGAGTTTCTTTTAATGTAAGATTATTCCAGAAACAAATTGTTGAAATATGCTGAAAGTGAGTTTTGTCTAATTGCCGATTCAGTTATTGATGCTTTCTGAAAATACTGTATAAATCAAGTAACATATTCAGACAGGAGTAAAGCGAATTTTAGCTTCGAATTAATCTATCTAATAACGTTTTCAACCAATGGAATTTTACAAAGAAGACAGTAAGACAATAGAAAAAGAACTAAATAGTAATTTAAAGGATGGCCTTGATGAACGAAAAATCAAACTAGCCAGGCTAAAGTATGGCAGTAATGTGCTGAAAGCAACCAATACCATCAGTGTTTTAAAAATTATCTTCCGTCAATTCATCAGTCCGCTTGTTTTGATTCTGATTGTTGCAGCTGCCGTATCGTATTATCTGGGTCAGTTTCGCGATGGCTCTATTCTTATGGCTATTGTTATTCTGAATGCTATCATTGGCTTTTACGAAGAGTGGAAGTCGGAGAATATTCTGGCATCACTCCAAAATTTGGTTGTAGAGAAATGCAATGTTATACGGGACGGAAAAATCATCGAGATTAAGGTGGATGATCTGGTGCCGGGTGATATAGTGAGCTTAACCGAAGGCGATGGTATTCCGGCCGACATTCGTATGATTGATTCCACTGAATTTTCGGCCAATGAATTTATACTCACCGGCGAATCATTACCATCCAATAAAGATGCTTTATTTACAACCTATAAAAACCTGCCGGTAAATGAACTGAAAAATTGTGTTTACATGGGAACAACAGTTGCCCGGGGCGATGCTACCGGAATTGTTTATGCTGAAAGATTCTATATCAGTGGCACTCGTTTTTTCGGTAAGTGTTGCTGCAGCCATGGTGCCCGAAGGCTTGCCTGCACAAATATCTCTGGCTCTGGCATTAGCCGTTGGCCGATTGGCTAAGCGAAAGGCCATTGTAAAGAATATTGCCTCTGCTCAAACATTAGGTTCTGCTACGGTTATTGCTTCCGATAAAACCGGAACAATTACCAAAAACGAAATGACTATTAGTGCTTGTTATTTTAATGGAAAAATCTTTACTGTTTCCGGATTGGGGTACGAACCGGATGGCGATATAACCGATGAGCAATCTAAGGTTCTGAAAAAAAAGACATTGGGTGATTTGAAGATATTCTTTCTCTCGGGCTTCCTTTCTTCCAAAGGTAAAGTCAGTCCGCCGGACAAAAATCATCCTTCGTGGTATTCCATTGGCGACCCAACCGAAACTTCGTTTTCAACAC
>CAIUUO010000019.1 GCA_903902325.1 uncultured Bacteroidia bacterium
ATCATCAACCAGGCAGACATTATCTACATGACTAGAGTTCAAAAAGAGCGCTTCATTGATCCGGTCGAGTATGAAAAGGTTAAGAACGTCTATATCCTGAAAAATGAAATGCTGGCAAATACCAAACCAAACATGAGAATATTGCATCCACTACCGAGGATCAATGAAATTCATACCAACGTGGACACAAACCCAAAGGCCTATTACTTTACACAGGCACGAAACGGTGTATATACCCGAATGGCAATTATCTCCCATTTGTTAAATCTCCAATAACCAATCAGATATGCAAAAGCAGTTAAATGTAAGCGCTATCAAGGACGGAACAGTCATTGACCATATCCCGACAAAGGCTCTTTTCAAGGTTATCCAGATTCTGAGACTGGATGAATTTCAAAATATGGTGACTTTCGGCAACAACCTCGACAGTAAGGCCATGGGGACCAAAGCCATTGTCAAGATTGCCAATCGTTTTTTTGAAGATGAGGAGGTAAATAAAATTGCACTTGTTGCTCCAAATGCCAAACTCAACACAATCAAAAATTATGAAGTCGTTGAGAAACGTGTTGTTCAGATCCCCGAACAAGTGATCGGTTATGTTCGTTGTTTCAATCCGAAATGCATCACAAATGCAGAAAATGTAACCACTAAATTTCAGATAATCAATGTTAAGCCTATCGAAATGAAGTGCTTTTATTGTGAAAAAATAACCTACGAAAACGAAATAAAGATCAAGTAAATCGTAACTATGGAACAACTGTATTCATCCGTTTTTGAAAAATTCAGGGAACTTAGGGCCCTTCATCCAGAATTAGCGAAATTATTATTGCGGACGTCGGAACTTTTGCGTACAAACATTCCCCATTATGATTGGGTTGGGTTTTATCTCCTCGATTCACAAAACAATAGGCTAATACTGGGGCCATACGCCGGGAAACCTACAGAACATATTAGCATTCCGGTAGGCAAAGGGGTTTGTGGTCAGGTTGCAGAAAGCAGGAAGACCATGATTGTTCAGGATGTAACTCAACAGACCAATTACATAGCATGCAGCATCGATGTGCAAAGCGAAATTGTCGTTCCTATTCTTAAAAACGGACAGTTTGTGGCGGAAATTGATATCGATTCACATGCTCATGCCCCATTTTCAATAGAAGACGAACAATTTTTGACCGCTATTGCCGACGAATTGGCAATCTGTTTTTAGCGTATCCGGTCGATGGATTTGACCAGTTTCTCATCCTTTTTGATCCTTCGGATAGCCAGATAAACGAATATGGCAGCTATAAGTGGAATCGTGAAGCTTATTTTCATGGAATAGTTTCCGCCAAGCAAACTGTTGCATTCCCAGACAGAAAAATAGATCGAAGAGAACAGTCCCAGAAGAAGGACAATTGTCAACAAGGAGAGATTTATTTGACGCTGTCTGCTCTTGTATTGAATGATTACCAGATTCACAAGTACCAGAATCAGGCAGGCTAAAAATAGAAGAGGCCAGGATTTCTGGATAACTTCTCCCTTGTCGGTCCCTTCAGAAATAATTCCCGAAAGATAGAATAGAAATAATTTGCTGCCCTTTCCATACATTTCGGCAAAAGGCACGAAAAAAAGGATGGCAATCAGTAAATCTGCAATCAATAAAAATAAAGTCTGAATTCTTTGAATCATATCGGGATATTTAATTAGTACAAAAATAAAAATATTCGGGATCATCCTACTTTTTTTTAACTTTGAACTACATCAAAATATCCATTATGAGAGTTATTGAACCTTCAGAGCTGATAATCAATCCGGATGGGACCATTTTTCATTTACACATGAAACCGGAGCAGTTGGCCGAGAATATTATTCTGGTCGGAGATCCAGGACGTGTAAAGATGATTGCAGCGTTTTTTGATCACATTGAATCTCAAACAGAGAATCGTGAGTTTGTTTCTGCTACTGGATTTTACGGATCCAAAAAAATTACTGTTCTTTCAACAGGGATAGGAACTGACAACATTGATATCGTTGTCAATGAGTTGGATGCTCTGGTCAATATTGATCTCGCAACCCGACAGGTAAAGGACAAGAAAAAATCTTTGAAAATAATCAGAATCGGAACTTCTGGAGGGTTGCAAGGTGATATTCCAGTCAATGCTTTTCTAGCATCCCAGAAGGCAATCGGATTCGATGGCCTGCTAAATTTTTACGAACGCAGGAACGAGGTTGTAGATCTGCCTTTTGAAAATGCTTTCAAATCGTACGTTCAGTGGAATGAATTGCTTCCGTCCCCTTATGTGGTAAGTGCAGATCCTGACCTTTTCAATAAAATAGTTGATGAAGAATTTACTCCTGGCGTGACAATTTCAGCTCCCGGTTTTTACGGACCGCAGGGTCGTGAACTCAGGCTGAGAATTGTCGATCCGCACATCAACGATAAAATTGAGTTGTTCAGATTTGAGGAACAGCGAATTACTAATTATGAGATGGAGTGTTCGGCCATATATGGCTTGAGCAAATTATTGGGTCATAAGGCACTCACTGTTTGTATCATCATCGCGAACAGGGTATCAAAAAAGGCAAACGAAGATTATAAACCTGTGATGGTTAAACTGGTAAAAAAAGTACTCGATCGAATTTGATTATGATAACAACGGACCCCACTATCGATGCATTGATTTCTCTTCTGGACGACCAGGATGAGATGGTTTTCAGGTCTGTGAAAGAAAAATTGCTTTCTCTCGGATCAGAAATATTGCCCAAACTGGAAGAAGCACTCTTTACTGCCGGATCAATTGAACATTACAAAAAATTGGAACTAGTCATCTCCCTTTTGAAAAGGGAGATTATCTTAGAACAGATGAAGGATTGGCTGGGCAACGACAACAGAAATTTACTGGACGGTTGGCTATTGGTTTCTTCCATTCATCACCCCAACATTTCAAAGGAAAAGATCGAAGGCATTATCCACAAGTTATATAGGGATGCCTGGCTGGAGATTACAGAATCCATGACCTCCCTGGAAAAGGTTTCTGTGATTAACCACATACTTTTTAGACTCAACAATTTTGAAATTTCCAATGGGGATACGCCAAATATCAGGAATATCGTTGTAGACAAGCTTCTATTTTCAAAAGTGGGAGATATATTTTCCCTCACCATTTTATACATCATCATCGCCCGAAATTTGCATCTTGATCTTTTGCCGATCATGCTTGCCAATAAACTGTTGTTGGTTTATGAAGATAATCTGGCTTCAACACTTGCCTTTGGAACACAATCAGAAAAATATCTATTTTATATCAATGTTGCGCACCAAGGATCAGTCATTAGTCCAAAGGAGGTACAATTTCTGTATGACAAGTCGAATAAATACGGAAAAACGGTAACCAGGGTTGAAACGGATATCAATCTGATCAGGAAGCTACTTAACCTGATGTACCTGATCTACACCGGTGAAGGAGATCAGGATAAACTGTTATTGACGGAAGATCTTTTAGCCCTTATAGAGGGACATTGAAAAAGAAGAAGGACAACCTGAGAGGATGTCCTTCTTCTTTTTCAAAACTAAAAATACCAAACAAAAATATTCCAGTACTGATTATTTAGCATAGTTTACTGCCCTGGTTTCACGAATCACAGTAATTTTAACCTGACCGGGATAAGTCATCTCATCCTGAATCTTCTTGGCAATATCGTAGGAGAGGCTTTCGGCCTCAGCATCCGTCATCTTATCGCTTCCAACGATAACCCTTAATTCCCTACCGGCCTGAATAGCATAGGTCTTGGTAACACCTGGGTATGAAAGCGCCATGTTTTCCAAATCATTCAATCTTTTGATGTATGATTCGACCGCCTCACGACGTGCGCCCGGACGCGCTCCTGAGATAGCATCACAGGCTTGTACCAGTGGGGCAAGAAGGGTTTCCATTTCCACCTCTTCATGGTGCGAGCCAATTGCATTGCAGATATCAGGTTTCTCTTTGTATTTCTCCGCAAGTTTCATGCCCAGCAAAGCATGTGGCAATTCCGGTTCATCATCCGGGACTTTCCCGATGTCATGCAAAAGACCTGCACGTTTAGCCTTTTTGGGATTAAGACCAAGTTCTGCAGCCATGATGGCACAAAGATTGGCCGTTTCGCGTGAATGCTGCAGCAGGTTTTGTCCATAGGAGGAACGGTATTTCATCTTACCAATCAGACGGATCAATTCAGGATGCATGCCATGGATTCCCAGGTCAATAGTGGTTCGCTTTCCAGTTTCTATGATCTCTTCCTCCACCTGTTTTTTTACCTTATTCACCACCTCTTCGATTCTTGCCGGGTGAATTCGTCCGTCAGTAACCAACTGGTGAAGCGCCAGTCTTGCAATTTCGCGGCGTACAGGATCAAAGCCGGAAAGCACAATGGCTTCAGGGGTATCATCCACAATAATTTCAACTCCTGTGGCTGCTTCGAGTGCACGGATGTTCCGACCTTCACGGCCGATAATTCTGCCTTTTATCTCGTCACTTTCTATATGGAAGACTGTAACCGCATTTTCGATGGCCGTTTCAGAAGCTACCCGTTGGATCGATTTTACAATGATTTTTTTTGCCTCCTTGTTGGCATTCATTTTTGCCTCATCCATGATTTCCTGGATGTAAGACATTGCCTCCGTCTTTGCTTCATTTTTCAAGGAATCAACCAGTTGTGTTTTCGCTTCATCCGCAGAAATTCCGGAAACAGCTTCCAGTTGGTCGATCTGTTTTTTGTGCATTCGTTCAAGTTCTTCGTTCTTCTGCTCAATCAACTCAAGCTGCACATTAAGTGTTTCTCTCAGGCTATCAGCATCCAGTTTGGCGATTTCAGATTCCTTGATTTTTCTCTGAAGTTCTTCCTTGCGTTGCAGATGAATGGCTTCCCTCTGTTTTAGTTTATTTTCAGCACTGATGATCCGCTGGTTACGTTCATTGATATACAATTCATGATCTGCCTTCAACTGAATGAATTTTTCCTTCGCCTGGATGGCTTTTTTCTCTTTGATGATTTCAGACTGAGTCTCAGCTTCCCTGATCAAATTCTGGCTTTTGTTCATCAGCAGAAAATTCCACAAAAAATAGGATCCTGCACCTCCGGCCAAAATTGCTACCAGTCCTACTATAATTGTCGTACCCATACAGAATTAAATATTAAATTAAAAAAAAACCGCATTCCCATTCTCTTATACTTGTAGTAAACAAGTAAAAGAGAGCAAGATGCGGTGATATATAATGATAAAACTATTGTATCTTTTCCTTCTCGATAAACTCTGCCAAAAAGTCGTTCATACGCTCCAGTTCTTCGAGGACCGGCGAATATTCAATCTGTTTCTCGCTGTCCGATTTCTGAATTACAAATTGCAAAGTGGACATCGCCAGACAATCCTGAATGTCCTTGGATGGATACCTCTGTTTGTACTGAACTACCTTATCGTTGATAATCTTCGCTGCTTTCCGGATATTTTCCTCCTCTTTCCTTTCAATTCGAAGCGGATACAACCGATCGGCTATATTGATGTTGATCGAAAGTTTATCATCCATGGCAGGTGGATTACTTATTTAAAAGTGAAATACATTTATCAATTTCCCGCACCAATCTATTTATCTTAATTTTGGCTTCATGTGAATCTTCATTCACACCAGCCAAAGATTTAGCGAATTTTAATCCCTCAACTTTCTTGGACAGATCCTGATTTGAAATGTTCAATAAATTGATCTGTTCCTCGAGATGTTTGATCTCTTCCAGGTGTAATTGACGCTCCGACTTCATCTTCTGATGCAAGCCGATCAACTTATCGAGTTTTTCTTTAAATTCTCGTAATAAAAGAGTTTCGCGCTCCGACATGTTCAAGGATTACTGCAACAAAGTTAATATTTAATTCAATATACCAAAATATTAACCCCTGCAATATCTGTGTTTAAAGCAAAGATTGCTACTTTCGTCCCATTCATCCAGATTCGCAAGGCACTATGAAATCGCTTCCATTTTTGATACTTTTTCTTTTTCTAAATCCGCTTTTTGGTCAGTTAAAAAAAGAGTCAGACTATGGAGCACCATTAAAAATTCCCTTTTCATTTTCGGGAGGCTTTGGGGAACTGCGTAAAAACCATTTTCATACCGGGCTGGATTTCAGAACTGCCGGCCAGACTGGGATTCCTGTGTATGCACCCAAAGATGGTTCAGTAGCCAGAGTTTCAGTCTCCCCTTTTGGATATGGTCACGCATTGTACCTGATCCATTCCGATGGCCGTACCACTGTTTTTGGACACCTCTCCCGATTCAGTCCTAAAATTGAAGAATATGTCCTCGAGCAGCAATACCGCCTTAGACAATTTGCAGTCGATCTGACTCTTCCTCCTGGTATGATCACATTCCGGAAGGGTGAAGTTGTTGCCTGGTCTGGAAATACAGGCAGTTCAGGTGGTCCTCACCTTCATTTTGAGATCAGGGACACCCAGTCGGAAAAGCCGCAAAACCCGCTTTTTTATCTTTCCAGTATTAAGGACAAAAGTTCTCCCAGAATAACCTCACTTTATATTTATCCGCTCAACGATGAAAGCCATGTCAACAAGAACAGGAGCAAGATGAGGGTTGAAACGATTTCGGGTGGCCGGAATACCAAAATGAAAAAACAACAACAAATCGAAGTGTTCGGTGACATCGGTCTTGGAATTCAGACGGATGACGATTTTGACGGTTTAGGCATTAAATGCGGTATTTATTCAGCTGAGCTTTTTGTTGACCAGGAGAATGTGTTTTTATTTAAAATGGATCAACTGGCCTTTGACCAGGGACGCTATGTGAACAGCCACATCGATTATGAGGAACTGATGAAAAACAAGAGATGGATTCACAGGCTCTACCTGCAGCCCGGGAATAAAATGGAAATTTACAAAACCAATTCCGGCGGAGGGGTTCTGAAACTGACAGACGGTAAGGTTCATACCATCAAAATTATTGTTGCAGATGCCTTTCAAAATACAAATGAATTCACTTTCAGGTTACTTTCAAAAAAGTGCCAGCTTCCCATCATAAAGACAGATTATACCAAACACTTTATGCATGACGAATCCAATACATTTGAAACAGATGAAGTCAAGATTCTGATTCCCAAAGGAGCCTTGTATGACGACTTAAATTTTGTTTATCATTTGGCCGGGAAAGGGAATTCCGCCTATTCTGCAGTTCACCAGATTCACAATCAGTATGTTCCTATTCATGTGCCCTACTCTGTTTCTATAAAGACCACTAAAATTCCACAGAAATACCAGGCAAAGGCACTGATTGCAGGAGTAGACGCAACTGGACGACTCTCAGCCATCGGCAGTGAGTTTAAAGACGGATGGATTATAGCACATCCACGTTCTTTCGGTGATTTTAAAGTTGTATTGGATACGGTTCCTCCAACCATCCGTCCAATCAATAGCAAGAATACCAAGAACAAGATCATTGCAGATAAACTGGAATTTAAAATTTCCGATAATTTGTCAGGTGTGGAGATGTATGAAGGCGAAATCGATGGTAACTGGGCGCTGTTTGAATACGATGCTAAAACAGAGACACTCGCATACACCATTGATAAAAAGAGACTTACATCAGAAAAAACACACACCCTTCATCTTAAAGTCGGCGACGAAAGGAAAAATTCATCAGAATATAAATCCACATTCTATTATTAAACTAAATCCTTTATCTCGTTTTTTCAATAACTCAAAAAGCGCGTACTTTAGGCGCTTTAGTTCACCTTAGGCACTTTAGGCACTTCTTAATTTATGATAAAACTCATTAAAAAATAGGCATTTGAGTATTATTCCGTCCGAAATGAATAAACTAATTTCCTATTTTTGTCAAAATCGCATTTAAAATTTCAATATGAGAAAAATCAGAATAATCGTTGTATTAATCTTTGGCGTAATACTATTCAACCAGGCAGATGCCTGTACCAATTTTTTAATTACCAAGGGGGCAACGGTAGGTGGCACTCCCATGATTACCTATGCAGCCGACTCACATACGCTTTATGGTGAGCTTTACTTTTGGCCTGCTGCCGATTACAAACCCGGAACAATGGTTGATGTAACTGAATGGGATACCGGCAAACTGATGGGGCAAATCCCCCAGGCAACCCATACCTACCAGGTAGTTGGAAACATGAACGAGCATCAGCTATCTATCGGTGAGACCACTTATGGAGGCCGCAAGGAATTAGCTACGCAGGCTGGTGCCATCGTTGATTACGGAAGCCTGATTTACCTGACTCTTCAACGTGCAAAAAATGCGAGGGAGGCGATCAGTGTCATGACAAATCTGGTCAAGGATTACGGTTATGCTTCGAGCGGTGAATCTTTTTCCATTGCAGACAGTGAAGAAGTATGGATACTTGAAATGATCAGCAAGGGTGAAGGACAGAAGGGTGCAGTTTGGGTAGCCATGAAAATCCCTGACGGATACATCTCGGGTCATGCCAATCAGGCCAGGATTACACAATTTCCTTTGGATAAACCGAAAGAATGCCTTTATGCGCCGGATGTTATCTCATTTGCCAGGGAAAAAGGTTGGTTTACAGGTACAAACAATGAATTTAGTTTTTCAGATACCTATGCGCCAGTTGAATTTGGCGGAGCCCGCTTTTGCGATGCACGTGTATGGGCCGGTTTCAACCAGGTAAACAAGCAAATGGGCAAGTACGAAGACTATGTAATGGGCAAAATCACCTACGATAAAAATCATTATGCAACCAATCGCATGCCCCTCTGGATCAAGCCGGATGCACCACTAACCCTTGAGAATGTAATCTCGATGATGCGCGATCATTATGAAGGCACTGCGCTGGATATGACCAAAGATCCGGGTGCCGGCCCCTTCCAGTTGCCATACAGGTGGCGTCCGATGACCTGGAAAGTCGATTCAGTTTCCTATTGTCATGAAAGAGCTGTATCTACCCAACAAACCGGATTCTCCTTCATCGCACAGAGTCGTCCGAATCTTCCTGATCCGATTGGCGGAGTCATTTGGTTTGGTGTGGACGATACCTATTCAACCTGTTATATGCCTGTTTATTGCGGGATCAATGAAGTTCCCAATTCCTTGAAAGTTGGCAATGGTGACTTTCTAACCTGGTCGGAAACATCCGCTTTCTGGACTTTCAACACAGTGGCCAATTTCTGCTACCTTAGATACAACGACATGATCAAGGATGTTCAGAAGGTTCAATCCCGCAAGGAAAAGGAATTTATCGCAGGCATCGGTGCCATCGATCAGAAAGCATTGGATCTCTGGAAAAAGGGTGATAAGTCAAACGCGATTAAAACCCTTACTGCCTATTCCGTAAGTCAGGTGGAAACTACCGTGAAAGATTGGAAGGATTTATTTCATTACCTGATGATCAAATACAAGGATGGCAACGTCATGAAGGAAAAGGACGGAAAGTTTCAATGGAATGAATTTGGCAAACAACCTGAACAGCCATTGCATCCTGCTTATCCTGACTCCTATTACAGAATGATCATTGAGAAAAACAAGGAACATTTCAAAGCTGCTGGTGAATGATAGGTATTGATTCAAAAACAAATGCAATTCCCGTTTGTATACCATTCCGGAACAATTGGAGAATTGCATTTGTCTTTTTTGTAACCCTTCTCTTTTTATGTTCATCCTCTTTCGGTAAAGAAAAGGAGTTGAATTACCTGAAAAATGGCGTATCATTTTCATTGCCAGGTGACTGGAAAACCATATCAGATGAAGGTCTGCCCGGTAAGGGTTTCTATTATTCAGCAGAACGAACAGGGAAGAATGCTACCGGTCTTTATACGCTGGTGACCATCAACAATGAGGAAAATCCTATTAAGTCCCTGATGGTTCAAGAGAAAAATATGCAGGATGAATCCTTGTACAAGGATTCAGGCATTCAGTTTACCGCGATAGAAAACAATCGTTTCGGGAATATGGACGCCAAATCAGTCAGGTACGAATCACTGGTAAAGGGTATAAAAGTTTCGGGAACCATTTATTGCTTCAATTGTGCTGAGAAGACCTACCTGCTTTTCTTTCAGACAGGTACAGACGATATAAAGAAAAATACGAAGGCATTCAAGCTCATAGAACTAACTTTTGCATGCAGATAAAAAAAGAGGCCGTCTCAAAACAAATTGAGGCGGTTTCTTTTTTTATATCGATATTTCATTTTCAACCGTGTGAGTCTGGGCATTTTTTGCTATTGTGCAATAGTTTCTCATAGATTGTCAGCATGAAGCTGCCGGTAAGTGGGAAAAAAGCCAAAAAGAGGCCTCATTTGGCCCTTTTTGCAAGGTTATGGGCCAAAGCCAATAAACCGGTTTCAATCTCAGTCCTGTCGATCCCTTTTAGTAAAAATCGCCTGAAGCCTTTGTTGTATTTTATGTTCCCAAAAACAGGTTCGACATCAACACCCCGTTTGCTTCTGTAATACAATCCTTTTTCGCTTTTAAGCAATTCAGTAGCTTTGGATTTATAATCTTTTAAACTGAGGTTCACACTCAATTTTCTGTTTTCCATCTGTTGGTTACATCCACCACGCAGCGGACAACCCTCACACCTGATTGCCTGGTAATTTTTATATTTCTGAACAAAGCCGTTATCGGATTTCTTTTCACGTGTGCCGATGTACCTCATTTTCTGTCCCATTTGACAATAGTAACAGTCTTGTTCTGCGTTATAGTATAAGTCAATGATTATCTTGCTCTTATCCTTGTGTTGCTCTTTGTCGAAATAGTTGTACTTGAGGTAAGCATCAACCCCAAATTTTTCCATCAAAGCATAATTTTCTTCTGAACCATATCCTGCATCTGCTACTACAGCCGGTGGAAGATGATTATAAAGCTTACTGAACTGCTCCATGTGTGATGGGAAAGTGTTGTAGTCCGTAGGGTTAGGATGATGGCTGTAGTTGACTATGTATTGATTATTAGTACTTATCTGAACATTATAACCAGGTTTCAGCTGCCCGTTCTTCATATAATCCTCCTTCATGCGCATAAAGGTGGCCCCGGGATCTGTTTTACTAAAAGAGTTACGATTACCCAGTATTTTCTCATGCTCCTGGTACCTTTTTAAGTTATCCGGCCAATTTTTCCGGGCATAATTAAGTTTTTTTTTACGTCAGGATCAACATCCTTGCCTTTAAGTGCCTGATCTATTGAGTCAATAGTCTGTTTGACTTTCTCTTCCCCAATCTCTGTAAAATCGATAGTTTCTGTATCCTTAAGTTCTTCTTTGGCCACTTCTTGAGTGTACTCCCATAATGATTTGAGCTGCTGGGCAATTCTCAGCTTACTGGTCTTAATGGCATTGCCCCAAACAAAGGTGTAACGATTTGCTTTTGATTCTATTTTAGTGCCGTCAACATAAATCTCATGAAGACTTACGTGTCCTGATTCAACCAAGAGTAAAACAACTTGTGCGAAGATCTCTTTAAGCACATCTTTCAACCTATCACTCCTAAAACGATTAAGCGTATTGTGATCAGGATAACTCATGCCACTTAACCACATAAAATGAATGTTCTCTTTTAAAGCACTTTCCATCTTACGGCTACTGAATACATTACATAAATAGCTGTATATTAATACCTTTAATAACATTCTGGGATGATAACTGGATGTACCTCCTCCTTTATATTGGCGAAGCAAGCAGTCTGCATCTATGTTATTAATAATCCTCTCGACAACACGAACTGGGTGGTTCGCTGCTATAAGCTCTTCCAAAGAGGGAGGAAGAAGCATGGCTTGATTGGGACTGTAGTTTTTAAAAACTACTCTGTTTCTTCTGTTTTTCATGCTCCAATATACTAATTATGAAGCATATAAACAAATATATTACCTGAAAATTTAACGTCAAATCGAAAATTGTTACAACAAAAAAAAGACTGCCTCAACCTTTTGAGACAGCCTCTTTTTTTTGAAAGATTGCTTCTGGTTTAGTATTTGAAAACCTTACCTCCGCAAACAACTTCCTGCAATTTTTCGTCAAAAGTTGCTTGTAAACCGGTTCTGAAAGCTGCATTGGCCATGATGGTGGCAATGGCGTGGCTGTAACCGGCTTCGACGGGTGCATGAGTCTTGGCTCTTGATCTCACACATTCCATCCAGTTCATCATGTGGGCAGAAGTGGAAGAATCTTTCGCTGTATCCGCACTGGTTGCCATGGCTACTTTTGGCAACTCAAACGACTCGAGCAAATTGGCCTTCAAACCCATTGCCTTGGCTTCTCTCTCTGTCAAACCACCTTCGGAAGTCACTTTATTGGTATCCAGATTCAACATTCCACCATTAGAGAAATACAATTCCTTTGTACCACCGGCACTGTTGCTGAAACGGGAGGTATATACGACCTGGAATCCTTTTTTATCATCACCGTAATCAAATACGGCTGTCAGGGTATCAGCATTGGATCTTCCGTCTTTCCACTGGTAGATTCCTCCGTTGGCCGCAACGCTGCGTGGGTGGGCCAAACCTGTGAACCAGTGTACGGTATCGATCTGATGACTCATCCATTGTCCGGCAATTCCGGAGGAATATGGCCAGAACAAACGGAACTCAAGATATTTCCTTGGATCCCAGGCTGTTTCCGGACGATTCATCTGGAAACGCTTCCAATCTGTATCTGCTTCCCTGATTGCCTTCACTTCCTCAGGTCTTCTCCAACGACCAGGCTGGTTTACGTTCCAGCACATCTCAACCGTAACGATATCACCAAATTTTCCGGAGTTCAAATATTCTTTGGCAGCAATGTAATTCCCTGTACTTCTTCTCTGGGAGCCAATCTGCACAACATTGTTGTTTTTGTGGCAGGCACTCAGCGCAGCTTTGGCATCTGCCATGGTTTCGGCGAAAGGTTTCTCACAATAAGCATCCTTTTTGTGACCAGCTGCTTCAGCCAAATGCAGTGCATGTGCAAAATCCGGAGTACTAATAACCACTGCATCGAAATCCTTTCTTTCATAGAGTTCGTCGTTGTTTCTGCACAATGCAACATCCCATCCTGCATTCTTTTTGAAGAACTCCTTACCTGTTTCCCGCCTTACGCTCCACAAGTCGGACAAAGCTACTATTTCAAAGTTTTGCTCCTTGGCATGGTCCATGAAACTTGGGAACAATGCGCTTCTAAACCTGTCGGATAAACCGATCACGGCAACCCTCACCTTTTCGTTGGCTCCAATGATCCGGCCATAACTCTTTGCACTGAATGTGAGTCCACCGGCAGTTAAAGCAGCAGCTCCCACTGACGATTTTTGAATAAATTCTCTTCTGTCAGACATCTGTTTTAAGTTTAAAATTGAATATCGATCTAGTTAAAATAATTCCGTGTGCGATAACGTTCAAAGTTAAAAATTATCCCTTAAAAAGGAATATGTTTTATAACACTTATCAGAAGACACATTAGGTATGTTCTGAAATTAATAACAACGAAATCACTTTTTTTAATTATTTTTCCTTCGCCAATAAATGGTCATCCAGAATAATTATTTTCTAAAAATTGAAACATCATGATAAATTTCGAATCCTTTTTTAAAATATCCTACGGACTCTACCTGGTTACCGCTAAAGACGGGGATACCAAATCGGGATATGTGGCAAACACCGTTTTTCAGGTGACCTCACAACCACCAAAATTTGGAATCAGCTGCAACAAGGATAATTTCAGCGCTGAAATCATTCAAAAAAGTGGCGCATTTGCATTTTCGGTATTGGGGGAGAAATCATCCACAGGTTTAATCGGAGATTTCGGGTACAGGAGCGGCAGGGAAACGGATAAGTTCAAAGGGGTCAATTATTTTATCGGAGAAAGCGGTTCTCCGATCGTAACTGATTCCTGCCTGGCATGGTTTGACTGTAAACTGACAGATACTTTTGATGTCGGAACTCACCTGATTTTCATCGGCGAAATGATTGCCTCCGATCTGATTGATAAAGATGCCAAATCCCTGACTTATGCCTACTACCGTGAAGTCATGAAAGGTTTCTCACCTAAAAATGCGCCTACTTATGTCGATAAGGCAAAAATCAAAGAGGATGCGCCAGGGAAAGCGACGGAAAATGAATTGTGGCAGTGCCAGTTGTGCCATTTTGTCTATGAAACGGAAAAAGGCGATCCCATCGCAGGAATCGAACCGGGAACCAGATTTATAGACTTGCCTGACGACTGGACTTGTCCGATTTGCGGGGCAGACAAATCGATGTTTGAGCGGGATTGATTTTATTTTACATCAATCAGCTCAATATCAAAGATAAGCACAGAGTTAGCAGGTATTGGTCCGGTAGTTACACTCCCGTAACCTAATTCCGAAGGAATGAAAAAGGTTGCTTTGCCGCCTTTTTTCATCAAGGGTATTCCGATTTGCCATCCCTTGATTAAGGCGTTTAACGCATAGGTAAAAGTTTTGTCAGTAGCTGTCTGATCAAAAATTGTTCCATTCACGAGGGAGCCTTTGTACTTGACTTCAACTGTCGAAGAGGAAGTTGGTGAAACTCCGGTACCCGCCAGGGTAATAATGTAATAGAGCCCTGAAGGATCCTTGACAGCTGTCAAATTCTTGGTTGTAAGATAATTCTGAATGGTCTGATCATCTATTTCAGATTGACTGGTCTTCTTGCTGCATGAAGAAAACACCAAAGTCAGAACCAAAATGAAAGGAATAAATTTTATCATATCAACAAATTTTAAACTTTTTAAATCAACAAAAAAAACATTCAAAACAATAATTGGAACAGAAGTCACCAAAAACAGTTGGCAAAGATATATTTATTGCTGACAACAGAATGGACAAAATCAATAATTGAAACGGCCTATTTCCTTTATCAACAAAAAATTTTCATTCGAGTCTGATAAATTGTACTTTTGCAGCCTGTTTGAATTAACTATATATCAGTGTCAGAAAAAGTAAAAAAATATATAACCAATCTGCTCAAACTAGCTGTCTCGGTGCTGGCGTTTTGGTATGTCCTATCAAAAATATCCCTCAAGGATGTTCTTTCCTTGTATTCTACTTCAAACATATTGTACCTTTTAGCAGCGCTTTTTCTTATTGTCATCTCCTACGTGCTTTCAGGATTCAGGCAAAACCTCTCTTTTCGGGTTACAGGGGCGCATCTGTCTACCATGCTGAATCTTAAACTATTCTGGTTGGGATTATTTTACAATCTTTTTCTGCCAAGTGGTATCGGCGGTGACGGAATTAAAGTGTACCAGGTCAATAAATACAGGCAAAACGGCGTCAAGAAAAACATCGGGGCCATGCTTGTGAACAGGGTTGCCGGACTGGAAGCCATTGGAATGATAACCATTGTACTTTATTACTTTTCCGGCGATGAGTTTAAGATTGGATGGCCGGGATGGCTAGGTATTCCTGCTCTTTATATTTTTTATTATTTCGTTCTTAAATATTTTCTGAAGAGTTTCCTCCCCATTCACGGCGGGTTGTTTGGTTGGTCCATGCTATTGCAACTGATTCAACTGGTGGCAGCATTATTTATATTGTACGCATTTCACCAGGCAACGGAGATCACCGAATACCTTTTTCTCTTTTTTCTTTCGGCAATCGCTACAGTCGTACCTATTACCATTGGTGGGTTCGGAGCAAGGGAGGTTGTTTTTGTGACACTAACACCCATGTTACATCTTGACAATAAAATTGCGGTCGCTCTAAGCCTGATGTTTTACTTTTTATCTGCAATCTCTTCCCTTGGTGGACTTTATTGGGTATTCTTCCCTCCTTTCAGGCGGGAAACACCTCCTGCTCCAAAAGTAAAACACAAGCATAAAGCCAAGGATCCGAAATCAAATCTATCTGAAATCCAGACAGAAAACCCGGAGTTATCTGCGGAAAAGCAATAATGCTGTTACTCCTGATCAACTAATCGTTTATCGATCAGCGCAATCATCAAATCCATAACATTGGTACAGGTAGGTCCTGTTTTGATCAATCCTCCTGTTGTCTCAAAAAAGTGGTAGGAGTCAAAATTTTTGGTCATTTCATTCGGATCACATCCCATTCTTATAGCCTGCAGTATGGTTGTCCCATCACAGATTGCACCTGTTGCATCTGTTGGGCCGTCTGAACCGTCGGTTCCTGCAGACAGAAAGGTAATTCCCGGAATACCTGCCAATTTTTGAGCCATCAGCAGTGCAAGGTACTGGTTTCTTCCCCCTTTCCCATTACCAGAATATTGAACTGTTGGCTCACCTCCAAATAGCAATGCAATTTTACTAACCTGGTTATTCAGAAAAATAACTTTAATCTCTGACAGGATGTAATCTGCCACCACATGAACGTCACCGGAAACATTATTTGACACAATTGTTGAATAATAACCTAAATCAACAGCCTTGATCCGGGCATGTTTGAGAGCCGTTAAATTATTGCCCAGCAGGACATTCCTGGTAAGAAGGAAACAGGGATCTTCAAATTTTGCAGTTTCAGGAAGAGATCCGGATTCCCCTTTTTGCAAGTAGTTGCTCACAGAGGAAGGTACATGTGTCTGAAGTTGGTATTTCTCAAGTACATCGAGTGCATCACGGAATGTTGATGGATCCGCTACTGTTGGACCAGATGCGATTACTTCGGGAATGTCGCCAATTACATCTGAAAGTATCAGGGTCAACATGGATGCAGGATAGGCAAGCTTTGCCAGTTGACCGCCTTTCAGTTGAGACAGATGTTTGCGCACGCAATTGATTGCCTGAATATCAGCTCCTGAGTTAACCAGGAGTCTGTTTACAGTTGCCAAATCCTCCAGACTGATTCCGTCAGGCAAATCTGTCAGGAGTGATGATCCGCCACCGGAAATCAGCACAATGATGAGATCGCCTGAGGACGCCTTTTTAATCACCTCAAGTATCTTTTTGGTACCAATCAACCCATTCTCGTCAGGCACCGGATGACCTGCCTCCGTAATTGTAATATGTTTCAGTTGAAAGGAATGGCCATACTTGGTGATAATGTGCCCTCCTGTAATTCTGTCACCAAGAAGTTCTTCCATGCCATGGGCCATACCGGCCGATGCTTTCCCAAATCCTATCAGATAAATATGATGATAATCTGTCAGCCTGCAATTTACATCCTGACAGGTTAAAACACTATCATTGAATGAAATGTGATTATTTATCAGATTGTCAGGCAGTACGCTGTCTACTCCTGCACTAAAAATTTCTAAAGCCTCCTTGCGCTGGTCCATGAGTTTTGATACCGATATGGAACAAAATTAACAGATTCTCTAATCATTCTGTATGATTCGCCAAAATCCATTATTTTTGACTTCCTCAATCCAACCAATATGTCGGGAAACAAGGGTTCAGTAAAAGCAGTAGTATTTGCTCTTGGAAGCAACCTACTCATAACAATCATCAAATTTGTAGTATCAATCTTCACCCACAGTGCCGGGATGATGGCTGAAGCAATCCATTCCGTTGCTGATTGCGGAAACCAGATTTTCCTTTTAATAGGGAACAAACGTTCTGCAAAAAAAGCAAGTGAGATGCATCCGTTTGGGTACGGTAAAGAGGAATATTTCTGGGGGTTTCTGGTTGCTGTACTGTTATTTTTTGTTGGTGCAGTCTTTTCTATTTACGAAGGGATTCACAAACTATTCCAACCTTCTGAACTTCAAAACATAAGCTGGTCATTTATCGTTCTGATCGTGTCTATTCTATTGGAAGGCAAATCATACCATGTAGCATATTCCTCCTTTTCAAAAACCAGGAAGGGTGCAGGAATGTACAAATCCCTGAAAGATGCGACTGATACCAATTTGTTTGTGATTTTAATGGAAGACTCCGCCGCACTCGCCGGTTTGACCATTGTTCTGATATCCACCACACTCGCATGGTTCGTACATCCTGTATTCGATGCCATCGGATCGATCCTTGTTGGTTTACTGCTCGTCTCCGTTTCAATCTTTATGATCAATGAACTCAGGAAACTGATTATTGGAGAAAATATTTCCAAAGAATTAAGGGAAGAATTTATGCAGATTGTCCAGTCAAACCCTGCAATTCACAAAGTCAATTCAATTTTTGCCGTGATGATGGGACAAGGAAAATTTGTGCTTATGATTGGAATCGATCTGAAGGATGAAATAGATGCCGCATTTGTGGAAGATCAGTTGAAAGTGATCAGGAAAGAACTGAATCAAAGGAACGGGGATATTCACTCAGTGTTTTTTGATGTTCGGGACTTGAAGAGGGAGACGATCTGATGTGCTGATTAGTTGATTAGCTAATGTGCTGATTCGACGATTCGACGATTCGACAATTCGACAATGTGAAAATTGGGAAATGTGAAAATGTGAAAATTGGCAGTCGTATTAATCCGTAGTTTTTGACTCCGATACCGCATCCCATCAAATCCAGCCACGTAGTGGCGACATGTTGGTAGCCCGGGGTTTAGCAGAGCGGAACCTTGGGGAAATGTTGATTGCGAGAAAACCCTCTGCTCACAAATGTTGAAAAGGGAATGTATTTATAGATCGGACGGAATAGCACAAATAATGATTGAAGCGACAAGGAGACCTAATTTCCAGGTAGCCGGATCGGCAAATCGATCCAGGCCAGCCCAACATCGCGGTTCATATGGCTTTTGACCCCTTTTGGCATCTCCTGTTCATCATTTCCATCGTAGAAAACAGCCAGTCGGTTCCCCAATTTGACCACCGAAGGAAGTCCGATGATGTGATGTGACCATTTTGAATTGGAAGCATCCAAAACAATTGCCTTATTCGCAGGATTCCAGTGGTTAAGGTCTTTGGACCAGTATACCCAGACGGCATCCGTATATTCAAGTTTATCCTTTAAACCAACGTGATTTGTAAAAAGGAACCATGTTCTGGAGAATTCTTCAAAATAGAGCGAAGTATTCTCTATTTGCTCATCCGGAGGTAACATAGGTTTTGTATCGATAGTCCAGGATCCATCCAGGTTGTTTGTTCGTGCCAAACTGATGGTCCTCATAATTTTGGGAGAACCCGTTGATGCAGAAAAGAACATCAGGTATTCCTTTTCAGTTTTTATGATCTGTCCGGGACTCGCAGTGGCATCATAATAGGTGTTTTTTTTCGGTTCAAAGGGTGTAATGTCATAGCGCTTGGTCCAGGGACCGGTTGGTGAATTGCCTTCGGCTTTCATGGTAAGGTACGGGAATGCCGGGATGTAATCAGGCTTCCTCGTCACATTCGGGGTACCCAGGTAAAAGAGATGCCATTTGGTTCCGTCAAAATAGGTGGTTCCATAGGATGCAGAAGCGCAATCTTTCTGAGGACTTACACCAAAATCTATGGCTGGCCCACTGGTCTCCCATTTCACCAGGTCTTTGCTGACGGCCAGACAGGCAAGCCAGCCTTTCAGTCCGGCGCCGTCGTAATGCATGTAGTAGGCACCCATGTCTTCCCATACCCAGACATCACGAGCGCCCAGATAATCGCAACTGTCGGGACCGGATCCATGTTTTAGTACGACGCCGCAATCCCAAGCATCCAGCCTGAATTTGGCAGCTGGCCTGTTATCCGGATATATGTTTATGTTGCTTATGGGCCTGATTTTGGTTCCTTTTTTTGGGGCAGGATTTTTAGCTGCTACAAATACAAAGGGAGTCATTATTATAAGCAACAACAAGGCTTTTTTCATGATGATCATTTTAATCCCATTTTTATATTTACCCAATGTCTCAGCTCTTAAACATTTTGGCCAGTAGTAAATTCAAATTTATAGGTTCCGACAAAATGCTTTTTACTAAACTCTTGTAAAGCCCTACCAATCCTAGGCTTTAAAAAACATGGCATTTATCCATAAAATTCATCATTTTTATCCTTCATGGCAATTGCCCAAAATACCCACATTAAAAATGTCAAAACAATTGCAATTTTGGAAAAATAAAATGCTAAACCAGTAATTATGGTATAGGACGCAATACCGATAACCTGCCCTTTAATCATTCCTTTAATCCAAGGAACACTTTTTTCCTGATCGATTAAAAGTCGTTTATTTTTTAGAACGTATAGATTGAGTATAAGCATTGATACACTGATACTACCTGTGAATGCTGCATAAAAAGCTACTGCTGTATTTTCGGCATTTGTGCCAATAAAAGTACCAACTGTTTTTGTAGGATATGGAAAGAGTACAACCAACAGTAGTACCAATCCATTAATTAGTATAATCCAATGATTGGCGGAGCGAAGTTGTTTGAATATTTTATTATGTCCCATCCAAATTAGCAGGACTGTCGCAAATGAATTGAAGTATGAAAAATATTCGGGCCAACGTTCTAAAATTTTCTCCCAAAGGTTAACATTGTTCGCTCCATCATATCCCTTTATACCTATTTCAATGGCTAACAAAGTAATAGCTACACCAAATATCCCGTCACTCAATGCCTCTAACCGGGCTGATTGCTTTTCCATTTTTTTTAATTTATAGAATTATCGTTGGGTTGGTGTTAACAATTCCATTCATGCAATTATAAAATCGCGTGTAACGAGAAACTGGTATCATTTCTGGTTCTACCTCACCGAAAACTTATAAATACAGGTGTGGCTGTAAACCTGATCAGGATCCAATTCGACAGTCGGGAACTTGGGTTGATTGGGCGTATTGGGATAGTGCTGGGTTTCAAGGCAGAATCCGGTTCTATAACCATATGTTTTGCCTTTCTTTCCGGCACGTTTTCCATCCAGGAAGTTTCCAGTATAAAACTGGATGCCGGGCTGATCTGTGAATACCTCAAGCTGCCTTCCGCTTTGCGGTTCATACACGGTAGCAGCCAGTGTACGGGTCTGATCTTCCCCCTTTACCAGCACATAATTGATGTCATATCCAAGTCCGTATTTGATTTGCTGATGTTCGCTGTTGATCCGTTCTCCGATTAAAGTAGGTTTCCGGAAATCAAACGGGGTGTTTTCGACAGGAGCCAACTCACCGGTAGGGATCAATGTAGAATCAATCGGTGTGAAAAAATCGGCATTGAGGGTAAGCTGGTGATCCAGGATGGTGCCGTTGCCTGCACCGTGCAGGTTAAAGAAACTGTGGTTGGTCAGGTTGATAACAGTTGGTTTGTCGCATCTGGCTTCATATTGAATGATTAATTCATTTTCATTTGTCAGTTTGTAACTCATTGCAACGCTCAGTTCTCCGGGAAAACCTTCATCCATATCCGGAGAGACCAGTTTGAAATCCAGCTCATTGTCGCCTTTTTGAGTTGCATCCCACACCTTGCGGCAAAAACCATTGATGCCACCGTGAAGGTTGTTGACCCCATTGTTTTGGGCAAGCTTGTATTTGAGATCACCAAGTTGGAATTCCCCCCTGGCAATTCTGTTTCCATATCGTCCGATTGCAGCGCCATAGTAGGTTTCGCTGCCTGTGATATATCCATCTATGCTGTCAAATCCCAAAACAACATCCTCCATGAGTCCTTTTTTATCCGGGACCATCCATGAAACGATGCGGGCGCCATAATTGGTAACCGTGACTTCCATCCCCTTCTGGTTCTTAAGAACAAAAAGTTTAACCTGTTTCCCATCAACCATCTTGTTGAATGCCTGAGGATTGATTGTTGGAGGTACCGGTTTTGGGGTACAGGAAAATAGAAAGACCAGGAAAATAAGTGACAAAAAAATTGTTCTCATACTGATATGGATGAATTGTGTGAATATGAACGGGCAGGATATTCTGAACATTCAAAAATATAAATTTATCCATCAACTGATTTACTGAAACAGATATTTTTAAACACCGCAAAAATCATCACTTTCTAAAGACATTTTTGGTATGTTTGCGCTTCGTGATTTTGGCTACAAACGCTGATCACCTGGAATTAGGTCATACAATACATTTTCAACGAGATAAACCAATAACTGGAAGATGAAAAACCTGATAGTAATGATGGTGTTTGCGGTGGTAATTGCCTCCTGTGCAAACGAAAAAAAAACAGTCAAAGAGATGAACCCATTTTTTGAAACCTACAGTGCACCATACGGTGTTCCCCCATTTGATAAAATTCAAAACAAGCACTACCTGCCGGCATTTCAGGAAGGTATCATTCAGCACAATAAGGATATTGATCAAATTGTTAACAATACAGCTGCCCCTGATTTTGCCAATACCATCGAAGCCATGGACCGGAGCGGAGATCTGATGGGCAGGGTATCCTATGTCTTTTTCAATGTCAAGGAAGCCAATACCAACGACTCTATCGATAAAATTGCCGATGAGGTTGCTCCACTCCTCTCGCAGCATGGGGATGCGGTCAACATGAATGAAAAACTGTTTGCGAGGGTACAGGCTATTGAAAAGCAGAAAGATCAGTTGAATCTGAACAGGGAGCAAAGCAGATTGCTTGAAGAGACTTACAAGCGATTCGTTCGCGGTGGCGCCAACCTGGCCGCTGACAAAAAGGAAGAATTCAAGAAAATAAATACTGACCTTTCCCTCCTGGAACTTAAATTCGGCAACAACATGCTGGCCGAAACCAACAACTTTAAACTGGTTGTGGATAAAAAGGAAGATTTAGCAGGTCTTCCGGAATCAGTAATAGCAGCCGCAGCCGATGAGGCCAAAGCCAACAAAATGGATGGGAAATGGGTATTTACGCTTCAAAAACCCAGCTGGATTCCTTTCCTAACCTATTCCGAAAAACGCGATTTGCGCGAAAAATTGTACAAGGCCATGTACAACCGCAGCAACAACAACAATGAATTGGATAACAAGGTTGTTATCAATAAAATAGTCAACCTGCGCCTGCAAAAAGCCAATCTTCTTGGTTTTGAAAGCTGGGCTGCCTATGTGCTGGATGACTGCATGGCCAAAACATCGAAAAATGTCTATGATCTGATCCAAAAAGTATGGGAACCCGGACTCAAGCGTGCCAAGGAGGAAGCAAATGATATTCAGGCAATGATTGTAAAAGAAGGCGGCAAATTCAAAATGGCTAGCTGGGACTGGTTTTACTATTCCGAAAAAGTGAGAAAAGCAAAATATGACCTCGATGAAGAACAGGTACGTCCCTATTTCGAACTGAAAAATGTGAGGGATGGCGCTTTCGCGGTAGCCAATAAACTATATGGATTAACATTCAAGCAATTACAAAATATGCCATTGTACCATCCCGAATGTCAGGTATTCGAGGTGAAGGATCGTGATAGCTCCTATGTTGGCATTTTGTACATGGATTTCTTCCCACGGGCATCCAAGAAAGGTGGTGCCTGGATGAATAACTACAGGGATCAGTACCAGTTTACCGGAGAAGCAGATGTTCGGCCCGTCGTTTCCACTACATTTAACTTTTCCAAACCTACCGGTGATAAACCCGCCCTGTTGAATTTTGATGAAGTGGAGACCCTCTTTCATGAGTTTGGCCACAGCCTGCACGGATTGCTTTCAAGGTGTCATTACAAAACCCTGTCAGGTACTGCTGTTTCCCGCGATTTCGTTGAATTGCCTTCACAGGTGATGGAACACTGGGCCGTTGAGCCTGAAGTGCTGAAAATGTTTGCCAAACATTATAAAACAGGTGAAGTAATTCCTCAGGCACTTGTCGACAAGATTATCAAAGCCGGAAAGTTCAATCAGGGATTCATTACGACTGAATTTTTGGCAGCAGCCATCCTCGATATGGATTATCACACCATCACCAAAACCGGAGATATTGATGTCGAGAAATTTGAAAAAACATCCATGGAGAAGGCCGGCTTGATTCCGGAGATCATTCCCCGCTATCGTTCTACCTATTTCAACCATGCTTTCCCGGGCGGATATTCAAGCGGATATTACAGTTACATCTGGGCTGCCGTACTGGATGCGGATGCTTTCGAAGCGTTCCTGGAAAAGGGAAATATCTTCGATCAGGGAGTAGCCACCGCTTTCCGCAAAAATGTCCTGGAAAGAGGAGGAACGGAAGAAGCCATGAAACTCTATGTGAATTTCCGTGGCAAAACGCCCGGAATTGAACCATTGTTAAGGAAGCGGGGTTTGAATTAACAGCTGATCTTTAAATATTGGTCATTTTCGACTTCAACGACTCCTGAATATAAGGATGCGGCCGAAGACAAATCTCTGTAACATACGTTGGGAATGGAACCTTGCGGACCAATATTTCGTTACACATTTAAAGATAGTTGCTTTTCTAAATTATTGCCTTGAAGAAGAGAATTAAAATATCAGTTGTATATCTGTTGCTGGTCTCATTTGTCTGGCTTTTTGCCAACCAAGCCATGTACACCCATTCCCATCTTCTGAATGGAGGTCAGGTTGTTACGCATTCACATCCCTATACTCCGGATAAAAACTCCCATTCGCCTTTTCAATCACACAAACATTTACCTTCCGTTGCTTTTTTCCTGGACCTCATCAGCAGTCTGAATGTTGATTCATTCGGATCACTACCTGTTATTCTTGTTCTATTGGGTATTCTGGCAATTGTTCCGGTAATACGGACGACTATCTCTTACCAGGAAAGTTATTCCTTTGCATCAGGCCGCGCTCCACCTTTGACGTTCTGATTAGGAGCGGGTTTTTCATAATTAATTGAGGTTTAGCAGATTTAGAAATAACCCCAAGATTTGGTGTCACATTGTGTGTGCCTGAACAATCACCTCATTTTCAATAATTTTACTTAACTTGGATGGTTCATATCCCGGAAAGTATTTAATCAATCCTTTTTGACATGAGATTTCTATTTTTGTTGGCAATCGTGCTGGCCAGTAGTTTATCGCAGGCTCAGGTTGCCTTGAGTTTACAGGATGCTCTTTCGCTTGCAGTAACAAACAACCCCTTATACAAGGCTGAAAAGTACAACATTGAGATTGCCAAAACAGCTATAACAACAGCGGGTTTGCATTTGAACCCGTCAGCAAGTGTTTCTTCACTGGTGGTTCCCTCCTCCAAATATTATGCTCCGGGAACGGGCTTTTTCGCGCCTGAGAACCGACAGATGACGTATCAGATTTCCAAAGTCTTTCAGGTTCGTGGACAATTGAAATACAAGGTGGAGGCAGCCAAGTCAGATCTGACCATTGCCAGTTCAAATCTGAGTGAGTATGAATGGAACCTGCTCAGTGATGTGGCGGCAAAATGGCTGGATGTATGGTATGCGGATGAAAAACTGAAACTGATTAACCTGGCAAGGTTAAATTCAGATACCTTACTGAAAGTTAATCAGATACGGTTGAAAGACCAGGTGATTACCTCGACCGAGTTTTCAAGGACCCAAATCAACGATGAACAGTATAAACTGATGCAGTTCACTTCAAAGCAGATTCTAAAAAGTGAAAAAAATAATCTCTGCCTGATGCTGGGAATAAAAGATTCACTTTCAATTGATAAAAATGAGGATTGGTTTCCAGCATTTTTACCGCAAAATTACGATTCACTTTTACACATTGCACTTGAAAACAGAAAGGAACTCCTGGTAAGCAAGAGTATTTACGACAAGGCAAAAATTGATGTTTCGCTTCAAAAAGCCCTGGCAAAACCCCAACCTGAAATAGGGGTGAATTACAGTCCTCAGAACAAGGTACCCTACATGGGGGTTTTTGTTGCCATTCCTTTGCCCTTTTCCGACCGGAACCAGGGTGAAATTGCAAGAGCTAAAATCGCTGTGGACCAGGCAGCTGCTCTAACAGATGCCTACTTACTTCAGGTAACGAAAGAAGTGAGGAATGCCTGGGATGAATACAAAACCAACAAAAACAGCTGGGAAAAATATAGGGAATTGAATGTGAAATCCGAATCTGTCCTGAAAAATGTCAAGATGAGTTACCTGAAGGGTGGAACAACCATTTTGGATTACCTCGAAGCCGAAAAAACCTGGTTTGAAATGCAAAGTCAATATTACGATGCCATGTTTAATTATCGGAAAAGCTATTTGCAACTTTTATTTACCTGTAATTATACACATTAACCTAATTTGTTTCCCAAATATCATGAAAAATAGATTAATAACCAGCCTCATAATGATCATTTTGCTACCTGGTTGCGGCAATAACAAAGACAATAAGCCAATCTCTCAGCAAACCACAGAAGCTGAGCCATTGGTGAAGGACGATGGCAAATACATTGAATTTGCTTTAAACTCGAAAAGAGCAGAAATCTTCAAGTATCAAATTGCGGAAAACAAAAAGTTAACGCTTAATTTTTCGGCGCCAGCCAATGTGATTGGCCGTGTTCATTCTTCTGGCGGAGCCGTTCAAAATAAGATTATCCTGTTTGATTCGCCGGATCTGACAAATGTCTATTCAACCTTTCTCCAAAACATCACCCTCCTGAAAACTGCAAAAATCAATTTCGACAGGGTATCAGATCTCTATAAAAACGGGGCGGCTACAGGAAAAGACTTCAATGATGCCTCTACCGAGATGCTGAATATTGAAACTGCACTGGCTTCAAGTGAGGCGCAACTCAGGGAATCGGGGCTCAATCCTGAAAATCTGAACAATGCACCTTTAGGCACAGTTTGGTTGATCTGCGATTTACCTGAATCTGAATTAAATACCATCAAGAAGGGACAAAAATACAATTTACTATTCCCAAGTTTTCCTAATGAAATATTTGTAGCAAACATTGATGTAATTGCAGATGTGATGAACAGCCAAACGAGGAAGATCAGGGTTCGCCTTTCAATGTCAGATACCCAGGCAAAAATCAGGCCCGGCATGTATGCCCAGGTCAACTTCGAAGCACCTCATGAAGGTCTCATGGTGCCAAAAAAATCCGTGATCAGTGCAAATGCCCGCTATTACGTTTTTGTCAAAAAGAGCCCGAATATCTTTGAGCGCAGAGAAGTAGCCATCTCATCAGAAGCGGGTGATTACATTGAAATTGCAGAAGGAGTGAATGCAGGCGAGGCAGTAGTTTCTGAAAATGTCTATTTGTTGAAGGGTATTGACATGGGTATTTAATTATTTAACAATGAGTAAGTTAATTACGTTTATCATCAAACATAGAGCCATCGTTCTGATTCTGGCTTTGTTTCTGTCCGGCATTGGTGCCTGGACATGGTCGCAACTGGATATTGAAGCTTACCCGGATATCAGCGATACGGAGGTCGGTGTCATTTCCCAGCTCAACGGACTGCCAGCCGAAGAGATGGAGCAGCAGGTGACTATTCCCATCGAAAGAGCACTGAATACTGTGCCTGGCGTTATTTCCAAACGTTCCAAAACCATCTTTGGACTATCCATCGTCACGCTCACCTTCAACGATAAAACTAATATTTATCTGGCCCGGCAACTGGTTCTGGAGAAATTGAAGGATGCCGATATCCCGGCAGGGGTTTCTCCCGTGCTGACGCCAATGACCATGGCCATGGGTGAAATTTTCAGGTATGTCATCGAAGCGCCCGATTCATGCACCATTACCTATCTGCGGGAGTTGCAGGACTACGTGATTGTTCCGAAGTTGCTTCAGGCGGAAGGAGTCGTTGACGTGGCAAATTTTGGCGGATTGGTCAGGCAATTTCAGGTGATAATTAATCCGTTAACCCTCGAAAAATACAATCTGAAAGTTCAGGATGTTGCGGATGCCATCGCTGCAAATAACAAAAGTACAGGTGGAAACTATATCCGGATTGGCTCATCTCAAATGAATATCAGGGGTATTGGAAGGATTAAAAAGGTTGAAGACATTGAGAATATCGTAGTTGACAATCGAAATGGTGTGCCCATTCTGATCAGGGATATCGCCACCATTGAAATTGGGAACCTCCCTCCTACCGGGATTCTTGGTTATGTGAACAAAACAAACGGAACCTCCAAAAGTATGGGTATCGAAGGGATTGTCCTGCTTAAAAAATTTGAAAACCCGTCCAAGACCATGCTGAACGTCTACGAAAAGGTGGATGAACTTAACAATGTGATTTTGCCCAAGGGAATAAGAATTGAGACGTTCTACGATCGGACCGAGCTGGTTTCACTTACTGTCCATACTGTAGCAAAGACCTTGCTGGAAGGAATCCTTGTCGTGCTGATTATCCTGACACTCTTGCTTGGCAACTGGAAAGCTGCAGTAATCTCAGCGCTGGCTATACCCTTTTCATTGCTGTTTGCCTTTATCTGCATGTATTTATACGGAATACCTGCCAATCTTTTGTCATTGGGAGCCATCGACTTCGGTATTATCGTCGATGCTTCCGTGGTGATGGTTGAAGCCATTTTCCGTAACATCGCCTTTGCGACAGATGCAGACCGAAAAAATGGTATTGATGGCATTGTGATACATTCTGCACGGGAAGTCCAAAAGCAGATTCTTTATACTGTATTGATCATCACGGTAGCCCTGTTGCCCATGTTTACACTTCAACGTGTGGAAGGAAGGCTCTTTTCCCCAATGGCATGGACATTATCCTTTGCTATCCTGGGATCCATGATATACTCACTCACATTGGTTCCGGTGCTTGGATCCTTTCTTTTTAAGACAACATCATCTGAAGGTAAAAACTATCTCTGGGAGTTCATTGAGAAGTCGTACAGTAAAATTCTTATCTGGGTATTAAAAGTTCCCAAAACGGTTTTGACAGGTGCTGCATTTGTTGTAGCATTGGGTCTGTATACGGGCTCAAAACTTGGAACCGAGTTCCTCCCTGAACTGGACGAAGGCTGCATTTGGGTCAGGGTATTTTTGCCTGCAGGAATTTCACTGGATGCAGCCAACCAGTATCCTGCAATTCTGCGGAAAGAACTGTCAAAATACGATGAAGTAAAGGGTGTGTTGACACAATTGGGAAGAAACGATGACGGTACTGACCCATTTGGACCAAACCGTATTGAAGCAATGATACAGCTGAAGCAGCCATACTCTTCCTGGGAAAGTAAACTCACTAAAAAGGAGCTGGTTCTGAATATCAAGAAGAACTTTGAAAATCTGATTCCCGGAGCTACCTTTACCATTACCCAGCCCATTATTGACATGGTCACCGAAAATGCAACGGGTTCCTCATCCGATCTGGCCATTTTTGTGACAGGAAGAAACCTGGATACACTCAGGGTTTACGCCGAAAGAATTTTAAAAATAACCAAAACAGTTGGGGGTGCCTCGGAAACTTCCATTGAACAAGAGAAAAAGCAAACCCAGTTGGACATTGAAATTGACAGAACCAAGGCAGCACGCTACGGGGTCAATGTAGAAGATGTCAATGCCGTACTTGAAATGGCAGTTGGTGGATTACCTGTCAGTTCACTTTGGGAAGAAGAACGCAAGTTTGACATTATTCTCCGTTTCTCCAAAGAGAGCAGGAAAACCCCTGAACAGATCGGCAAGATCATCATTCCTACAAAGACCGGCCTGAGAATACCACTTTCACAGGTTGCAAATATAAAATTATCAGAGGGTCAAACCATTATTGCCCGGGATGACGAACAACGTCAGATTACCGTGAAAACGAACATAAGGGGAAGGGATCAGGGTAGCTTCGCCGCTGAGATTAACAATAAAATTAAGGAACAAATTAAGTTGCCATCAAATTATTATTACAGCCTTGGCGGACAATTCGAAAATCTGCAACGGGCACAGGACAGGCTGCTGTTAATTATTCCGGTTACGTTGCTGCTCATATTCTCCATTCTTCTGATCTTATTCAGTTATGAAACCAGGTATGTTTTGATTGTGATGGCAAACATTCCTTTTGCAATCGTCGGAGGAATTGTGGCGCTTATGCTCAGAAATATCAACATCAGCATATCAGCAGGTGTTGGATTTGTTTCGTTGTCAGGAGTTTGTGTGATGGCAGGAGTACTTTGGGTAAGCTACCTGAATAAACTCTATGCAAGACATAATATGCCGGTTAAGGAGCTGGTATACAATGGTTCGATTGTGCAGTTCAGACCGATATTCCTCGTGATGCTGATTGCCATTATCGGACTAATTCCTGCAGCTCTCAATACAGGCGTGGGATCTGATGTACAGAGACCTCTCGCGACTGTCATTGTTGGCGGATTGACCTCTTCCCTCCTGCTTACTGCTTTTGTGACTCCTGCTCTTTATTACCTGCTTCACAGAAACAAAAAAATGGAAGATGGTGATCAGGAGGTCTGATTGCTCTTTTATTTGCCAACGAATCAGAACAACAAAATTTCTCGCAAAGAACGCTAAGAACGAAATAATTTATACCAGTTTTCTTTGCGTACTTTGTGTGACATTTTATTCCGAAACGCAACCAGAAAAATAGCCGATGAAAAATTCAGTGACCAGCTTGTTCATTCTGAGTATCCTGATGCTTACTTTCACGGATTGCAAAACACAAAACAACAAGCAGATGATAGATAAAAGTACGGTTCAGAATCTGGATTTAGGGAAATTTCTCGGAACCTGGTATGAAATTGGCAGGATTCAAAACTCATTTGAAAAGGATCTTGTTGGAGTGACAGCTACCTATTCGAAAAAAGAGAATGGAAAGGTAGAAGTCCTGAATAAGGGATATTACAAGACCCTTGATGGAAAATTGAAATCCGCCAAAGGGAAGGCCAAAACAACAGATCAATCCGGCAAGTTAAAAGTTGCCTTTTTTCTTTTTTTCTATGCAGATTACAATGTTTTGGAACTTGATCAGGAAGGTTACAAATGGGCTCTTATTGGTAGTTCAACGCCGGGATATTTGTGGATTCTTGCAAGAGAATCATCCATATCCGATGAATTATACCAGGAAATTCTGAAGAAAGCCATGAAAAGGGGCTATGACACGACAAAAATTTACAAGGTTCCGCAGAAGTAATTTTTATGTGCAATAGTCAGACTGTTTAATGGCTGGTGGACTACCTACTTCCTATCACCGGAACATTGCCGCAATTTGATTCTTTATCTCAGAGGGATCTGCGTTAAGCGGAAAGATCTTCTCTGGTTTCAGGTAATTGATGGAATGTTCCCTCTTGAATTTTTCAATTCCGCCACCTGTAATATTCAGCATGACAATTGACTTCCTGTCAATAAGATTCTCATTGACAGCCTGTATCAGCGAGGCAACAGCCACTGCGGCTGCAGGTTCAAGATCATTGCCCTCCAGTTGTGAAAACAGTTCCGAGGCCTTTTCTGCGTCCTCATTGGCAATACCAATAATTGTACCGTCTGAATCCGATAAGGCATCGTACAGACCACCCTTGATGGCATAGGGAGGTTTTCTGTTTGACAGTACCTTGGCATTAATCACTTCAACCTGTTTCCTCGCAGTTTCATCATCCATGGGCAGCATTACAGGAGACCGTTGGTCCCATGCCTCTTTTATGGGTAAAAAGGGTGAATTCTGGGAAAGCATCAACTTCATTTTGTTGGTACCAAATCGGCCATCTTCCAAAAATCTCATGTTGGCTTCCCAGGCAGCAATTGCGCCGGTTCCGCTGCCTATGGCCTGAAAATAGTAATCAGGTATTTTCCCAATAGTGGTCACGGCAGATAATACCGTGGTACCCATGCCATCGCGGCGTGCTACATTCTTGGCTCCGCCTTCCGGATAAAAACCGTCCAGCTCGACAGCCAAATTGGAAAGGTGGATGGCATCAAAATAGTCACCGCCACTTTCGCAAGCTATTATCCTCACACACGGATCAAGTTGATCATCAAACCAAAGAGCGCGGATATTGTCCAGTGGGATAGTCAATAAAAGCGGAATCTTATTTTGGGAACAAACCCTGGCAAATGCTCTAGCGGTGTTTCCTGCAGAAGCAACAACCATGATTCCATTTGAGTTATTTTTCCTGGCACAAACAGAAAATGCTTCACACTCCTTGAAAGTACCGGACTTCATCAATGCTCCCTTTTCAGGCCAATATCCATTGAAAGTAATGTACAACTGCTCCAGACCCAATAACTCTGCAATTCCCACACTCTTATAGGTTACAGGAGCTCCAGAACCTTGCAGCATCTTTTCTATTGGCAGCCAGTCTGCAAACCCGTATAGCCCTGAATATTCCTCATGAATCCTGATTTGCTTAATGTCGTAAACTGCCCTGATCAAACTTGGCTGATGAGGAGATGGGCACTGAAGCTCCCAATTATTATCAGGAAATTCTGATCCACAACAAAGCGACTCGAGGTGGTACTGGGTAGGCTTGAAGACTGTCATTAGAAATGTATTTGAAATCCCAAATTTAATTGATTTGAGATGGTCGGCAATATGATAAACCAAAAATTCGGGATAATCCAAAGAAAAAAGCAGGGAGTATGAAAACCTCCCTGCTTTACCTAACCTAAACCTAACCTAAATAACCTTTCAAAGTGTGAAAGGGTACGTTAAATATTTTTTGTAATAATAACACAACAATTATAAGCAATTTTTAAAGCTTTTCCAAATTATTCAGCTCTTTTTTTTGATAAAAATGTCAAAAATGCATCTTACTCTTTCATATTGTGATAGACATTGGTAACATCTTCATCCTCATCAAATTTGGATAATAATTTTTCGATGGCAGCCATCTGTTCCTCATTCAGTTCTTTGGTTTCCGAAGGGATCCTTTCAAAATCAGCGCTTACAATTTCAAAATTATTTTCTTCCAGATATTTTTGAATCGGACCAAAAGCTTCAAAATCACCATAGATGATAATGTATTCATCCTCGGCAAAAATCTCTTGCACACCAAAATCAATCATCTCAAGTTCAAGTTCCTCGATATCCAGATCTGGTTTACCCGTTATTTTGAACTGACACTTGCGTTCAAACATGTAATCCACACAGCCTGTCGTTCCAAGGGCTCCGTTCAATTTGGTAAAATAACTACGAACGTTGGCCACCGTACGTGTAGGATTATCTGTGGCAGTTTCAATCAGCATGGCTATTCCATAAGGACCATAACCCTCATACACAACTTCCTTGTAGTCTGCCTGATCTTTGGATGTGGCTTTTTTAATGGCCCTTTCAACATTTTCCTTGGGCATGCTTGCTGCTTTGGCATTCTGCATCAAAACTCTCAATCTTGAATTGGAGGTGGGATCCGGTCCGCCGGTTTTAATACAAATTGCTATTTCCTTTCCAATTCTGGTAAAAGTTTTGGCCATTGCACCCCAACGTTTCATCTTTCTGGCCTTACGGTATTCAAATGCGCGTCCCATAGTTTAAAACAAATTAATTTTGGTCTGCAAATTTAATTGATTTTGACAAAAACAGACCTGACTTATCAGGAATGTTTGACAAGAGTTGGATTATTGTTTGAAATTCTCTCCTAAAGAACTCAACTGCCTGATATTATATCTGATAACATCCTGTAAAGTAACCGTATGGTGTAATCCGGGAAAATTAAGCAGTTGCCTGTAAACAACCCCTGTTTTTATACCGGCTAGCGGAAGCCCCACAGGGTTATGTTCATTGTCAATGACTATTTGTGAGCCTGCTTTTGCCATTTTTTCAATATCACCAGCTTCCAATGCTGCCGGACCAAATATTCCAGCCAATCCAAAACCCATCTCTTTCACAATAGACTGCTGAAATAAATTAACAAGAACAGGTGTACCATTCAATCCGGTTTGATCAAACTGAGCTTTTCCCGTCGACAATAAATGCCGGATTGAATCAAGATTTTGCAGTGCAATTTTTTCGGTCCCCAGTCTCTGGGCAATATCCATTACCGATTTTTCAATCGAGGCCATATTGTAATCAGTTTCTATTTTCAGGAGTACGTCAGGATTCAGGTTCATACCCGTTTGTAAACGATTCACCATGGTTTCATATCCTGCAAAGATGATCACTCTGGCACGGACAATCACAGGTATATCGGAAGGCCTCAACTCATATTCAGCAGGATGAGCCATTTCGAATGATGCGAGCACGACCACATTTTTCGCTCCTGCAGCCTTTGCATAAGCGGCAGTCCAGGAGTTCGTAGCCACTACCACTGTATCGTTTTTAGCAGGCTCTATACATCCGTTCAAAAACATCGCTAACAAAATAACCTGAAGACATATTCTCATTTTTTCCTGGATAAGATTAAAATTAAAAAAACAACTGATGCAAATGCGGCAATGGTCGAACTGGCAGGCAGTTCCAACGCAAGAGAAAGTAAAAACCCAACTGTGGCAAACAGGCCACCCCAAAAAGAGGACCAGAGAATCATCCCCCGATAGCTTTTTGCATGATATGAAGCAATCAGTGCCGGTAAAAGCAACAGCGCATCGAGTAAAAGTGCTCCGATTAGTTTCATGGCTGCTGCCACAGTCACCGCTGTGATAAGGATGATTGCGTAATAGAAGGCCGGTTCATTGACTCCTGATGTTTTGGCTATGTCTGAATCAAAGAAAACTGCCCTCAACTGGTGGCGATAAACTCCCTGAAAAACGATTAACAACAGCGAGAAAACAAGTATGCCTGCAAATTCAAAATTGTTCAAAGTGTACAGGCTGCCCCACATCAGACTCAGGGTATCCTTGGCAGGAACCTGGAACCGGTATATGAAAATGAATGCGAGAGATATGGACACAACCATAAAGAAGGCGCTTAACTGGCCTGGATCCGTTTTCAGCGAACGTGACATCCTGGTCATCAAAAGCACAAGCAATAAGTTAATAGCCATGGTTCCGACAAAAGGGTTAACCTGCATAGCCAGTGACAGTGCTCCGCCGAGAATGGCTCCGTGCATTAACATGAACCGCAGAGGCAACAGATTCATCCGCAGCAAGTAGACTCCCGTGATCGGAAAAGCAAAACCGGTCAGGATCAGAACGATGAAACCCTTTAAAATAGGAGGGTATGTAAATAATTCTACCATAATTTGCCCGCCTTAAGGGTTTTCCTGTGCCAGTTCAATTTTTCGGTCCAGAATGCATCATGCGAGACCAACAGCATGGTAGGAGCTTCATTTCTGCTTAGATCGTATAGAAGTTCACCAAGTTCATCTTTCCCTTTCTCATCCAGATAAGAGGTCGGTTCATCCAGCAAAAGCAACCTCGCGTTCTGACATAGACATCGTGCCAATGAAACACGCTGCTTTTCACCTCCTGAAAGCTGGTGAAACATTTGATGCTGCAAATGAAAACATCCGGTCTTCCGCATCGATAACTCCACATGGTAATCACGCTCACTGTCAGATATTTTTATTCCGCTTACGCCAATCGCAACCACTTCTGATGCCGTTATCGGAAAATTGTTCCGGATGGATTCCTGGTTGAGATATCCGGTCTGCACACGATTCCTCAGCCATTCCGAACTGCCGACAAACTCCTCTCCTATTTTTATTGATCCTTTCAATGCCTTGTCCAAACCAAGGATCGACCTGAGCAGTGTGGTCTTACCGCTACCGTTTTCCCCCTGGATAATCAGTTGTTCACCCCTACCTATTTCCAGACAAAGATCCGCAAGAATTCGCTTTCCAGAAATTTCAACTGTCAATGAATCAATAGTTAGTGTCGTACCCTGGACTTTTCCTGCTCTTTTCCTGAGAAAAAGATAGGTATCCTCCATGCTCATTTTATCTGTAATCAGATCCTCCGTTCTGCACTGTATGTGATCCACAAGCTGATCGTAACCATATTGAACTCCATACTGTTCAAATATAGGAATCGCCCTTTCACTCAGCAATTCGATGTGGCAGCTACGGATTCCAAGCCTTGCAATCAATGCTGCAGCTGCTTTGCCGGCAATCTTGTCTCTCAGGAAAAGCTCACCTACCGGGATTACAGAAGAATTCAGATATGCTTCCAGTTCGAAAAGTGGATACAGCCAGTGCTCATCGCTGGTAAAAATCTGCCTGTTGTCGTGAAATAATATGAGTGAGTGTTCCAAATGTCAAATTTTAATCAAAAATATCTATTTTTTTGGAAACGCTGATCCAATGCCCGCCGGGAAACAACAATACCGCATTCAGGCAAAAGGCACTGAAAATGATCAGATTGCCAATCATTGCATCGCCATGTATCACTGTGATCCTACCTGCAAGAGCAACCAATCCACCCATTATCATGGCACTGTTGCTGCGGATTCTGTTGTTTCTAAAACCAAGCAGACCCGCCAGTACGGGTAAAATGAAGGCCCCTGAAAAAAAGGAAAGCGCAATCAGCAAGGATTGGATGATGGAGGTAATCTCAAGTGCCAGCCAAAATGCTCAAAAGCCCCAGGCCAATCATGATCATCCTTGTTTGCCTGATGGATATTTTTGAATCAAGATCCTCGTTGATGGTATTGGTCACAATAACGGAGGATGTCATCAAGGTGGTGGATGCTGCAGACATGATTCCCGAAAGGATGGCAGCAACCAGCAAGCCTATCCCCCATTCCGGCAATATCGTGGTAAGCACGGAAATCAGTGAAGATCCTTTGTGGAAGTCAAAATCGGGAAAAAGATGAGATGCATATATTCCAAGATAAGTAATCATAAAAGCAAAGGGAATCAGAATCATGGCTGTAAGCAGAACACTCCTGCGCGCCACCTGCTCATTTTTTGCACAAAATAATCTTGTGTAGATATCAGGACCAACCAGAAAGGTGGTTGAATGGGTCAGGAAAAGAACGAACAGGTCCATGGGATGAAAACTTTCATTGAATGGAAAACCATGCCGGGTGAGTTCTCCCTGGTTTACAGGTACCCTGAAAAACAGATATACTGCAACAGCAGCCACTCCAAGGATAATGATGAATGATTGTGTCATATCCGTTTTAATGACAGAAATTTGTCCGCCAATGACGGTATAAAAAATGAACAACAGTCCAATACCGCAAACGGACCAGGCATAGGAAAATCCGAAAAAGCTGTTCATCACCTTGGCTCCTCCGATGATCTGGGCGGCAATGATGCCAATCCAGGCGATGGGAATGACGAAGGATGCGATGATTTTTGCCTCTTTACCGTATTGATCACCAATCAATTGAGGCAATGTATATTTCCCATGCCTCTTGACAAGCGGTGCCACAAATACCAAAAGCAACAGTCCAACAGATCCTGTCAGTATCCACCACGAGGCGGCCCATCCCTGCGAAAATGCCAGGTCACTGCTGCCCAGAATTGCTGAACTGCCCAAAATGGTCGCAAGCAAAGATCCAGTAATCTGCCAGACATTTCCCCTGTTTCCTGCCACAAGATAATCACCTGAAGTTCGGATTTTCCGGGATGAATGTATCCCGATTCCAATGATCAGAAGAATGTAGGAGATAAGGATCAGGTACTTGGACATAAGGGGTTAAATGTGAAAATTGGGAAATGTGAAAATGTGAAAATTAATTGACAGTAAGATTTTGGGAGACAGCGTTGCCAAAACCCCTGATAAGGATTTTTTCTTTCGTCAGGGTCACTATAGCAAAACTGTTGGAAGCCGGGAAATCGCCTTCAATCATCCCTTTGAGGGTATAGTAATGGATACCGTTGATCAGTTCGTAACCGCCTTTGTGCTCATGTCCCTGAAAAACACATTTGACTCTTTTACATTTTTCAAGTATTGCTCTAACTTTTTCGGCATTGCTGACTGAAACTTTGGTATTTCCGCTCAGTGGCTGGTGTACGAAAACAACAACAGGCAATTTCGATTTGTTGAGTTCTTTTTCAAGCCAGGTCAACTCAACAGAAGGAATATTTGTATCGCTCCAAATAAAATTACCTTTATCATAAGCCCTGCCTGTAGAATCAAAGCAGGCATCCAGAACAATGAAATGATAACCTCCTTTTTGAAAGGAATACCAGGTTTTGTTTTTACTGATATTACTGTTTTGGGCAATGGAATAAAATTGTTCTTTCGAAATGCAATCCTCATCATGGTTGCCAAGTACATGGTAACGGTCTCCGTGGAAACGGGAAAAAGCCGTTTCAATCACCTTCAGGTAACCAAGGGCTGCCTGGCTGTCAGGAGGAACCGGCATATCCTTAAAATCGCCCAATTCGATCAGAAAGCCAGCTTTTTTCCGAATCATGGTATCGATGCATTGGTTAACCTTATCCAGCGACTGATTATATTTCCTGGTCCCATTATCCGCAATGGCCGCATAATGAACATCCGTGAACATGCCGAAAGACAATGTCTGGGCAGAAACACTACTTGCAAAAATAAGTGTGCAGATCAAAAGGAAAGCAAATCGTATATTTTTCATTCTGTCCTATCTTTAACTTTTATCTGATAAAAGTAATCAACTACAGTGGAATTTGATCCAAATGGTGATTTATATTAGGATTTGAAGTGTTTGAAATTGCTTACTTTGTATTGCTGTCCTCCTGAAATGAAAAAATACTAAAAGCTAACTGCAATTAGCTAACAGCTTTTTTCATAATAAAATAAATATGTTACTGTTATGAAAGCAATCAGAAAAATGCTGCCTCAAAAGGGATTGTGGATGGAAGATGTCCCTATTCCTGAGCCAGGTGTCAATGACGTACTGATAAAAATAAGCAAATCAGCTGTTTGCGGTACCGATCTGCACATTTACAAATGGGATGCATGGTCGCAGAAAACCATCAAAACACCCATGACCATCGGGCACGAATACGTTGGCAAGGTCGTAAAGATTGGTGCAGAAGTGACGAAAGTGAGTATTGGCGAACGTGTTACTGTCGAGGGCCATATCGCATGCGGTTTCTGCCGGAATTGCCGGAGAGGGCGCAGGCACATCTGCGACCATACGGTTGGCATTGGTGTCAACCGCGATGGAGGCTTTGCGGAATATGTGTCGGTTCCTGCCGAAAATGTGCTGCATATTGATTCGAGAATTCCGGATGAAATCGTTTCGATCATGGATCCGCTTGGAAATGCAACACATACGGCACTTTCCTTCCCTTTAATCGGAGAAGATGTTCTGGTAACAGGCGCCGGTGGGCCGATCGGGTGTATGGCCATTGCCATCTGCAGATTCGTCGGGGCGCGCAACGTAGTTGGTTCCGAAGTAAGCGAATACCGTCGTGAATTAGCACGCAAAATGGGGGCTACTCTGGTCATCGACCCCATGAAAGAGGATATTTCAGCAGCAATGAAACAAGTCGGAATGGTAGGTGGATTCGATATAGGACTGGAAGTATCCGGCTCACCCATTGCATTTGACAGCATGATCAAATCAATGTACAATGGTGGAAAGATCTCCTTGCTGGGAATTCTGCCGGATACCACCCAGATTGAATGGGACAAGGTAATCTTCAAGGGACTAACCCTGAAAGGGATTTATGGTCGCGAGATGTATGAAACCTGGTACAAAATGGAAAAGATGTTGCTGTCAGGCCTGAATATTGCACCTGTCATCACCCACCGCTTCCATTACACCGAATTCCAGAAGGCCTTTGATATCATGGAAGAAGGAAACTGCGGCAAAATTATATTGGACTGGGAGAATTAACTTTAAAAAATTAACAAGTGACAGTTGACAATTGTCAATTATTTATAGTTTCGGTTCTGCAACATTTTTATACTTTTGCAGATCATTGGCCACTTTAGCTCAGTTGGTAGAGCAGCTCATTCGTAATGAGCAGGTCGCCGGTTCGAGTCCGGCAAATGGCTCAAAGTTCAAACAATGAAAATCAGAGAGACTTAAATGACTTTACCGTCATTGGGGTCTCTTTTTTTTATATTTTTTTGTAAAAAAAATGGTAAAAGCAAATTAATAGTTGTCTATAAAATTGAATAATTAAAAAATATATTAACTTTACGTTCAAATATTCAAATTTTCGGGCAATTTATTCATTTCCCAAAATCTCTAGCTTTTTCCTAAGTTTAGCGCATTGGCTCCCTTAGCCATTCCACTATATTTTTTTATAATCATTTGCTGATCAACATTTTATTTGTTGAAATAATATTTCGCGCGAAAATTTTTAACCTGATTGAGACGAAAAATACCTTCTGAACCATTACCAATATCCAAAACAAAACAACCGAATTAAACCTGCAGAGATGAAACATCAAAGTTTTAAAAATTGGAAATACATGATTGCCCTATGCGGGATAATGTTTTTGTCCTTATCCGCATATTCCGTTAACAACCTTGTTGTATCAGGTACTGCTACAGCAACAGGATCGCCAGATTTTAGTGGAGTGATCGGAACCTATACCTACGCTGGCATCCATAACGGCCACAATTACTGGAGTCATACAAGTGGTAGCTATACCTACTATATATACTTTAATACCTACAATTCCTACAACGAATTTGAAATTTGCACTGTGATGGATACGGATGAATATCTTTTCTTTACACTACCAGCAACACCCGATCCTCCAACAGGAGCTAGTTGGACTAAAAATGATGCGCATTATAGTTCTGCCATTATTAATGTCAGCGATGCAGGCGCTTCGGGACCTGAGATTGATATTACTGGGAATGGTGTCACTATAACCGACGGCAGCACCTCACCAAATTTTGGCAATTTCACAAAATTCGTCTCCACAAATATATCAACAGGCTCACCTACAAGAACTTACATAATTAATAATATTGGGACATCGGCATTGACTATATCCGGAGTATCTATCACCGGTTCGAATGCAGCAGACTTTTCTGTGACCGCCTCACCGGCTGCAAGCGTTGCAGCAAGCAGTTCAACTAACTTAACCGTAACATTCAATCCTTCAACCACAGGTACCAAAACCGCTACCATTACTGTAACGAACAACGACAGCAATGAAGGTAGTTATGATTTCAGTATCGAAGGATATGGATTTGCCCCGGAGGATCTAACTGTGACTGGAATTACTACCCCCGCTGCCGCCAATACGACCTATGTCCACCAGGGAATACTGAACAATTATGAATATTGGAAAAGTGCAAACGGATATTATTTGTACACGGATGGTAGCAATTGGCTTATTGACAACAATACAGATCCCTCAATAGCAGATGGAGTTGAATTCTGGGCAAATAGTGCCCTGGTGCCTTCTATTTTAGACGCAACCGTTTGGACTGGATCTCCTAGCTCCGGTACAAGGGGAACAGGTACACCGGTTATTTCTCCACCTGCACCCATCCCTAACATCAATGTAAAAGGAAACGACGTGACCATTGCAATCAATGATATCACACCATCATTCTCCGATTTCACTAAATTTGGATCCATAGATGTTTCATTCGGATCGCGTTCAAGAACCTACAAGATAGAAAATACAGGAAATGCTATTTTAAACATATCGGGAGTTACGCCTGGAGGTACCGATGCAGCCGATTTTAGTGTGACCACACCACCGGCTGCCACAGTTGCGGCTTACGGTTCAACAACTTTTGCAGTCACTTTCAACCCATCCACAGAGGGCACAAAAACAGCAACCCTATCCATTGCCAGCAATGACCCGGATGAGAACCCATATCCTTTTGACATTTCAGGCGATGCTTTTTCACCACATGATCTGGTTGTCACCGGAATTACAAATCCTCTTGACGCCAATGGAACCTATCTTTATATTGGAATTCTGAATGAGTTCCAATACTGGAAACATTCGACGTTAGGCTATTACATCTACAATAAAATATATTCCTCATCTCCGTATTGGAATATTGATGATAATCTTGATGATGATGCGAGCCTTTTATTTTATTCAAATAATAATTCAGATAATGTTTCTCCGGTTTATGTAACATCCTGGGCAGCATCAGGAAGTGCACCTTGTACAGGAAATGGTACACCACTGATCATTTACAGTGGACCCGAAATAAATGTTCAGGGAAACGGCATCAGCATTGCGGATGGCGATGCAACGCCATCTTTAACCGATGATACCGATTTTGGTTCAGTTACTGCAGCCAGTGGCACTATCGTGCGAACTTTTACCATTCAGAATACAGGAAGCTTTTCACTTAATTTTAGTGGTACGCCTAAAGTACTCGTTTCAGGTCCAAATTCCGCAGATTTTACTGTTTCAGTACAGCCTACAAGCCCCGTAGCAGCAGGTGGTTCTACGACTTTTGAAGTCACCTTTGATCCATCAGCCGTTGGAGTCCGCTCTGCATCACTTTCCATGGCCAATGATGACAGTAATGAAAATCCCTACAATTTTGATATTCAGGGAACAGGAACCAACAGCGCTCCAACCGACCTGGCATTATCAGCTTATGCAATTGACGAAAATGTGGCTGCCAATTCAACCGTTGGTACTTTAAGTTCCACCGATCCTGATGCCGGCAATACATTTACATACACTTTGGTTGCAGGAGCCGGCAGTACAGACAATGCTTCCTTCAACATCAGCGGTAGTAGTTTGCGCATTAATACCAGTCCTGACTTTGAAGCAAAAAGCAGCTATACTGTGCGCGTTCGGACCATGGATCAGGGAAGTCTGTTTTTTGAAAAAGCGATTACCATTACCATCAACGATTTACCTGAAGCACCTATAGCAACCACCAATGCAGCAAGTAGTGTTGCAACAACCAGTGTAACACTTAACGGCAACATCAATGCCAATAATATCAGTACAACAGCCACTTTCGAATATGGTACAACAATCAGTTATGGAACAATTGTTACGGCAGATCAAAGTCCTGTAACAGGCATTTCTGCTACTCCAGTCAACAAATCAATTTCAGGATTGGCAGAAGGTACTACCTACCATTATCGGGTAGTTGGGGAAAATTCAGTTGCTCCCACCAATGGTGGTGATATGAGTTTTACTACACAAAATACAATAATTTCTGTTGATCGTGCATTACCTTCACCAACCAATACGAATTCAGTTCAATGGACAGTAACTTTTGCAGCATCAATGACCGGCCTTAATCCAGGCATCTTTAGTTTGGCAGACACAGGGTTAACCGCTCCATTCATTTACCGCATAACAGGTTCAGGAACAACATGGACAGTTACTTCAGACAGTGGCTTTGGGAATGGAACACTGGGACTAAATTTAGTAAACAGTACCGGATTATCTTCAATATTATCGAACACACCCTTCACCGGTGAGGTTTACACCATTGATAGAACAACGCCATGGGTCACAATCAACCAGGCAGTGGGCCAACCTGATCCTACAAACGCCGGTCCTATCCATTTTTCAGTGATTTTTAACAAGGCAGTCACGGGTTTTGGCGCAAGCGATGTTGATTTTACCGGAAGCACCAATCCCGCAGGACTCTCTTGCACAATCACAGGCAGCGGAACAACTTATGATGTAGCAGTTAGCGGAATGACCAGCGGTGACATCATCGTTGCCTCAGTCCCTGCAGGAGGGGCTCAGGACGCAGCTGGGAACTACAACAATACCTCAACCAGCACCGATAACAGTGTGTCATACGATACAACGCCACCAACCGTCACAATCAATCAGGCAATCGGGCAGTCCGACCCGACCAACAGTAGTCCGATCAATTTTACAGTGGTCTTCAGTAAGCCGGTCACAGGTTTTGCAACAGGCGACGTCAACCTGAGCACCAGTACAACTCCGGGAACACTCATTTGCACCGTCACTCTGAGCAACAGCACTACTTACAACGTGGCCGTTAGCGGCATGACCGGCGACGGGAACGTTATTGCTACAATTGCAACGAATATAGCTCTGGACGCAGCTGGCAACGGAAATGCCACCTCGACAAGCACAGATAACAGTGTGTTATATTATATTCCACCTACGGTTACTGGTATTTCCCCAACAAGCGGTCCTACATATGGATCAACAACTGTTACGATTTCCGGAACCAATCTTTCAGGTGTTACATCGGTTATGTTTGGCAGTAGCGCCGCCACAGGTTTTACCGTCAATTCAGCAACACAAGTCACAGCTACCTCGCCTGCCGGCAGTGCCGGAATTGTGGATGTTACAGTAATATCCTTAGGAGGTACGAGTTCTACCAGCAGTTCTGATCAATTTAATTATGTAGCTCCACCGACAATTTCGAGTGCTTCTTACGATGTTTCAACCGGAGTTTTGGTGGTATCTGGAGCCGATTTACTGGCAAAAGCCGGCGCTGCCAATGATATTGATGTTTCCAAACTCTCCATCACCGGTGAAGGAGGTGCGACCTATACCCTTACCTCCGCCAGTGTGGAGATTACTTCGGGAACTTCATTTACTGTAACCTTCAATGCAACTGATCTGGCTGCTGTCAACCAAATAATCAACAAAAATGGAACATCCTCTACTAGTGGGACTACCTATAACCTGGCAGCAGCCGAAGACTGGGCTGCAGGTGCCGATGCTGCAGTAGTGGTTGCAGACCTGACAGGTAATGGCATCACCATAAGCAATGTGGCTGTGCCAACCGTTACAAGCGCTACCTACGATGCATCCACGGGTGCCCTCGTCGTTACAGGATCCGGTTTGCTTAAACTCAACGGTGCCACCAATGACATTGCAGCCAACAAGTTTACCATTACCGGCGAGGGAGGAGCAACCTATACCTTTACTGATACACCAAATGTCGACATCACTTCCGGAACTTCATTTACCATTACTTTAAGCGCAACCGACAGGACAGCAATCAACCTGTTAATAAACAAGAACGGGACAAGTTCTACCAGCGGGACAACCTACAACCTGGCTGCCGCCGAAGATTGGGCAGCAGGTGCGGATGCAGCAGTGGTCGTTGCGGATTTAGTTGGAAACGGTATCACGGCAAGCAATGTGGCGGCACCTGCTGTCACAAGTGCAACCTACAATGCTGCAACTGGTGCCCTGGTAGTTACAGGAACAGGATTCTTGCCAAAATCCGGGGCTACCAATGATATAGTTGCCAACAAGTTTACCCTAACAGGCGAAGGAGGAGCGACTTATACATTGACAGACACACCAAATGTTGATATCACTTCAGGCACTTCGTTTACCCTTACTTTAAGTGCAACCGACAGGGCTGCAGTCAATCAGATTGTCAACAAAAACGGTACTAGTTCAACAAGCGGAACAACCTATAACCTGACCGCTGCCGAAGACTGGGCTGCCGGCGCCGATCCGGCCGTAGTTGTTGCAGACCTGACAGGGAACGGCATCACAGTCAGCAATGTGGCGGTTCCCACCCTCACAAGCGCTACCTACAATGCTGCAACTGGAGCCCTGGTTGGCACCGGAACCGGTTTCCTTGCAAAAGCAGGTGCAGCCAACGATATTGATGTTTCCAAACTTACCATTACCGGTGAAGGTGGGACAACCTATACCCTCACCTCCGCCAGTGTGGAGATTTCTTCAGGAACTTCATTTACTGTAACTTTAAATGTTACCGATCTGGCAGCTGTAAACCAAATTATCAATAAAAACGGAACTAGTTCTACAGGCGCCACAACTTATAACCTTGCTGCCGCCGAAGACTGGAATACCGGTGCAGATCCGGCTGTAGTCATAGCCGATCTGACGGGTAATGGTATCACAGCTAGTAATGTGGCTGTACCAACTATAACAAGTGCAACGTATAATGGAGCAACAGGCGCTTTGGTTGTTACCGGAACCGGATTCCTAAAAAAAGCCGGTGCGGCAAACGATATTGATGTTTCCAAACTTTCTATTAAAGGCGAAGGAGGAGCAACTTATACATTTACTTCCTCCAGTGTAGAGATTACTTCCGCTACATCTTTTACTGTTACATTAAACTCCCCTGATAAGACCGCTGCCAATCTCCTGATAAACAAAGCAGGCACAAGTTCTATTGACGCAACAACCTATAATTTGGCTGCTGCTGAAGATTGGGCTGCCGGTGCTGATCCGGCTGTAGTTGTTGCTGATCTGAATGGTAATGGCATCACCTGTCTAATCATAACCATCTCAGCAACTTCCATTTCCGGTGTCACACCTCCTGTTGCCCAAGCTACTCCGGTTCCAATTGTAACACCAGGTACAGGGTATACTGGTACAGTTACCTGGTCGCCACCTTCGACAACATTCGGTTATGCGACAGTTTACACAGCAACCATTACGCTGATCCCAACAGCCGGTTATACCCTGACCGGAGTTACTGCCAACCAGTTTACAGTTGCCGGTGCTATCGCAACCAACGCTGCCAATTCGGGAGTTATCACTGCAGTCTTCCCGGTGACGGCGCCACCTCCGGTTATTGCCGTCTTAACCAGCAGTGATACCGACAATGAGATCTGTGCCGGAGAAACGGTCATCTTTACTGGTACTGGAGCAGAAGGAGGTACTTATGAGTTCTTTGTTGACGGAATAAGCATGGGTGCGCCAAGTACTAAAAATACTTTTGCAACAAGTTCATTGTCAAACAACCAAATTGTTAACGTCAGGGCCACAAATCCAGGAGGTTACTCAGCTTTCAGCAATGCTATCATTACTACTGTAAAAGTGATACCGATTGTCAATTCCATTACCGGAAACCCTGTCAACTGTATAGGTTCTATCAATACACTGGCCTGCACCACAACCGGAGGAACATGGTACAGTTCCTCTCCATCCGTTGCCGCGGTTAGCCCAACAGGTGTAGTTTCAGGTCTCGCAGACGGCATATCAGTGATCAGCTATACCATTAGCGGAACCAATGGCTGCTCTGCAGGCTCCAATTTAACGGTTACAGTCAGTTCTCCTCCAGTTGTGAATGCCATCACCGGTACAACCATTGTATGTGTGGGAGCCACCACCAAACTCTCCTGTGCTTCAGGCGGCGGCGTTTGGTTCAGTGCCACTCCTGCTAAGGCTACAGTCGATGCGGTCTCCGGTATAGTTACTGGTAAAGAGGCAGGAAGTACGATTATTACCTATACCGTTACCAATAACGCAGGATGCAGTACTACCGTCACCACAAGCGTTACCATCAATCCGCTTCCAACCATCCTTACATCCATAGCGGCAGCAAGGTGCGATGCAGGTATGGTCACACTGGGAGCCACTGTTTCCTCAGGTACAATCAACTGGTATGCAACAGCAAACGGCGGAAATACCCTGGGTAGTGGGACTTCATTCACAACTCCCGCCATTTCTTCCTCTACAACCTTTTATGCAGAAGCTATTAGCTCAGGTTGTATATCATTGACAAGGAAACCTGTCATGGCGACCGTGAATATAACTCCGTCTGCACCTGTGATAGCTGCATTAATACAACCGACCTGTTCAACAAGCAAGGCAACAATATACCTTAACGGATTGCCGCCGATCGAAAACTGGACATTGACAAGATCTCCCGGAAGCTCTATCTTGTCTTCCAGTGGTCCGGGTATTCTGATCAATGATTTGCCTGCCGGAACCTGGACCTATACCGTAACCAGTGCGGCCGGATGCACCTCTCCTGCATCGGCGATTGTTGCAGTCAATGCACAGCCGGCGGTGCCGGTTGCACCGGTATCCAAAGCGGCCACAAATGTTTTACAGACCGGATTTACTGCGAACTGGGATCTTGCACCCGACGCAACGGGAATCAGGCTTGATGTTGCCACAGACAATAGTTTTGTCAACCTTGTACCGGGCTACTCGGGCATGGAAACCGGCAATGCCTCAAACTGGAATGTGATTGGACTCAGTGCCAATACTTCTTATTATTTCCGCGTAAAGGCTTACAATTCATGCGGTACAGGGAGTGTTTCGGGTACAATCCTGGTCAGAACACCTGTCGAAGTGCCTTCTGCTCCTGTAGCTTTGGCCGCCACAAATATTCTGCAGACAACCTTTACAGCCAACTGGAATACCTCGTCCAATGCAACGGGTTATCGCCTTGATGTCTCCGCAGATCCTGGCTTTGTCTCCTTTATTCCCGGTTACAATGATAAAGATTTAGGCAATCTCACCTCACAAACTGTGACTGGCCTGAATTCAAACAACATCTATTACTACCGTCTAAGGGCTTATAATGCAGGGGGAACCAGCGTTAATTCAGGTAGTATGATCACCTATACATTGCCGGATTTACCGGCTCTACCGGTGGCAAAATCTGCTGAAAATCTGCTTCAAAACAGCTTCACAGCCACCTGGAACACCGCAGCAAGGGCCACCGGCTATAGGCTGGATATCTCTTCGGATCCAGGGTTTACAGTCTTCCTGAGTGGATACAACAACAGGGATGTTGGTAATGTAAGCCTCTTTAGCATCAGCGGACTCAGTACCAGGTCAACCTATTACTACAGGGTACGGGCTTACAACACCAGCGGTGCAAGTGGTAATTCGAATACGATTACTCTCAGGACGTTAACCTTCCCTCCTGATGCTCCCGGTAACCTGACATCATCCTCCTGCAACTTCCTGGTAAACCTGAAATGGAGGAAAGTCACTGACCCGTACTTCCTGCGCTATAGAATTTACGGCGGGAGCGGTGTGAACCCAACGACAAGGATAGATTCCACCGGTACTTCCGTTGCCGATACTTCCAGGACCATCTCCGGACTGACCAGTGGCTTGACCTACTATTTCAGGGTCACTACGGTCAATGATGACGGATCAGAAAGCGCATTCAGTAACCAAACATCAACTGTAACCAAGGCTGGACTCGTGCCTGTCATCAGTCTGAAATGGAATGATGTGCTTATCTGTTCCAATGTCAGGGATTCAATTTCATCTTACCAGTGGTATGCCGATAATTCATCCATCCCCGGTGCAACGGGTCAATACTATCCAACAAATAAAACTTCCGGAACCTTCAAGGTAATCACCGTTGACAAGACCGGATGCCAGAACTCTTCAGCTTCTATCAAGGTTGTTTCCACCAAATCCCTGACTCTTTATCCGAATCCTGCATCTGTAAGCTTTACCCTGAAACTTAGCGGAGCTGTCAGCGGCCGGGCCGTCATTGGCATATACAGCGCACTTGGAACCAAAGTCCTCGAAATGCAGACTGAAAACGTCAGTGAGGAACTTATCCGCGAAATTGCAGTCAGCAATCTGGATGAAGGAGTTTATCTGGTGCAGGTTGTGGTGAATAATGTTGAGGTGTATGATGCGAAAATGGTCCTCAAAAAGTAACAGGAAAATAAAATAATTGTCAATTGTATGCAAAATAAAATTAAATCAATTCAAAAAATCCTCTTCACGCTGCTGCTAATCACATTTTTGCACTATGGGCTATTTGCCCAGGGTGGAGATAGCATTAGCTCAAGGGGCAAGGAACTTTTCTTCGGGCTTAGCCTGGGCCCAACGCGATCCTTGATTAAAAATAATGGTACATCATCCATTGAGTCAATTACATCGGATAAGGTGAATGCTTTTGACGGGGCTGCCGAGGTTGGGTATTTTTTCTCCAGATACATAGGCTTATCCTCCGGAATCGGTTTCAGTTCCTATGGCTCCCTGGTTAAACTGGATACCTACCAGAACAAACTGAATGCCATCGATTCAGAAAATGAAGCATACGAACTGAGAGTAACAGGAACCAATATCAAGGAAACTCAGAGCATAAAATATTTGTATGTCCCTGTTTATCTGAATCTACGATTGCCCCTTACAGGAAAAATCGGGGTATTCCTGCAATCAGGGGTCAACCTGGCCTTTGCCGTTAACAACAAATACACCACTGAAGGAACCTTTACCTACAAAGGATATTACAGCAAGTACAATGTTCTTCTTGAGAACCTGCCAATCTACGGATTTCCAACAAACAAGGCAGCCAACTCGTCAGGCAGCCCCGAAGTGAAGCCCTTTACTGCTTTCGTAGTGGCCGCAGGCGGATTTGATTACTTCATTAATGATAAACTCCAACTTGCCATCATGGCCACCTGGAACAAATCCTTGTCTGAAGTTTCAGCGTACTCAGCCAACACCCAATTCCAGCTAACGCCTGCCGTGGATCAGATCAACAGCTTCATGGGAGGAAGTTCTTCCGTGACCGCAGAGTCAATTGGATTATCCGTCAGAATCAGGTATTTCTTGAAATTATGATCGAATCAGAACACCATTTATGTATTGCAATGACTTCGTATTATCTTCTCCAGATGTTTGAAATCGATCGGTTTAGAAATATAATCATTGCATCCTTCATCCATAGCTAACTTTTTGTCGTTCGAAAGTGCCTGGGCCGTTTGAGCAATGATGATTACCTCTTTGTTGAATCGACGGATTTCCCTCGTGGCATCTTGCCCCGACATCATCGGCAATCTTTGATCCATTAATACCAGATCAATGTCAGGATGAATGTGGCAAAGATGGACAGCATCAGGACCCGTTACTGCATGTATGATCTCACTGCTGAATTTCCGAATATTCTTATCTAAAACGGAACATGATATTTCATCATCTTCCACAATCAACACCTTGAGCTTTTTCAATGGTTCCAAACAATGTCCGGACGATAAGGTATTTTCACTAGTTGCCTTGTCGGTTGTTTCGCTTTTGCAGGGAATGGTAAAACTAAATGTTGAGCCATTGTTCTCTTCACTCTCTACCCAAATTCGTCCTCCATGCATTTCAATAAGGTCTTTGCAGATAATCAGGCCAAGCCCTGTGCTAATTTCTCCATCAATCCCCCTTCGACTTGTGTTTATGGTGAGGTCAAACAAGTCCTGGACTAAATCTTTGTTCATTCCTATGCCTGAGTCTCTGACACTGATTTCAACCATTTTCCCGGAAACTTGTTTGGCCGTGATTGTAATATTTCCATTTTTATGTGTGAATTTTAATGCATTTGAAATCAGATTCCGAACGATACTAGAGATCATATTCACATCAGCGAATAGTGTCAGATCGCTGGGAATATCGCAATTGAAAGTAATCTCCTTTCTCTCAGCGACATCCGATATTTGAACAAGGTTCTCATCCAGGATAGATTTAAATGTAATTGAATCCAGTGATAAAGTTGTTAATCCCCTTTGCAAACTCGCCCACTGCAAAAGATTTCCAAGTAAGGAGAAAAGGGATGCTGCTGAATTACTGATTTTAGCAGAAATGTCCTGAATCTGGTCCATTGTTAAAGAATATAATTCATTGGCCAATATTTGAGACAGACCCAGGAATCCAACGAACGGGCTTCGCAGGTCGTGGGCAATGATGGAAAAGAATTTATCCTTCACAGAGAGAGCTTCCGCAAGCTCCTGATTTTTGGACTTCAGGGCAATCTCAGCTTTCTTGCGTCTCGAAATATCAATGAATGAACACACTACTTGATACAAAGTGCCATTGTTGTCATACTGAAGTTCTGCATCCACCCTTAACCAGATACGGTCGTTCAAAGCGGGTCGATGAACGCCCATTACGATATCATGTACTGAGTGTCCATAGGCAATCGCCTGAGGAACAGGATGTTTATCTCCAGGGAAAGGAGTGCCATCCTCATGGATGACATTCCAATCCGGATCGAACGATGTTTTTCCCATAAGCTGGTCTTCGCTGAGACCCAATAATTCAAGCGCTTTGGGATTGCTCATCACTATTTTTGCATGTGGATCCTGAAGAATTACGCCTACCTGCATATCTCGTACCAGGTTCTTATACTTCTCTTCACTATTCAGGAGCGCCTGTTCCATCTGTCTCCTTTCCGTAATGTCAAAAAAGGTCGTAGCAAACATTCCTTTTCCGGGAGAATAGACCGAAATACGAAAATATTTTTCCATTGGAGCAAAATACTGTTCAAATGAAGTTGCTACACCTGTTTCGGCCACTTCGGCATAAATGTCTAAAAATGGCACTTCATTTGTTTCGAATAGATCACTGGCAAGTTTTCCAACGGCATCTTCAATCTTGATATTCAGGTGCTTCTCAGAAGCAGGATTAGCTTCCACTATTCGATAATCAATTGCCTTCCCGAATTGGTCATAAACCATCTCGTGTACATAAACACCCTCCTGCATGGCAGAAAGCAGGGAGCGTGCTTTCGACAAAGCTGTTTCCAATTCTCTTTTGACCTTAAAGTTCCGGGCTGCAGCATCAATCCTGGCCAGAAACTCATTTTTGTTGTGAAGCCCTGTAATATATCCGTTCACCAAATCCTTAATTTCTTTGGTATTGTTTTGATTCGTTGTTGGATCGAAGGATTCCTTGATGAGCAGGATTTCAGGGTGAATTGTATCACTCATAATTATTTTAGCAAGTCTTTTCCCCTCTGCGTCTTCCAACTGGGCATTGAGAAGCACGATGTCTGGTTTTTCTCTTTCCAGAACCTGTAAACATTCTTCAACGGTCAAGGCAGAAAAGGCATTGTAACCGGCTTCTTTTAGTGTACCTGCCATATTATCCAGTATCTCCGGATTATTGTCAGCTATAAGAATGCTAAAGTCTTTTTTCATAATCGAACTATTTTAGCCATATTACTGACCATTGTTATGTTAAATTTATCCCATCAATTTCCCATATCTTACTATTTTCTCACTTAAAATCTCTTTGCCCACTGGCTTTGGAATAAAATCGCTGAAACCCGCCTCCAAAATTTTCACTCTTTCGTCGTCCATACAGAATGCAGTGACAGCAATGATTGGGAGTTCATTCCTAAATTGTTTAATTATCCTTGTTGCTTCAATGCCATCCATAATGGGCATTCTTATATCCATCAATACAAGCCCCAGTTCGGGATGTTCGCGGCAGATTTCCACGGCTTCTTTCCCGTTGTTAGCCTGAAGGGTCGAATAGTTATAATTACGTATTAGCATTTTCATATATAACAAGTTACACACATCATCATCAACACAAAGGATGACAAATTGATCAGCTTTTAGAGGATCTTTCATAGTACAATTTTAGCCTTATTATCTTCCCGACTTTTCTCAAGCTTTGTATTGCCAGTTGCTTGATTTTTATCACTTAGTTATCTGACAATAAATTATTTCCTGAAATATTTATCAATTAACACCAGTAAATCATGTATCTTAATTGGTTTCGAAATATAATCGTTGCAACCTGCTTCGATAGCTTCTTCCCTGTCGCCGCTTAGTCCACAAGCAGTTAGCGCAATGATTATCACCTCTGAGTTAAATTCCCTTATTTTTTTGGTGGCTTTATATCCGGACATTACAGGCATTTGAATATCCATCAGAATTAAATCAATGTCGGGATTGTTGCGACAAACTTCAACAGCTTCCAAACCGTTTCTTGCCATTAATATTTCTTTGCCATACTGCTCAATACCAATTGCAACGAGTAATTCCGATGATTCATCATCTTCGGCAATTAGTATTTTCAGACCCAAAGCTTCAGAATTTGAGTCATTGTAGGCTATGCCTAGAGTCACATCTTCATCAGTTGCCCATTTATTCTGAACAGTTTTGTACGGCAGTGTGAAATAAAATGTTGAGCCAATTTCTTCTTTACTTTCCACCCATATTTTTCCACCAAGCATTTCCACATAAGACTTGGAAATGGCCAACCCCAATCCTGCTCCCTGAAAGGCGTTCCTATTCGCTAGATCTGCCTGGATAAACCTTTCAAATATAGCTTGCTGCCTCTCCCTGGGAATTCCTATACCCTGGTCTCTTACAAAAAATTCAAGCTCGTACGGCTTGTTAATGTATCCAAACTCGATATCGCCTTTAAGACTGTACTTAATGGCATTTTTTATCAGGTTGGTCAGGATGGCATAAACTTTCTCCTGATCCGTTTGAATGACGGATTGAATGGTTGGAAGAGAATTTTTCATACTTAGACAAATTCCTTTCGATTCACATTCAGGTTTGAAAAACAGATAGAGATCTTCAATTTGTTTGTTAATATTTGACTGCACTATTTCAACTGTCATCAGTCCTGATTCGATTTTTGAAATATCAACGATATCATTGATGATATTTAGCATCCGAACACCACTTTTTTCAATTATGCGTAAATACTTCTGTTGTTGATCCCCAGAGAGTTCCTGGTTTTTCAACAATTCTGCGAAACCCAAAATGCCATTCATCGGAGTTCTGATTTCGTGACTCATGTTTGCCAGAAATGCAGATTTCAATCGATCACTCTCCTCCGCTTTTCTTTGCGATTCAAGGAGTTTTTTGTTTAAAAGTTTGATTTTAATATTCTCTTGTCCTATTTCAAAATTATATCGAAGCTCATCTATCATCATATTTATTCCCATTGCGAGAGCGTCAATAGGGTTGTGTTCCGGCGAGAGTTCCAATTGAACTGAATATTCTCCTCTTGACACACTCATGATTGCCTGATTAATCAATTCAATTCGTTGCTCTAATTGTTCTTCGTCCATAAGATTTTTAATAATTCGATCTGGTACATATCTTCTTTTAATCAGCTATCCACGCCCTTGCTTCCTTCTCTGTCATAAAGAATCGTTGGTTTTTTTCACTGGAGAACCCAATCACAAATGACGCAATCAGTCGGGCAACAGGATTTAGTCCAAAAATTGCAACCTTGTTACATTTTCCATTTTCACTTAATTCATTCCAGGCTAATCTGGCTCTCCGTGAATTTTTGCCACATCTGTTTAAATCTATAAGAAAATTTATTTTCCCATCAACCAATTTAAATAACCTAAGACACAAATCTTTTGTGACCATTGCAATTTCATCCGTTTGGTCGCCATCTACGGTAACATGAATAATAGTATTATCACAGAGAATTATTCTAGTCTTTCCGATACAATATTCACTTTTGCTTATTTCTTCTATGTCAATTTTTTTCATCTGATGTATCGTTATAATAGTTCGAGAAAATGACGCGATTTTTTGGCTAAGCCAGTGGAATTATTAGTCACTTATTATTCCCTTTTGATCGAAACAAAATCATATGGTGGCCAGGGACAAGTAGTCTCAATGTAAAAGCCGGAATCTTCGTTCATTTCATTCAGTTTATTGACTGCATTTATAAAGGCAACAATATTTATTTTTTTAACAAAGACTGTGGCATCTAGAATCATTGTATCCTCCCTTCCAATATATTCTCTTGGGAGAAGGTTATTGATGATGACTGACTCGCCAAATTTTTTGAATTCAACATAATATTGTTGTCTGTATTTTTTGCAAAGCCGATCAATTACCTTGACGATCAGTTCGGTTTTTTTTCTGCTTAGCAAAAAAGCTTTGCCCGGTGAACTTGCCAGAATTTGCTTTTCCAGGAGTGCAGTTTCCTCGCTTAATTCATCAATTTTTTTGGTTACCAATTTTCGATCGCAATATACTTTAAACGACCACTCTTCCATTCCTGACATAGGATGAAAATTTTCAATCAATGAATCTGAAATACAATTAACATAGATCAGATCATTCATTCTAAGTTGGATTAATAATTAAAATTACTGGTCGTCGCTATCCATTCCTGCGAATGAACTTAGACGTTCGAAGGATGAAATTTCCAGATTATCATCCAACTTGACCGAATAAAAGAGTCGCACCTGTTTTGGAGGCATATTCAATGACTTTAGAAACGAATCATCTTCGAATACTTCTGCCACAGCATTCCATGATTCGTTAACTTTTTGAATTTTAATGACTGTCACATCATAACAATTAATATTCTCTTTCAGAAAATTAACTACCGTTTTTTTTACATCAATTATATTTCTCATTTTTTGTCCTCCTTGTTCGTTAAATGTTAGGATGGTTGCAAGGAATGTTTCCTACTCCCCTTTTCCCTTACTCTTTATGCCTTCTTTTTTCATCTGGTGTCCGCAGACCGGACAAAATTTATATTCAAACATGAATCGCCAGCCATGACCACAATCGGGGCAGATCACATCGAATGGCAGACCACAATCGATGCAAAATTTTTCATTTCCACCTGTCGTTTTTCCACATTTCGGACATTTAAAAGCGCTCATTTTTCCTCCTTTTCTATTTGTTTTGTTTTTCTTCCCTGATATTTGACAAAAGCTTAAGCAATTCATCTTCTCTTCTGTCGTATTCTTCCTCATCGATTTCATCCATCTCAAATTTCAATTGAAGCGCCATCAGCCTTTCTTTTATGGTGCCTTCATCTGAAGTTTCCTTTTCAATCACCTCATTGATTTTCTCAGCGAGAAAAAGTACTCCCTTGAAGGGCGCCATCAGCAGGTCATCGATTAAAAACATCTTAAATTCCTTTCGTATTAATAACCAGATTTACAAAATTATAGGGCGGCAATGTACCTACATATTTGAATACCATATATTTGCCGTATTTTTCATCCAAATCGTTCACGGCTGCGTCAAATTCAGGTTCAGACGTTTGTTTGATTAAAAAGGCCACATTAATAATCATCATTTCTCCATAGTTATCGTTAATTTTAACATCATCCGCCAATGGATTAAGCGCGTTCATTAGTATGCTTTTATAATTTTCTGTCTCCTTTTTGAGCGCCTCAGCAACCATTTCGCCGATTTTCATTCGCTGATAGTGGGTTTTGTCGGCCGGAAGGTTCATCAATTTAGCGCGCATTGACTTAATTTCCTCGTATTTTTCGATGATACTTTCATAAATAGGTGCTTCATGCGCTAATACCTTAAGTCCGAGTTCTTTCTTCCCTTCCATCTTATTCAGCATTTCATCAAATTTAGTATAATCCTTTTCAAGGATTCGCAGGATGCCGGCGTTGTCATTGTGTTCTGAAATAGTTGAAAACCGAACCGGCAAAACAGTAAACTGCTTCATCACTTCCTCCAGAACTTTTTCATGTGTGATCATGTTAACCCTCCGCGCTTCATAGATGATAACCGGTGAATTGCTGACGATAGCCGTAATCCCTTTAAAACTAATTCCATACACCAAGTCGGCTCTTGTCCCCATGCCAATCGGACCATACTCTATCGGAGCATCATGCCTGATAATTCCATAAATGTATTTTCCTTCTTTGGATGTTTCCGTTTCATTGATCATACTAATTTCATATTTACTATTTTATTGAAAGTGTTCCCTATTCGTTCCAGCAATTAATGACCCATCATTACAGTATTTGATCTTCACAATTCCCATTTTTCGGGAAAAATTTTCAGGTCAATGAAGTTGAATATTGGCAAAGGAGTAGCATAGATAAAATTGCAACGTCCCTCGTATTTGGTTCCCAGATCGGTCATCATATTGTCGAATTCAACTTCCCTTCCACTGTTTACCAAAAATGCGGTATTCATAAACATGGCATCCCTGTTCGTATTGTTCTGTTTAAAATCAAACACTGATCTGCGGAATGTGTCAAGCACATTACCTGCTTCTGCGCTTTTCTTTTCGGTCAACGCATTTGAAACAAGATTGCCGGCTTCAGCTATTTTTGCATTTCTTTGTTCACTATCCGGCAACAGTTCAATTTGGGCTCGGATTTCATGCAACTCGGCATATTCTTTGTCAATCTCATTGTAAATGACAGCCATGTTATTCCAGGTACCCCTGACATTCATTTCCACTTTGTTTTCGAATTGTCTGAGTAACTCCATAAATTCGCTGTATCTCCGGTTTAGCAGGTTTCTTATTTCATCTGGTGTGGCAGCAATAATACCAAACCTGATGGGCAGAACGCTTCTGAATTCCTTCATTACCACCTCAATAACTTTTTGATGTGCCATCATGTTTTCGGGGTTAACATCGAACCTGCTGAGCGGATGGTCGCTTACGACCATGCACAAACCCTCGATTCCAATGGATGAGACCAGGTCGCCCCGGCCACCTATCCCAATCGGTCCCAGATTAATATCGTAATCCGATTCTATAATGCAATAAATATATTTACCGTCTCGTTGCATATTATTCTCTGATTTTTACCAGGATGAGGTTCCCGGAGCCCTTGTTCATAGAAGTCGATTTATCTTCCAATAAATGCTTAGTTGCAGTCGCATATTCGATCATGAGATGGTATGCCTTGCTGATTTTATTAAATTCTTCTTCATTTCCAGTTCCTGATTGTGTGTCCGGGTGAAAAATTTTTGATTTTATCAGATAGGCCTTCTTAATTTCATCTTGTGAGAATTCCACATCCAGTCCAAGCACTCTTTGGGCCTGTTCAATCCCATTTTTATGAATTTCCTTAGCTTCAATGGTAAAAAAACTGTAACACGGTAGCGGACCCACCAATTTAAATTTCAGATTTCCGCTAAATTCCTCATCGAGCAGATCAATCATTTGTTCAAGTACAAGATCCTTATTTTTGCGAATTAGAATTGCTGAATTTGTAACCATTTGATCATTCATGGTTTCATGCTTTTTGATCTCTTCACTGAAATTGGACAAGGCATCCAGAATTCTCAATTCAACCTGTTTGTTTTTTTCCCTCAACTTCTCCTGAACCAACATTCCGATCATAACCTGATTTGCTGCTGAAGGAGATTCTGGGTTATTCAGGATTTCATTCTTCATGGCGATAATTTCAGGATGACCGGCTATCTCACCAATTACCGATGAAAAATCGGCCCAGGTTACTGCGATATCAATTTCTGTAAGGTCTTCAACCTTTTTCAGGATATCCAGCATCAAATCATATCCATTGGAAAGTATTTGAATGACCTCCTCCGTTGAGCCTACAACGGTACCGATCCGCATTGGAACAATCGTACTTACTCCATTCTCAACCAGATATTCGATTGTTTTCTGATGATGAACCAGCAAATGACCCAGCAACTCGCTATTAGTGAAATCTATATCCAGATTATCCTGATCGGATACGATAGCGGAAAGGGATTGAAAGGAAATGGCGTAAATCGCTCTATTTCCCAATGATTTCAACCTTTCGGTAATGAATTGATTTGGTACAATTCCGTAAATATATTTGGCTTTTGTTGGCATATTATTGTTATAAGTGATTAATATCTAAAGTTTTTAAATTTTCTGGCGCTTACTGTTTCGATGCATTTTGTTTGATTACTAGTTCAATCGCTTGTTCAAAGTGGGAAGCCAGAATGGAAATTTCTCCTGTTTCATCCACCGATTTTGCATATGAATTTTCAATTAATGTTCGAATAGCGAGCATCGCAGCTTTACGGCAAATGAATCCAATGTCAGATCCGGTAAGGTTTTCTGTTTTCTGGGCCAGATCCTTCAGATTCACCTTTATACAAAGAGGTTTGTCACGGGTATGGATTTCAAATATCTTTTCCCTTGTTTGAACATCGGGTAGTGGTAATTCGAAAATCAGGTCAAAACGGCCGCTTCTTAACAATGCAGGATCGATTAAATCGATTCGGTTGGTTGCTGCCAAAACGATGACTCCTTTCAGGTCTTCGATTCCATCCATCTCTGTAAGAAATTGGCCAATAACCCGTTCGATCACACCGGAGCCTGAACCGTCATTGCTTCGTCGTGGGGTGAGGCTGTCTATTTCATCCAAGAACAGGATGCAAGGCGAAGCTTGTTTAGCCATCCGGAAGAGTTCACGAACGCCCTTCTCAGATTCCCCTATAAACCGACTCAAAATCTGTGGCCCTTTTACGGATATGAAATTTACTCCGCTTTCACTTGCAAGTGCTTTCGCGAGATAGGTTTTGCCTGTTCCCGGTTTTCCATGAAGGATAATTCCCTTTGGTGGTTTGGTATCTGCCTTTGTAAAAAGATCGGCATATTTCAATGGCCATTCCACCGTCTCCTTCAAAGCTTCCTTGATCTCATCCAACCCTCCGACATCCTCCCATTTCACATCAGGGACTTCCACGAAAACCTCCCGTATGGCGGAAGGTTCGACTTCTTTCATGGCATCCATAAAATGATCCATGGTTACTTCAAGTGACATCAGCAATTCGTAAGGGATTTCTGCCATTTCGAAATCAATTTTCGGCAAAATCTTTCTTAATGCCGTCATGGCTGCTTCCCTTGCCAATGCTTCAAGATCTGCACCTACAAAACCATGGGTTATTTCGGCCAGTTTTTCCATGTCGACATTCATGGAAAGGGGAATTCCCCTTGTATGAATGTGAAGAATTTCCAGCCTGCCCTTTTTATCGGGAATGGAAATGGAAATTTCCCGATCAAAACGACCTGGCCTTCTCAATGCAGGATCGATTGAGTTTGGAATATTGGTTGCCCCAATTACGATAACTTTCCCTCTGGACTCCAAGCCGTCCATCAGAGATAAAAGCTGGGCAACCACACGTTTTTCAACCTGTTTCTCCCCGCCCATATCTTCCCGCTTTGGAGCAATTGCGTCTATTTCATCAATAAATATAATGGAAGGGGCGTGTGCCTGGGCTTCTTCAAAAAGTTTACGGATTCGTCCTTCGCTCTCTCCATAAAATTTCCCCATGATCTCAGGTCCGGAAATATTAATGAAATAGGCATCCGTTTCATGTGCAACTGCCCTGACAATAAGCGTTTTGCCTGTTCCTGGAGGGCCATATAAAAAGACTCCTTTTGGAGGTTGTACGCCAAGGCGTTCAAAGATTTCAGGATACTTCAACGGAAGCTCAATCATTTCCCGGATACGTTGAACCTGGTTTCCCAATCCACCAATATCTTCATAGGTTACCCTGCTCTTGCGCTCGCCTTCCTGCTTAACAAGTTCAAGTTGGAAAGAGGTATTTGGATGTATCAGCACAATGCCTTCCGGATTCGTACCGGTTATGGTATAATCCACTGAACGTGACCCAAATAAATTGGCTCTAACTTTGTCCCCTTTCGACACGGGTATCCCATTAATCAACGAACCTATGTATTTCGCATCATCAGCCTTAAACAGGGATCCGGATTGTGTATCAGGCTTAAGTTTGATTTTTGCAGCCTGTCTGCAGGTAGTTTTACTGATCTTAACTTTCTCATCAATTCCAGTCTGCGAATTTTCCCTGGTCATACCATCCATCTGAATAATTCCTTTTTCCCTGTCTTCCGGATAGCAAGGCATAACTTTGACCGGAGTTGCTCGTTTGCCCTCAACCACAATTATATCGCCACTCTCCAGACCGAGTTCCTTCATGTCTTTGGGATCAATTCTGGCGATTGATCGGCCCACGTCTTTGACAAGGGCTTCTTTTGCACGGAGTACTATCTGTTCCTGGATATTCATTTTTTATCTTTAAATAGTTGTTTGCGAAGTTGGTTCAGGGAGTCTAGTCCTTTAATTTCTTCCGGAAATACCGGAATCTCGACCCTGTTTAAATAGCTGAAATTTTTGTTGATTTCTTGTAAGTATTTTAATTGACCTGCTTTTCTGCGTTCGCAAAAATCACATCCATCCGAAGTCATTACATTGTTTATGATGATTTGCCGTGCAACTATTTCGGATTTACCTAAATCGGCCAATAACCGGCTAGTCTCTGAAATAGCCATCGATTCCGGAATGCAGACCGGAATAAACTCACATCTGGTTTGATCTCTCAGTATATTTTCGATCCTTTTGACCGTTTTCTTCAGATTAAGCAAAAAAGTATCAACCTCATCCACCTTGTAAGAACCTGCAAAACTAGTAACCATGTAGCGGTATTTCCATCTCATTTTTGCCGCTACCTTTATCCATGCATCCAATAATTTAGGAGATGAAATAAGTCGCAAAACGTGACCAGTAGGTGCTGTATCTACCACATATTTTTCAAATTGACCTTCTTCAATAAAATCAATGATTGTCTTGAAACTCATAATTTCATCAATACCCGGGATTGACAAGGTCAACATATCGTCTATATCTTCATTGTCAAAGCTTGTAGAAGTTACCAGGAGTTTTTTAAGTTCACTGTGATGTTCCGACTTGAATTTTGACAGCGCTTCTTCTGCAACTACTTCAATGGCCGACAGTTTGCTTATTCCAGAAACTTCAACCACTTTAAAACCAATCTGTTGTTCAAGACAATCGGATAATGAATGTGCCGGATCCGTGGAAATCAGCAGTGTTCTGAAATCCTCTGACAACTCAAGGGAAGTGGCAATGGCGGAGCTGGTTTTTCCCACACCTCCTTTCCCACCAAATATGATGAGTTGAAGATCTCTTTCCCCCAAACCATTGAGTGTCATTTTATTCATATTATTTGCCTATCCTGATCTCAAGTATCCCATTGGTAAATTTGTGCTGCAGATTTGAATTGTTCAATTGAAGCGGAAGCAGTAACTCTTTCCGGTAAATTCTGCTCTTACCGAAGGCAGATATTTCAAGGATGTCATCCTTCAGATCAATCTGTATGTCACTGTCTTCAACACCAGGCATCTCAGCAAGAATAACGATCTCATTCTCTTCATCAAAAACATCGGTAATTGGTTCCCGCTCTGCCTCCACTTTTGGCCCTTCCGGGGTTTTTTTGATATTACCGAATGTCTCAACTTTGGGTGGGCCGCCACCTGCCGTATTGATCGTAAAGCCATATACACCTTTCATACCTTTTTTCAGGTGATCAAAATTGATCTCACCTTCTTTGCATATTGTCCTATTTTCCTCCAATTTTCCTGCAATATCCACCAATTTTCCAACTCCTTTGAATAAATTTCCAAGGCCGAAAAGGTCAAAAATGGCTTCTTCATTTTTCTCTTTGTCGTTATCTTTTTGCGTCATAGCTTTTGATTTTAAGAAAATAAAATTATTTTGATTTGTTAAGTGATTCCAATTTCGCGAGTCGTGCTTCGACCAATTTCTGCTGATATTGTTCCTCTTCCCTTGCTTTTGACGAGAGATAGGGATCGTCCTGCCACCAATTGATACCCATTTCCAGAGCTTTGTCAACGCCACACACCAAAAGCCGTATCTTGATGGTCAATAAATCCACATCTGCGATTTTGATCTGGATATCACCAACGATAACAATCCCTTTGTCTAGCACGAGTTCCAAAACATCCCGAAGTGATGAATTTCCTGTTGAGGTATTTAGTTTTGCTTCTGTCATAATATAAATTTTTGTACCGTATAAGAGCTATCTCAGTGTTCCAAGAGAGCCCAGATTAAGATTAAGATCATCCTCTTTCAGACCAAAAACCAATCTAAGTTCTTCTATTTTAGTTTCAATTGCTTCAAGGTTCAATCCAAGCTTCTGTGTTTCTATCTGAGTTAATTCGTTCCTTTCCACCCTTCTCATAGCTTCTTTTTCCACTAGATCAACAATGAGTTTGATTAATGTCAAAACCAATTGCGCCAAACCACCCTCTATTTGCTCCGAATTTTCAGCGTTGATCATCTGATTGATATGTTCCTGAGCTTTCCAAATCTGGCTTTCCAATTTCTGCATGTAAATCTCATCACCTAATTCGTTTACATGAACTTCATCCACTCTTTTCCCCTGCTGTATCGAAAGTCTTGACAAGGAGACAATGATGACCCGAAGGGAAATTGCAAGCATATCCATATCGGCAATTCGAATAATGATATCACCATGAACTACAGCCCCTTTGTCTATAATGACATCGAGCGCATCAACCAACGTTGCTTTTTTATTTTCTGAATCAGTCATAATTCACAAATGTCAGGCAAAATGATACGAAGGCCAGGGGCCAGAAATTTCAAGTTCAATTCCAAATGGGCTGAATCTCTTTTTAAATTCTTCCGTTTTACTTTTGAATTCTTTTAATCGCTTTTCTTCCAATAAAAAAAAACCATTTAAAATCATCTCATTGGGAGACATGGTAAAATCTTTATCGAGTATTTTCGCCTTGATTTGAGTGACAGCAGTGCCCGCCAGACCTTCGCTTATTTCGGAGGTGATTTTAGCCAATTCCTGCTCTTTTATCTCTTCGGCCTTATAATCTATTTTCTTCTTTGCAAAAAACGCCAACCCTTTAGGTAGTGCTTCTGCTTCTCTTTTTTGGATTAAGAGCTCCTCATTTTCTGATCCCAGAAATTCATCAAAAACCTTCTCATCCAGATAGACCTTCACTCCCCATTCCTCTCTTCCAATTAGATTTTTCAGACTTTCCCTGAATTTTTCAAGATTCTCATAGAGGGTTTCCATCAATTTTTTACGGGTTCTGAAAATTACTCCGAATTGCATGGGTATTACAGGGATTAAAGAAGAATGATCAGGTCTCATGGCCCGTTCAATGACCTTTTCGTGTATCTGAGCCTTTCCTTTAATCCACCCCAGATCCTCATTGGCTTTTTTCTGAATCTCTGCCGAACTGAATTCTTCTATGGATACCTCACTGGTTACGGCCTCCAATTCCAGGAAAGGAATAATCAGAATCTTTTCCTCTTCCGACATGGTCCTTTGAACTTCGAGTGCTTCATCGCGCCGAAGCCTGATACAATAAAGATATAGCCCGGTTTCCATACAATTTGAGTGCTAATTGGGATTAATAGTCGATCGACATAGTTTTGAATTCCGGTTTTATCACCTCTTTCTTCTTCGGTTTGGTTGTATCCGTATCCCGAGAGTGCATTTGTCCGGCCTTCGCGTCATTGTATTGCTGGATTTCCTTCAGCC
>CAIUUO010000020.1 GCA_903902325.1 uncultured Bacteroidia bacterium
TAATCCTGACATGAAAAATTGGATGTTTTTGGAGGGTAACCATGGTGGTCAATTTGCACCGGCAGAAGGTGGTCAATTTGAATCAGCAACACATGGTCAATTTAAATCGGCAGAAGGTGGTCAGATTGACCGAAGTTTGCAATATATTGCTATTTGTATCACTCAATGTCAGTTCTCAATCCTTAGATGGTTTCTTTGGCATGAGGTTTGGTTGTTCACTTGATAGCGTGAAAAAAGTGATGCTGGCTAAACCTGAATGCAAAATTGATCAAAAAAACAGCAACGAAGCTTTATTAGTCTTTACTGGTATCAGCTTTGCTGGAAGAAACACATTGTTTATAAGTTTTGATTTTATTAACCGAAAATTTCATACTGGTTCAGTATATTTTGATGCGGGATTGGAAAGTAAAGTCATCGATTATTACACTGAAATTAAAAATGAGCTTAATGAGAAGTATTACAAATCAATATTAGATTTTGAACTTTATAAAGAACCATATAAAAAAGGCGATGGTTATACTGAATCAGCCATAAAACTTGGGAAAGCAACCTTCTCGACATACTGGACATTTAAAAACGCAAAACAAAAAAGCGACGAGGAAAACAATTCCATAGCTCTCGTAATCAACGAAAGACTGAGGGTTGTATTATCTTACCAAGACGGTGTACTTATAACCGAGGCTATTGAAAAAGTTAAATCCAAAAATTTGAAAGATTATTGACATAAATCTTTCAAGAATAAATCACCACTATCGAACGGCTAATAGTAGAATGATTCTAAATAATGAAAGAAGCAACTATCTGTTTCGCGAATATTTCACAAATCGCCTAAAACAAAAAACCCAACCGTTGATAATCAAACGATTGGGTTTTTTTCTGTACCCGGGGCGGGACTTGAACCCGCACGGCCATAATGGCCATTGGATTTTAAGTCCAACGTGTCTACCATTCCACCACCTGGGCATCCTTATGGAGCGGGAAACGAGACTCGAACTCGCGACCCCGACCTTGGCAAGGTCGTGCTCTACCAACTGAGCTATTCCCGCAGGAAGGATGACCTATTATTATGAACGTCTTTGCTGAGCGGGAAACGAGACTCGAACTCGCGACCCCGACCTTGGCAAGGTCGTGCTCTACCAACTGAGCTATTCCCGCATGTTTGCACCCCAAATCACTCTTCGGAATTTTGAGTTAGCGGGTGCAAATATAAAACTTTTTCTTTCAGAAAAAACGAAAAACGAAAAATGAAAAATGAAAAATGATCGGAAGCCAACATTTTTCACTTTTCATTTTTCATTATTCATTTTTCTTAAGTGGAATAATACCCCCCATCTCCCCCATCACATTGACCAGGTCTGATCCGGTTGGAACAACGATCTTGGAATTATCCTTCAACGATGTCTCCATGGCCTGTATTCTCCTCAACATCTGGGCATTCCCGACGAAATATTTTTCAGCAGCCTCGTTCACAAGCTGGATGGCCTGGGCCTCTCCTTCAGCCCTCAGGATGGCTGCCTGCTTGATACCTTCTGCCTTGCGGATCTCAGCCCTCTTCTCACCATCTGCCTTGGTTTCAGTGGCAGTTGCATAGTCGATGGCTGCTATTTTTTCGTTTTCGGCCTTCACAATCTTGTTCATCGTCTCCTGCACATCCTTGGGAGGATCGATCTCTTTCAGCTCTGTGCGTACGATTTCAATACCCCAATTCAGGGTTTCATCAAGCAGAGTGGCATGTAGTTCCTTATTAATTTTGCCCCTCTCACTGTTGGCCGACTTGAGGGTCATGGTACCAATGATGTTACGCAGGGTCGTTCTCGCCAGGTTGACAATCTGGTATTCAATGCTGTTCACATTGTACTGCGAGTTTTTGACGCTCTGCTCATCCGATTTGATCTTAAAATAGACCTGGGCATCTACACGTGCATTCAGGTTGTCGTTGGTGATAATCTCCTGCGGCTCGGCATTGATCATCTTTTCAGTGATGTTGATGATAAACATCCTGTCAATCCCCGGAATAATCCAGTTAAACCCGAAACCGGCAAAATGGTGGTACTTTCCCAAACGCTCAACCAGTGCACGGTGGGTTGGTCTGACAATGCGGACTCCGCCAAAAAAGAACAACACAACAACTACGATAGCGACAATAACTAGAGGTTCCATGATTTTGGTATTTTAAATTGATAATTAAGTGGTTAACTTTAATTGGAAGTAGAACAAATTTAAGTAAAAATATCCGGAATAAAAATGATATCTGTGAATGACCGGTATCAGAGTTTCTTTCAATAAGATCCAATTTTATCCGATTCATTACATCAAAACACGGTTTCTTTATAAAATCTTTATATCAATCCTTTCAATCCTGATAATTCCCTTATGAAATGCTGACTTCCTTTGCTAACGAAAATATATGCCTACAGAATAATGACCGAAGCCGAAGAAAGTTACCCGTTACTTGGAAAATTTAAAAATATTTTCATTGGCCGGGCAAAGGCCATACAAGACAAATCCATATTTCACAAACTCTCGCTGGTTGCATTTTTTGCATGGATTGGTCTGGGTGCCGATGGTATTACCTCCTCCTGTTATGGACCTGAGGAAGCGTTCAGAAATCTGCAGGGACATTCGATGCTGGCCATTTTTGTAGGTCTAGGAACTGTTTTTACCATATTTATCATCAGTACAAGTTACGGTCAGATCATCAAACTGTTTCCGCACGGCGGAGGCGGATATCTCGTAGGAAGCAAGTTATTGTCGCCAACAGTTGGAATGATCTCAGGATGCGCCTTGATTATCGATTATGTACTTACCATCACCATTTCGGTTTCCAGCGGATCGGATGCACTTTTCAGTTTTTTCCCGGAATCCATGCAAGTCTATAAATTGGGTGTTGCCATTGGGGGCGTTTGTCTGCTGATCTTGTTAAACCTTCGCGGTGTCAAGGAATCTGTCGTATCGCTCACACCAATTTTTGTCGTGTTTATGGCCTCGCACATATTTATTATTATCTATGCAATAGCCATTAAAGCAGGTGATTTTCAGGCTGTTTCAATTGAAACTTCCAACCAGGTACATTCATCCATTAGTCAACTTGGTATTTGGGGTACTCTTTTTATCATTCTGAAAGCTTACAGCATGGGGGCAGGTACCTTTACAGGGATTGAAGCGGTCAGTAACGGTATGCCCATCCTTCGGGAGCCGAAAGTAAAAACGGCCAATAAAACGATGGTGCTGATGGCCGTTTCGCTTTCCTTCCTTGTGATGGGATTGATGGTTGCCTACGCGTTGTACAATGTTCAAATCAGTCCTACCAAAACCCTGAATGCTGTTTTATTTGACAATGTCACAGCCCATTGGGCGCCTTTCTGGTCCAGAAGTTTTATTCTAACTACCCTGGTATCTGAAGCGGCCCTGCTGTTTGTTGCTGCACAAACAGGTTTTATTGACGGACCAAGAATTATGGCCAATATGGCTATTGATAAGTGGTTTCCCAAAAAATTCGCCTCCCTCAGCGACCGATTGGTCACTATGAACGGGGTATTGCTGATGGGTATTTCAGCTATTTTACTCATGGCTCTTTCGAGAGGTTCAGTTGCTTTGCTGGTAGTACTTTATAGTATCAACGTATTTATCACATTTTCCATCTCTCAGCTTGGTATGGTGAGGCATTGGTGGATCGAACGAGGGAAGCTTCCCCATTGGAGAAAGAAAATGTCGATCAATGGCATTGGTTTCATCCTGACGACTTTTATCCTGATTTCCGTAACTATTATCAAATTTGGAGAAGGAGGTTGGATTACACTTGTAATAACGGGACTATTTATCCTTGTCGCCATCAACATCAAGAAGCACTATTTCAAAACAACGGTCAGACTAAGTAAAGTGAGGCAAAGTGCCCTCGCTGAAGTTCATGAGGCGTTTAGTCATATACCAAACATTGATCATCACGATCCGGCATCGGTTAAGTTTAATCCGGATGCAAAAACAGCGATTATCCTGGTGTCAGGTTTCGGGGGAACAGGACTTTATACCTTCCTGAGAATCAATGAAAATTTCAAGGGTATATACCAGAATTTTATCTTCATCCGGATTGGCGTTATTAATTCAAAGATTTACAGGGGTTCCGAAGAACTTGAACATTTTAAACACTCAGTCAAGCAAGACGGCGCTAAATATGTTAAGATTGCCAATCAATTCGGATTCTACGGAAAGAGTATCTGGACGATCGGAACCGATCCTGTTAGTGAGGTATACAGCATTGTCAAAAGAATGATGCCGCTGCTTCCCAATCCGACCTTCTTTGGCGGTCAGTTGGTTTTCTCAAAGACTTTCTTCATGTCGCAAATACTCCACAACCATACTATCTTCTCCATCCAGAAACGGTTCTTTAAATTCGGAATACCAATTGTTATATTCCCAATAAAGATCGAGTAAGGCTATTTTTTGGTTTTTTCAAAAACGGTGAAGGGCGTTTTTATCCAACCAAAATAGCAAAGCGTTTTTGTAGCTTACTATTTTTCACATTTGCAGACTTTTTTGATTGATTACAGAAAGTATTCCGTGCAAAATCATGATCCTTATGAATTCTTTACAGGCATACAGCAAATCCTTTTAAAATCCTTACGAATACCAGTGCACCTTTGTATCAGATAATTCACGAACAATAATTATACTGAAATGAACACTGTTTTAATGATGGAGGTCCAATCCTCCGGTAACAATTCGGGATATGCCATCGGAGCATTAATCGCCGTTCTCATCCTTGGCTATCTCATCTACGCACTCATCAAACCTGAGAAATTCTAATTCATAATTCACAAAATGACAACACAGGATTTTATTCAGATCATATTGTATTTTACCTTGTTAATCGGGTTAACACCTGTATTGGGCAATTTCATGTTCAAGGTATTCACCGGTGAGAAACATTTGATGCTTCCTGTTTTCGGTTGGCTTGAAAGACTCACTTATAAATTTTCAGGTATAAATCCAGACAAGGAATCAAACTGGAAGTCCTACACATTTGATTTGTTGGTTTTTAATTTGGTCGGATTCTTATTCTTGTTCCTGATTCAATTGCTTCAGACATATTTACCGTTCAATCCGTCGCATCGGACCAATGTGTCCTGGCATTCAGCCTTCAATACATCTGTAAGCTTCATGACCAATACCAACTGGCAGGGATATTCAGGAGAAACGACCCTTAGCTATTTTGTTCAAATGGTTGGACTCACGGTACAGAATTTCGTAAGTGCTTCGACCGGAATAGCGGTATTGCTGGCACTCATCAAGGGGCTTTCAAGGAAAACCACAGATCTGCTTGGCAATTTCTGGACGGACCTTACCCGATCCACCCTGTATATTCTTTTACCACTTTCGATACTCTTTGCAGTTGTATTGGTCGGGCAGGGTGTTGTACAGAATTTCAAAACCTATGATACGGTTCAAACTTTGCAGGGCGCAACACAGATAATACCGCAGGGACCGGCAGCTTCCCAGATTGCAATCAAACAATTGGGTACCAATGGTGGTGGATTTTTCAATGCGAACAGCGCTCATCCTTTTGAAAACCCGACCCCGTTCAGCAACTTTCTGGAAATGTTGGCCATCTTGCTTATACCTGCGGCGCTCACCTTCACCTACGGGAAAATGGTGGGATCGGCAAGGGAAGGCTGGACTATCTTTATGGCCATGCTGATACTATTGCTGATCGGTTTAAGTATCTCATTGTATGCGGAGTATGCATCCAATCCCATTTTTGGGAAATTGGCCTTGATGGAGGGAAAGGAAACCAGGTTTGGAATTACAAACAGTGTTCTCTGGTCAACCACTACAACCGCCGCATCAAATGGTTCTGTAAACGCAATGCACGACAGTTTGGCTCCTTTGACCGGAATGGTAGCCATGATCAACCTGATGCTCGGAGAGATTATTTTCGGAGGTGTAGGTGCAGGATTATACGGTATGATAATTTTTGTCATTCTGACTGTATTCATCGCCGGTTTGATGGTTGGAAGGTCACCGGAATATCTTGGTAAAAAAATTCAAAAATTCGAGGTGCAGATGGCCATTATCGCGGTACTTGCACCCAATCTGGTCATTCTCATATTCTCCGCCTGGGCTTCCGTCAGCAATCCCGGCCTGGCTGGTCTTAATAATTCGGGTCCTCATGGTTTTTCAGAAATTCTTTACGCCTACTCATCTGCTGCCGGAAACAACGGAAGTGCTTTCGCAGGGTTGAATGCCAATACAATATTTTACAATGTTACATTGGGTATTGGAATGCTAATTGGTCGCTTTGGTATCATTGCTCCTGTTCTGGCTATCGCGGGAAGTATGGCAGGGAAGAAAATTACCCCTTCATCATCAGGTACTTTTCATACAGACAATTTCCTCTTTATGGGACTTCTCATAGCAGTCATACTGATTGTCGGCGGATTGACGCATTTCCCGGCTTTATCATTCGGACCCATCGTAGAGCATTTGCTGATGAACAATGGAATCACCTTCTAAAACCGGGTTAATATGAGCACAAAACAA
>CAIUUO010000021.1 GCA_903902325.1 uncultured Bacteroidia bacterium
AAGGTAAAACCCACACCAAGCTCAAGAATGAATTTTTCCAATTCGAAAAGGATGGCTCTTTCAAGGTCTTTTTCACTGAAGGTATCTTTCAGACCCAAAAAATCGAGAATGTAAGGATCCCTGAAAACGAGTTCGGGACTCAGTTTTTTTTCTTTTCTAAGCAGTTCCAACTCTTGTTTTATCAACTCGTCGGGCTTTTGCGACAAGGCTGTGCGTTCAAAAAGCATCGATTTTATTTTACTCCGAAGCGTTTCAACACTCCAACTTTCGAGATTACACATTTGTGCATAAAAATCGCGGTGCAATTCGTCTTTCAACGGTAAAAGCAATTTAAAATGCGACCAGCTCAATTGTCGCCACAGCGTAGCGACAATTCCGGCATCGGGAAAAAGTTTGGCAAACTGAAGGATTCGTCGCAAATTCTTTTCTTCAAAATTGCTTCCATATTCCAGTACCAATTGTCGCGCCAGTGTAGCGACAATCTGTTGGCCATATTCTGCCCGCTGATTGTTCAGTAATTCCTTGTTTATCCTTGTTCCAATGTTCCAATACAATGCAGTTACACCGGATGAAACAACCTTGCTTACCATTAATCGGGCATCGTCGATCAATTGCCTTATATCGGTAAAAAGTATTTGCTCATTTTGTTGAATTTTTTCCACAATATTATCCCAGGTTTAATATTTCATGGATTAATCCCTCACTCAATGCTTCAAGTTTCAAAATATCGCTGCTCACTTCTTCTATGCTCCGCAGAGGTTTGTGTTTGTAGAAATACTTATTGAAGCTGATCTCATAACCAATTTTTGTAGCATCCAGGTTAATCCAGGCTTCGGCTACATGAGGTTTCACTTCACGCAAAAAGTAATCGTAAATATTTTCTTTTACAGGTACATTCTCAGTATCACGTAAATCGCTTTCGGTTTCGTATTCGATATACCAGCCACGGCTGGCAGGCTCACCTTTTTTAGCCGATGCAAAATAGCCGTAATTGGCCAGTTCAGATTCCTTGCAGTCAAGATGCTTAAGCAGTTGGTCCAGTTTATCACCCGACAATTTGATTGTGCCTTTTATAACCTTTTCAGCATTGGGATCATACCAGCTCACTGAATTCAATATTGCATTTTTTTCAGAAGCAGAAAGCTTTATCTTTTTTGCTTTCAATGTTTCATCCACCTTTTCCCTGAAAATACTATAGTCGTTGTATTCATCCGTTCCAATGGCTTCCAGCAGGCCAGAGGCAAAGTTCAGAAGTTCCCTTTGTCTGGTCCACAAAGCTTCGCTCACAAGGGTTTTAATCTGCCTGGCGTTTAAGTTGAGCTCGTTTTTTTCGCACCATTCAATAATCTCTTTTTCGTGCCGGGCAATTTCAGTATATACCTTTTCGCCCCAGGTTTCGTAGGCCCAGGTCATAGGTTCAAGCAGTCCCTTATCAAAACGCAGACCGGCAATGCGTTCTTCGGTAAACTGTGCCCTGAGCCTTTTTGGCCGTTCAATAGTCACCTTATAATATCCAAAATCTGTATTATCAAAGATCTTAGAGGCAATACCTTCATCTCCCTCTCTTTCTATTGATTGCATTTTCGAATAGACTTCAACGATCTCTTTTATATGTTCCGGGGCAAACTCACAGTTTTTGTTACCCAGGTTTTTACGGAGCTTGCGATAAAGCTGACCGGCATCGATTAACTGGACCTTACCCTTCCTGTGGGCCGCCTTGCTGTTACTTAAAATCCAGATATAGGTTGTGATTCCGGTATTATAAAACAGGTTATTAGGAAGCTGAACAATTGCTTCGAGCCAGTCATTTTCGATAATATACCGGCGGATATTGCTTTCACCGCCACCTGCATCGCCCGTAAAGAGGCTTGAACCGTTATGGACCGAGGCAATTCTTGAACCGGATGCGCTCTGTGAAAGTGGTTTCATTTTGGTTACCATCTCCATCAGGAAGAGCAGTTGTCCGTCGGAAGAACGGGGCGTGGCATCGGAGTCTTCTGCATTTCCCCAATAATCCCTGAGAGTGATCTTAAATCGGGGATCAATAATGTCTTTCCCATCCTTAATATTTTTCAATTCACTGGCCCACGATTTGCCATAGGGCGGATTTGAAAGCATGAAGTCGAATTTTGTACCTGCGAACTCATCGGTGGAAAGTGTAGAGCCGTTTTTGATGTTTTCAGGGTTATTACCCTTTATCATCATATCCGATTTGCAGATTGCGTAGGTTTCATCATTTATTTCTTTCCCGTAGAGATAAACATCGCCCTTTGCACGGATCTCACCTTCCTCATCTTTAATGAAATTTTGGGATTCGGTAAGCATTCCCCCGCTACCGCAGGCAGGATCATAAATAGTCATTACAAGGGGCAGTTTATCCTTTATGGGATCGAAGATGATATGAGTCATAAGGTCAATCACCTCGCGGGGGGTAAAGTGTTCCCCAGCCTCCTCGTTATTTTCCTCGTTAAATTTCCTGATCAGCTCTTCGAAAACATAACCCATACCCAGGTTCGTAAGAGGAGGCATCTTCCTTCCATCGGGATCGGTTTTGACTGAAGATGTCAGGTTAATATATGGCGACGTAAACTTTTCAAGAACGTTCAGCAAAACATCTTTCTCGGCCATGTGCCGTATCTGGCTCCGCAGCTTGAATTTATCGATTATCTCTTTAACATTGGCGCTGAAGCCGTTAAGGTAGTCTTCAAAATTTCCAAGCAGGATCTGCTGGCTGTTTGTTGCGGTGTCATGAAGACGTTGGAGAGTCCAGACGCTTGTGTTGTAGAAGACATATCCGGAGGCTTCCTTTAAGCCATTATCATCCCATTCAGTGAATTCAGCCTCATCGCGCTGAAAACGCAATTCTTCCATAACGGCCTCCTTTGTGGTTTCGAGCAGGGCGTCGAGGCGGCGAAGTACAACCATAGGAAGGATTACATCGCGGTATTTTCCCCGGACGTAAATATCACGTAAACAATCGTCGGCGATGGACCAGATAAAAGAAACAAGTTTATTATGGGCAGCAGTATTCATCAACAAATTTCTGTTTTCTCAAAATTACATTTTTGAGTTGGGTTTTCTGTCATCATGGCTAAGTTTTCGGGGTGTTGAGTTATGGAATCCTAAAATGATTGTTTGTACTACCCTCTGCAGGAGCCAACAGTGCAGTAAGTATATGTCGCCCTTCCAGGGCTTAAGTACCTTTGTTTGGCCTCACCCCCGGCTGGCGCCGGGGGTTATTCACATTGTGTCGCTATTTCGACGGAAGAGGTGGTTAGAGAATCAGGAACAACAGGAAGTAACAGGATTTATAGCGGATTGACATTGCAGGTAGACGTTCAGATACAGTTGTGGGTTGATGTGCGAATTACGGTAGTGGGTAGTAGTGCTGATTACACTTTCAAGTTGTGGTGTGGATGATAATATATATATCAATGTCGTTTAGTTAGCATTTTTTTATAATCGTTTGTAGTTCATAGAATAAG
>CAIUUO010000022.1 GCA_903902325.1 uncultured Bacteroidia bacterium
ATATCTCATGTCTTATATCTCATGTCTTATATCTCATGTCTATTTTAATCCAACTTCAGAACGGCCAGGAAAGCTTTCTGGGGCACTTCGACATTCCCGATCTGCTTCATCCGTTTCTTGCCTTTTTTCTGCTTCTCCAGCAGTTTACGCTTGCGCGTGATGTCGCCTCCGTAACATTTGGCAGTCACATCCTTGCGGACAGCCTTTACAGTTTCCCTCGAAATGATTTTCGCACCGATGGCACCCTGTATCGCCACATCAAACTGTTGCCTTGGGATCAGCTCCTTCAGCTTTTCACACATCCGGCGGCCGATATAGTAAGCATTGTCTACATGCAGCAGCGTTGAGAGCGCATCCACTGGTTCACTGTTCAGCAAAATATCCAGCTTTACCAGCTTGGCCGGACGATAACCTGTAATATGGTAATCGAAAGAAGCATAGCCTTTTGAGATACTTTTAAGCTTGTCGTAAAAATCAATCACTATCTCACCCAATGGCATATCGAAAGAAAGTTCTGCACGGTCAGCGGTGAGGTACTCCTGTTTTGTCAACATTCCTCGCTTATCCAGGCATAACGTCATGATGGCACCAATGTATTCTGACCTGGTAATGATCTGCGCATGGATGAACGGCTCTTCGATGACATCGATAAGGGTCGACTCAGGCATTCCTGCCGGATTGTAAAATTCGAAAGTATCTCCGGCCCTGGTTGTAACCATGTAGGAAACGTTGGGAACCGTCGTGATCACATTCATGTCGAACTCGCGGTCAAGCCGTTCCTGCACGATCTCCATGTGCAACAGTCCAAGGAAACCGCAGCGGAAACCAAAGCCCAGCGCCATGGAAGATTCAGGCACATAAGTCAGGGAAGCATCGTTCAATTGCAGCTTTTCCATGGCGTTGCGAAGATCTTCATAGTCCTCACTGTCAATTGGGTAGACTCCAGCAAAAACCATGGGTTTTACCTCTTCGAATCCGGAGATGGCAGCGGAAGGATTTTTTACCTCGGTGATGGTATCTCCCACTTTGATCTCCTTCGCTGTCTTGATGCCACAAATAATGTAGCCCACATCACCAGCACTCAGTTCATCACGGATTTCGAGTCCCATCTTCAGCACTCCAACCTCGTCGACATTGTATTGCTTGTCAGCAGCCACAAACTTCACCAGGTCGCCTTTGCGGACTCTGCCGTTGGCCACCTTGAAGTAGGCAATTACCCCGCGAAACTGGTTGAATACCGAGTCGAAAATTAGCGCCTGCAGCGGAGCTTCCGGGTCTCCTTCCGGAGCTGGTATATCGGTTAGTATGCGTTCGAGTATTTCTGCCACACCATCGCCCGTTTTGCCGGATGCCCGGATAATAGTGGATCTTTTGCAGCCAATCAGTTCAATGATCTGGTCTTCGACGACTTCCGGCATGGCATTGGGCAGATCCATCTTATTCAGAATCGGAATGATCTCCAGATCGTGTTCAATGGCCAGATAAAGATTTGAGATGGTTTGTGCCTGTATACCCTGGGTGGCGTCGATGATCAGCAAGGCCCCTTCACAGGCAGCGATCGATCTGGAAACTTCGTAGGAAAAATCAACGTGCCCTGGGGTATCGATCAGATTGAGCAGATATTTCTCCCCTTCATGCATATATTCCATCTGGATGGCATGGCTCTTGATGGTGATTCCACGTTCCTTCTCCAGGTCCATGTCATCCAACACCTGTGCCTCCATGTCGCGAGCACTGATCGTGGAGGTCATTTCCAGCAGGCGATCGGCCAGCGTACTTTTTCCATGGTCAATATGGGCAATGATGCAAAAATTCCGGGTGTTATTCCTATCTGACATACCTTATATACTTGATAATCTGAACTTAAATTGAAAATTAAAATCGTGCAAAGATACTCAATATTTTGGATTTCCGGAATCGAACTTTATATCAAACACCACCACTTCCGGAGTATTTCCTATCCGAACCGGCGGTCCCCATGAGCCAAAACCAGAGGAGACGTAGCAGGTGGTATTTCCTTTTTGTTTCAATCCCCAGCTTACTTCGAACATGGCTTCAGTGATGTAGTTGAAAGGCCACATTTGTCCGTTGTGGGTATGGCCTGACAGATGCAGGTCTGCCCCTACCTCAACAGCCTCTTCCAGATGGAATGGTTGGTGATTCATCACGATGATCGGTTTGGAATGATCCAGATTCTTTGTCAATTCTTTTAATTCATGAGGACCAGTAGTTTCTCCCATTCTGCGACTGTCGCGGTCATCCCTCCCTACAAGCTGGATTCCATCACCAAGAGTGACCACTTCATCGCGAAGGACTTTGATATTGATACTTCGCAGATAAGGGAGTGTATTCTGAATGCCGCCAATGTATTCATGGTTGCCAGGAATCGCATAAACCCCAAGCGGAGTTCTGATCTCCTGGATGTGCTTCCCCAGGTTCTTGCGCAATACCGGTCCGATATCTCCGTCCACAAGGTCGCCGCAAAGTAGCACCAGATCGGGTTTCTGGTCGTTGATGATCCGTACGAGTTTCATCTCCTGCTGTTCTCCAATAAGCGCCCCCAGATGAATATCGGAAGCCATCAGAATTTTCAGCTCAGATTTTCCTGTCACCTTTTTGTGAATGCTAAGTGGAATCTCCCTGATCCGTGTATTTTTTGCATTAAAATAACCATACCCAACAATCAGCGTCACCAACCCAATGACTGCATAACCCAGATTCAATTTAGCTCCCGTTGAAAATGCAGGAAGAAAATGAAAAAAATAATCCGCCACCCTGACAAGGTCTATGACCAGCAAAACCATCAGGAAATAAAACATGAAGGCAAGCCAGAATGCGCCTACCCTGTAAATCCATTCACTGACAATCGAAGAAGCCGTCCGCTCCCAAAACATACCAACGATAAATGAAGAAACGACGGTCCAGAAAATAATGGTATAATACCGCTTCAGGGTTGGATTGCACGAAAATACCAAGAGACCTCTCGAGTAAACAAAGTAGTTGACTGCGGAATAAATAAGAAGGACGATGGAAAAAAATATCATAAAAGTGACTGTTCTCATACAAAGTAAATTAGAAAGGCAAAACTATCAATTATTTTTCGGGTATAAATCCCATCCGCCCAATTTGATTATATTTGCCGACAGATACACAACAAACCACTCTTTCGGATGCGTATTCAGTTTTTAGGGTTCATTTCTGCTGTCTTGTTGCTTGCCTCCTGCAACAATGGCGGGCACTGCTACGAATCTGTCGATACCCTGATGGTAACCACTTTCATCGGAAATAATTCGAATAAGATCGGTCCGATGGTTGTGCGTGGATTTGGCCGTAGCGCATTGGGTGACACACTTTTAAACAATCTGGACTCCGCTCTGATCAAGAGAATCGGATTGCCATTATCACTTACTGCCGACTCGACAGGATATGTTGTCTCTGCCAACGGAAGGACCAGCATTTTCTGGGTTCGGCACACAATGAATATCCAATTAATTTCACAGGCCTGCGGCTTTGCTCCATACTACCAGGTGAATGCAACAAGACACACTTCCCTGATAGACTCCATGAGGGTATACAACCCTGTGATTGATCCAAAATCAATAGAAACTTATTCCACCAGTGGACAAAATATTACGATATATCTTCATCTTACTGCTAATTAGTCCGATAGCCGGATTCGGGCAGAAAAAGGACGACGTGTGGAGGTACGAAGGACCCCGCTTCGGGATTGATGTGTCGCGCTTTTTGATGCCCTATATTCAACAGACGACACGCAGTGCGATTGAGATCCAGGCGGATTACCCGTACAAGGGAAACTGGTTTCCTACCGTAGAAGCCGGTTACCTGGATGTCAACGATGACAACGACAAATTCCATTATACCAACAAAGGACCGTATGCAAGGATTGGCGTCGATTTAAATATTGTCAAATTCGAATCCCTTGCCGACAACGACCTAGTATTTGTTGGAGTCAGGTATGGTTTCAGTCGCTTTTCCCATGAAACTCTAATGGCCAATTACACCAACTATTGGGGAGCGATTACTACGACATTCCCTAAGGATAACTTGAACGCCCATTGGGGAGAGCTCGTTTTCGGGATGAAGGGCGAACTGGTTCGCAATTTCTTTTTCGGTTGGTCTGCCCGGGCAAAATTTCTTTTTGCCATGACCAAGGATCCTCATATGACTCCTTACGTCGTTCCGGGACTTGGTTATACCAACCTTGGGGTTCCTTTCGACTTTTCACTGACAGTTTCCTACCGGATACCGCTTATAAGGACGAAAACAATGCCCAAGGCGCTAAAAATGGGAGGTTCAAAACAAGATGGTTCTGAAAAGGATGATCCTGATGATCCCAATAACCTGAACAACCCCAACAATAGAAATTCAAACAACTATGGCACGGGAAGGACTGGTGGAAATCAGTTCTGAACAAAATGACAATATATACAGACTATTTGGATAATTTTGACTGGCATTAATATTCTATTTGCCAAATAATTTTCTGTATTGCAGGGGAGTTTTACCTGTTGCATTCTTGTAGGTTTTATTGAAATGCGAGATATGGCCAAATCCGCTTTCGAAACAGATTTCAAAAACAGGTTTATCGGTTGAACGTAAAAGCTGGCAGGCATGGTTGATCCGGAAATCTGTTACAACCTCCATCAAGGTCTTGTGGGTTACATTTTTGAAATAGCGACAGAATGCAGTTGGTGTTAAATGTGAAATATCTGCGAGTGTTCTAAGCGAAATGTCTTGCCGGTAATTCTCAATAAGGTAACTGAAAATAGTCTGAAACCGACCGGCTTCAGCAGCAGAAGAACCATGAACTGAAAACAAAGGATCAATCAATACAGTTTCCTGAGAAACCGCAATGATTTGCAAAATCTCAAGGAAGCCATTTAATCGTTCAAATCCCGAAACTGTTGCACAACGCTTCATTTTAGCGGAAATCTGTTGACTTGTAAAACCTGAAATCAAAATCCCGGCACCGGCTCTTTCCAGAAGTGCTTGGATTGCAGCCATCTCCGGGAGTTGCCAGAAAATTTCCCCTACAAAGTTCTTCTGAAACTGAAAAACAATGGCACTGGCTTGCATTTCTTTCTGAAGGATATCACTCATCCAGCAATGCGGAATATTTTCACCCACCAGAACCAGATCACCCGATTCATAATCAGAAACTTCCCCTCCAATGTACCTTTGCCCCTTTCCTTCCAGAATCAAAGTCAACTCCAGTTCAGGGTGAAAATGATAAGTGGCATCAAAATGTGGCTGGCTTATCTGAAGAATAGAAAAAGAGTTTCCGGGGTCGGCCGCAATTTGTTCAAATTTCGCCTTCACTTTGTCTTTTTTGCAATTTATGTCTCATTTATGAGCATAAAAATGGTAATATTACACAATTTTCTGATAATCCAGACAAATAAAAAACTGGAAAATTTATCTTAATTTACTGAAAACAAATTCGGGCTCGCAACCCTCAGGAAAAGGGATTGACCAACTCCTTACCATGATGAATAAAAGAGAAAAATTTCTTGCTTTCCTCAACAATGACAAAATTGAAAGTTATCTTCCCTTTCATCCAATTTTAATGCATTTCGCAGCAAGGTTAAACGGGAATACCTACGGTGAATTTGCTTCTGATTATAATGTCCTGGTCAAAAGCAACATAAAGGCTTTGGAAGAATTTGATCTGGACTGGGTTGAACTTATCTCTGATCCCTACCGGGAAACTGCCGCCTTTGGGGCCAAAATTGAATTTATCCCGGAAGGGGTACCCAAATGCCTGGCTCCCATCATCCATACCATCGATGATGTTATTGCACTTAAGAATCCTGATGTTTATAAATCTGAGCGAACGCTCGACCGTATCCGGGGTGCAAAACTCTACAGCCGTCTGCTGAAAGGTACCGTTCCTGTGTTCGGTTGGATTGAAGGCCCGCTGGCGGAAGCATGCGACCTCGTTGGAGTAAGTGAAATGCTGATGATGCTCATGATCGATCCTGACTTCAGTAATTTACTGATGGACAAATGCATGGTGACTGCCAAAGCCTTCGCCAAGGCACAAACAGATGCCGGATGCGATGTCATTGGTATCGGAGATGCCATCTGTTCCCAGATTGACATTGATCTGTACGACACCTATGTCAAGGCGCGCCATGCAGATTTAATCAGTGATATCCATCATTCAGGCAGCAAGGTAAAAATGCATATTTGCGGAAACATCACGCACCTGCTGCCTTCATTGAAGGATCTCGGCATCGATATTCTTGATATCGACTCTCAGGTAAGTTTTGAGGATGCCTTTCATTTCATGGGACCGAATGTAGCCATTTGCGGCAACATCAACCCTGTTACCATTCAAAATCAGAGCCCTGCTGAGATTTCGAAACTGACGACCGAACTTATCCAGAGCCAGAAAGGAAAGAAATTGATCCTGTCGGGTGGATGTGAAATTACCGTCAATACTCCCCACAGGAATCTGCGGGCAATGCATGACATTCAATTTTGAATTAAGATGATCCAACTTTAACCAATTTAGTGATGAGAACAAGATTACTATTCTTTGCGCTGTTCCTGGTCTGTTCGATTGCAGGTGCACAAAACCTTCCCAAATTGGCTTCCGGAAGTATAACAAGGGTTGAAAATTTCAAGTCTGAATTTGTGTCTGTCCGTAACGTGGACATCTGGCTTCCTGAAGCCTATGACACAAAAAAGAAATACAGTGTGGTGTACATGCATGATGGGCAAATGCTCTTCGACAGCACGACAACCTGGAACAAAAAGGAGTGGAAGGCAGATGAAACCTTCTCACAACTGATCAAGGAGAAAAAAATTGTGGATTGCATCCTAGTTGCCATCTGGAATACGGGAGCCGACCGGATTGCCGAATATCTTCCCAACAAGATATATAATCTGCTGGACGAAAAGACCCGGACAAAAATCTCCGACAAATACCTGAATGGCAAATCGGTCAGTGGTGACAACTATCTGAAGTTCCTTGTCACAGAATTGAAACCGTATGTAGATAACCACTTCTCAACATACACAGACAAGGACCATACCTGGATGATCGGTTCGAGCATGGGCGCAATCATCTCCATTTACGCCATTTGTGAATATCCGGATGTTTTCAATGGTGTCGCCTGCCTTTCGACGGCATGGCTGAGCCAGATTGAACCAAGTTACGAAGTCCCGACGGCTGCCTTTGAATACCTAAAAAAGAACCTTCCTTCCCCTTTCGGACACAAAATCTACATGGATTATGGCAGCGGTGAGGGTGATAAAACATATGCCGCCATCCAGTATTTTGTGGATGTAATTGCCAAAGGGAAAGGGTTCAATGAGACCAACTACCTCTCAAAGATCTTTGAGAAAGCTGAACACAACGAAGTTGCCTGGAGTGTCAGGCTGAATGTTCCCCTCGAGTTTTTAATGCCCAGACCAAAGCCGCAAATTCCCGTTGCAGGCAAAATTGACCTGTACGAAAACTTCGGGTCAAAATACATTACTGAAAGAAATGTAGAAGTGTGGCTACCTGAAAATTATAGCACCAGGAAAAAATATGCGGTCCTGTACATGCATGATGGTCAGATGCTTTTTGATTCAACCACAACCTGGAACCACCAGTCGTGGGATGTGGATAATGTGGCAACCAAATTATTGCAAGGGCATAAAGTTCAGGATTTTATCGTAGTTGGAGTCTCTAATGGCGGCAAAACAAGGCACGCAGATTACTTTCCTCAGAAACCCTTTGAATCGCTTACGCAGGATCAAAAGGATTTTGTCACCAAACAACTGCAGGGAGCCGGAAGGACAACGGAGGCATTCATCCCCGTTTCAGACAATTACCTCAAATTTCTGGTTACAGAACTCAAACCTTTTATCGACAAGAAATACCCTGTTCACAAGGACAGGTCCCACACCTTCATTGCAGGCAGCAGCATGGGGGGATTGATTTCGATGTATGCCATCTGTGAGTATCCAAAGATATTCGGGGGCGCAGCCTGTATGAGTACCCACTGGCCCGGCATATTTTCGATGGAAGGGAATCCGGTTCCTGATGCATTCGTAAATTATATGAAGAAGAACCTGCCCGATCCCAAATCCCATAAGATCTATTTCGATTACGGCGATCAGACCCTGGATGCCATGTATCCGCCATTGCAAAAAAAAGTGGATGAAGTTTTAAAAGACCAAGGGTACACTGATAAGAACTGGATGACGAAATTCTTTCCCGGGAAAGATCACAGCGAAAAGTCGTGGAACCAGCGGTTTAATATTCCGCTTGAATTCTTGATGAAAAATTAGGAAAATGAAGAAATATATTATTGCGTCTATCATAGCAATATGTGTATCCAGTTTATCTCCAACTATTTCAAACGGATCAACAACTGTGAAATCAAAGACAGAAAACAATCAGGTTAAAATCGCAATGGCTCAGATATTTTGTCTCGATGGCGATTTGTCGGGCAATTTTGTACGCATTGAAAATGCAATCATTGAGGCAAAGGAAAAGCAGGCTGAAATCATTGTTTTCCCTGAATCAAGCCTGCTTGGCTGGGTAAATCCGGATGCTCACCTTCGGGCTTGTCCGATTCCCGGGAAGGATAGCGAACAACTATGTAACCTGGCCAGGAAATACAAAATCTACATTTGTATTGGCCTCGATGAGAAAGCCGGTGTATATCTTTTTGATTCAGCCATCCTGATTGACGACGATGGCAATATTTTACTGAAGCACAGAAAGATAAACGTGCTTCCCGAACTGATGAATCCTCCCTATTCAGTAGGCGACGTAGTACAGGTCGTTCAAACAAGATTCGGTCTCGTCGGATTGATGATTTGTGCTGACTCATTTATGGAAAATCTGCTGGAAAGCATGAAGTCCAAAAAGCCAGATCTTTTGCTTATTCCATACGGCTGGGCGGCGCCGGAAGATGCATGGCCGGCACATGGACAGGAATTGATAAAAGTGATTAAAAATGTGGCCAGTAAAGTTGGTTGTCCTGTTATCGGGACCAACCTCATCGGTCAGATATCACATGGTCCCTGGAAAGGACAGGTTTACGGAGGCCAGAGCGTGGCCTTTGATCAGAAAAATAATGTTTTGTTTCTTGGCAAAGACAGGGATAGGGACATAATCGTTCAAACTATTGAAGTTAAGAATGAAAAGTAAAAAAATAAAAATTCAGCAATGAAAAAATACTCAGTTATACTCCTAGTATTCAATGTTATTCTATTCTGTTCCTGCTCTTTAAAGAAGCCAAAAGATGCAGCAGAAAAACCGGACTGGAATAATGAAATCATTTACCATGTTCATCAGCGTAGTTTTTTCGATTCGAATGGAGACAGACATGGCGACCTCAAAGGTTTTACCGAAAAGCTGGGATATCTGAAAGATCTGGGTATCACAACCGTCCTGTTTACCCCTTTGTATGAATCAGATTTCTACCACAATTATTTCGCCAGGGATTACGAAAAAATAGACCCGGAATATGGTACCATGGATGACTACCTGACCTTCATCAAGGCAGTTCATCAAAATGGCCTCAAATTTATTATGGATATGGAAACCCAGTATGCACAAACCGGGAATAAATGGCTGGTAGATTCGTATAAAAACCCCGGATCGCCCTATTCCGGATTTATCTACTACAGCGATTCGTTAAACCGGTATCCTGAACAATTTTATGTACCATCGGGCACTGATTTGGTTTTTTCCAAGGCATGGCCTGACCAAAAATTGAACATCGTATATCTTAACCTCAACAGTCAGAAAGTTAAGAATTGGACAAAAACATTCTATGCCCATTGGGTTGACCCCAATGGTGACGGAAAATTTGATGATGGAGTTGATGGTTTCCGGATTGACCACATGATGGACGACCTTGATAACAAGGGATTGTTCACTCACATGTTCTCCAACTTCTGGAACCCGGTCTTTCAATATTGCAAAGCCATTAATCCTAACCTTTTCGTGGTCGGCGAACAATCGAATTGGGCTGAATATGGTGAAGATATGATAGTTCAAGGCGGAATTAATGCAAGTTTCGGATTTCCAATTCATTTTGCGATAGCAGGAACACCTGATTACTTTGCGAAAGATCCGGCAGACAAAACCCTGAGAAATAGCCTCAATGCAGAAAATATCGGGAAACAGGTTGAACAAACTTTAAAAAGAATCCCGGAAGGCAAAAACTACATCAATTTCATTGAAAATCATGACACAGAGCGATTTGCATCCGTAGTTAAGCAGGACAAAAGAAAGCTATTTTGCGGGGCCGTTCTAAATATTTTATTGCCCGGAATTCCTTCAATTTATTACGGACAGGAACTGGGTGTATCCGGGCAGATAGGCAATTGGGGATATGATGTTAACCACATTCCCGTCAGGGAAGCTTTTCCCTGGACCCCTGATCCCAATGAACCGGGTACAGCAGTTTTCTACAAGGACTCCGGTCCATGGTGGGATCAATCCTATTTCAAAACAGGAGAATCTGAAAAACTCGCATTGTCCGTTCAACAGAAAGATCCGTCATCATTGTGGAACCTATACCGCAAACTCATTTTCTTCAGAAAGGCCAATAATGCAGTAAGGAATGGCGATTTTAAACGCTTACAAACCGGAAAGCCTGATATCCTGGCCTTTTCAAGAGAAACCGCCTACGAAAAAGTGGTGGTCATGCTGAATCTTTCTGAGAGTAGCTTAACAGCGAAGTCCTCTTCAATCAAAAAATGTGATTTCCTCGAAAAGGCCGAAATTCATGGAGATAGTATTGTTTTTCAACCATATGGAATTGCAGTTTACAAAGAATAACGATTGCATAAACACGCTTTTGATCATATTTCCATGTTATTCGCCTCTGATCGTCCCAACTTGAACGAAGTCCCTGAAACTGATGGTAGCTGGAAATTCCGGCTGTTCCCGCTTGGCAGCATCAAACCTTCCGGCTGGCTGAAAACCCAGATGCAAAAGGATATGGACGGTTTCGTCGGGAATCTCGACAAACTTGTTCCCGAATTAATCAACGATCCTATTTATGGGACGGAACGGCTGCACAGTAAGAGCAAAACTAAAGAGTTGGGGAATCTGAAATCAGGAGACCCGGAAGGTGAAGAACATTACAAATGGTGGAATTCCGAAACGCAGTCTAACTGGTGGGATGCATACATACGCAACGCGCTATTGCTCGACGATAAACCATCCATAGAAAAGGCTAAAACCTATATCGATCGCATTTTATTCACGCAAGATAAGGATGGTTATCTTGGTATTTATGACAAGGAGTTACGCTATAAGTTCACATCTGAAAATGGCGAACTCTGGTCGAAAACAACGCTATATCGCGGGCTGCTGGCATGGTATGAAGGTACCGGCGATCGAATAGTCCTCGATGCTCTGCTAAAAGCCGTACACAATGTCATGCAGAACTATCCGTTAAACCAATCTGACCCTTTCAATGCCGGCAATGGATTGTCCGGCGGAGTTGCCCATGGGTTAACTTTCACGGATGTGCTCGACAAGATGCATCAAATAACAGGTGACCAGAGATATCTTGATTATGCAGTTTTCCTCTACCTGAATTTCTCCCAAAATTACAGTTCCGAAAAAGATGCACAACTCAATAGCATCCTGGATAAGGATTACAAGCTTCAATCGCACGGAGTGCATACTTACGAGCATTTGCGTCCCCTGACAGTTGCAGCGTTTGTATCCGGAAATGAGGAACTGGTAAAGGCTTTGAGCATTTATATTTCAAGTATCGAGAAAACCACTACACTAACAGGAAGCCCCATCGGGGATGAATGGATAGACGGCAGAAATGCAGACGCCACCCAAACAGGCTATGAATATTGTTCGATCCATGAACTAACCGACAGTTATTCCCTTTTGCTGCGGATGACCGGGAATTGTCAATTTGCAGAAAAAATCGAGAATACTTTTTTCAATGGAGCACAGGGCAGCCGTAATCCTGACCATTCCTGCATTGCCTATTTGAAAACGGATAATTCCTTCGAAATGATGGGAACCAAAAACGGAGAAATTGACCCGGGCCGGAAGCAAACCCGCTACAAATATTCGCCTGTACATCAGGACGTGGCTGTATGCTGTGTTCCGAATGCCGGAAGGATCTCTCCCTGCTTTCTTCAATCATGCTGGCTCATAGAAGACAACAACATTCTGGTAGCAGTAGTGTTGTGCCCGAATATACTCCAAACCACTGTGAAGAATATTCCCTTAAGAATCGAAGAAATTACCAACTATCCTTACGACAACCGCTTTCATTTCAAAATATCGGGTGGGGAAGATATGAATATCCGTCTGAAAGTGAGAAAACCAGAATGGGCGAAAACCATCAAAACCAAAGAAAAATATAGCCTTGAAAATGGATTCATCCTGTTTAACCGTAAATTTTCCCGCAATGATAGTCTGGAGCTTGAATTTTCAACAGATATCAGAGTAAGGGAAGATCTGAATCATGAAAAATATTTCACTTATGGCGCCTTGATTTATGCCAGACCAATTGCAGCCAGGGAAATTCCCGGGATAGTTTATGCTCCCGGATTTAAGGATTTCAATTATATACCAATGGATTTGACCCTTTACGGTTTCAGCAGCAACAACAATGCCGTTTTCAGGGATGGTAGAATAAGCGTCAGATTGATCAACTCCAAAACAAAGAAAAAGGAAATGGTTGAGTTGATTCCTTTCGGAAAAACAATATTAAGACAAGTATCCTTCAAATAGGAAAAGATCCATGCGGCTGATATCTACAGCCATATGGATCTTTCTGTTTTCTGTTTTACAGGACGCTCAAAAGTTTGACCGGCTGCGCATTCCCACTTCACTCCGTTGTTTTTCCATGGGTCTGAATACATAAACAACACCATATTCTGCGGCACGCTCCCTCTTGATTTCCTCCGGATATTCTGAAAAATATTCTTCCACTTCATTCCATATCTCCAGGATGATTTCGTCCGCTTCCGCACGCATTCCGGAAACTTTTTGCGTCCAGCGGACGGTATTGCTTTGAAGTGTTTTTTGAAAGTGGTAGGCATCAACAAACTGATCAAATTTGACCTTGACTACAGCTATTGAAGGATTGTAAAGAGGGTTACCCCCGTGGAGCAACCGCTGATGTTCACCTTCAATCATCTTTTTACCCCATTCAAGTAATTCAGATTCGAGAATTAGTGAAGGGGATTTTTTGTCGCCAACCATTCCATAATAATTCCGGACATCGGCTTTCATATCGCCCCGCTGAATCGAGAAATTAAGAATCTGTATAAAATGAGATAAATAGATCCTGGCTTTTTTGGCAGTTTCCAGATAGGTTCGGCTGTTTTTGTCCTGTTGCTGCCTCGCCAGTTTATGGTGGATAAGGTTTGTTTCAAAACCCGGAAAGAAGGCGCGCAGCCGGTTCAGTGTACCAGCGGAGAAGGCAAGTTCTTCATTTTCCTTTTTCTGACCCATCAAAATAGCGGTATTGATGGCTCTTAATCTTGCCTGATCTGTATTGGGTAGTCTTCTGTAAGGCATCTTTTCGGTTTTATGGACATAATTCCATCTGTCTTGGCGAAGTTATATATTATCAAAAAAAAAATGTTCTTCGCATAGGGGGTGCGACCAAGAGTTATGAACTATCTACTGTTAATAAGCAACAAACACTTGCGAAAATTGGTGTAGGATTTATACGGACAAAAATATTCGCATGAAGGTTATTATGTCATGGGAAGAATAAAAATTGTAATCATTTCATTATTAAATGATTTAGCGCAGTAAGAAAATCCTATGTGCTTAGATTGGCTCGCATGATTGAAAATCCAAAACACTATCGTTCTATAGGCTTTGTTTAAGTCAATTCACTGGAAAATTTAAATGGGCAGGAATCTGTAGCTAGGTCCGATCAATAAAAGAGACGCAGCATGCTGCATCTCTACGGATTATTATGCCGTTTTTGGCACTGAATATCTTAACTATACATTATATCTCCGTCCGGAAACCCCCGGCTCCTTCAACTCCACGACAAGTTCAAGGGTGACCAGACTCAGGGACCTTAGAATCACGAAGCAAAACCTTGGTACTGATATCACTCCGTCATCTCCGTCTTTCCATCTCCCGGTCTCATTTTCTCATCGTCCCAGTCGTCCTCTCGTCCTCTCGTCCTCTCGTCCCGTCTCCAGATCTCCTCCGTCTTTCCTTGCATTCCCTCTAATCCGAAAGTTTCGCGCTCAGGTACTCGCGGTTTAGTCTGGCGATGTGTGCTATGGAAATACTCTTTGGGCAGGCAAGTTCGCAGCCACCGGTATTGGTGCAGCTGCCGAATCCAAGTTCGTCCATCTTGGCCACCATGGCTTTTGCACGCTTTTTGGCTTCAATTTTACCCTGTGGCAATTTGGCCAATTGAGATACCTTGGCAGCAACGAACAACATCGCGGAGGAATTCTTGCAGGTGGCTACACATGCACCACAGCCAATACAGGCCGCTGCGTCCATGGCTTCTTCCGCATCATCCTGCCCAATCAGGATGACATTGCCATCGGGAACACCACCGGTGTTCACAGACACATATCCGCCGGCTTGCTGGATTTTTTCAAAAGCGGTTCTGTCGACCATCACATCCTTGATGACTGGAAAGGCCGCAGCACGCCATGGTTCTACTACGATGGTCTGACCCTCGCTGAACTTGCGCATGTGAAGTTGACAAGTGGTCACCTCTGTATCCGGACCGTGTGCATGTCCATTCACGTACATCGAACACATCCCGCAGATACCTTCGCGGCAATCGTGGTCAAATGCGATAGGATCTTTACCCTCCCGTATCAGTTTGTCATTCAGGATGTCGATCATCTCAAGGAAGGAGGTGCCCTGAGAAACGTTTTCAACCTGGTAGGTTTCGAAGCGTCCTTTTGCCTTCGGACTATTTTGCCTCCAGACCTTTACATATATCTTATTGAGAATTATATCTGCCATTTTGATTGGTTTTTTCTGTCTGTCAATTATTTATAACTCCTTTGGGTCAGGGCAATGGTCTCGAAAACCAGTTCTTCCTTGTGAAGTGCAGGCTCGGTATCGACCCCTTTGTATTCCCAGGCTGCCACATATGCGAAATTTTCATCGTCACGTTTGGCTTCCCCCTCTTCGGTGGCTGATTCTTCACGGAAGTGTCCGCCGCAAGATTCTTTTCTGTTGAGCGCATCTCGTGCCAGAAGCTCACCCAATTCAAGAAAGTCAGCCATCCTTCCTGCTTTTTCTAGTTCAGGATTGACATTTTTCAATTCTCCGGGTACGAGCAGGTCGGCGTAGAATTCCTTGCGCAGCTTCTTGATTTCATCAATGGCTTGTTTCAATCCGGCTTCATTGCGGGACATTCCAACGTGATCCCAAAGGATGGCGCCCAGTTTCTTGTGGAAATGATCCACAGGAGTCTTCCCCTTGATGTTGAACAACATCTCCAGTTTAGTCATTACTGCCTTTTCTGCAGCTTCAAACTCAGGTAGATTGGTACTAATTCTCGGCGTCATGATTTCACTTCCCAGGTAGTCGCCAATGGTATAAGGCAATACGAAATAACCATCAGCCAATCCTTGCATCAGTGCAGAGGCTCCCAGGCGGTTGGCACCGTGGTCAGAGAAATTGGCTTCGCCCAAAGAGTACAAGCCGGGTATGGAAGTCATCAGATTATAATCCACCCACGTTCCACCCATGGTATAATGGATAGCGGGATAGATTTGCATGGGTTCCTTGTAAGGATCCACATCCGTGATCTTTTCGTACATCTGGAACAGATTGCCATAACGTTTGGCAATCGTATCCTTGCCCAGTCTTTGGATGGCATATTTAAAGTCCAGGAATACGGCCATCCCTTCCTTGTTCACCCCAAAACCGGCATCACATCTTTCTTTCGCTGCCCTGGAGGCAACGTCCCGGGGCACGAGGTTCCCATAGGAAGGATATCTGCGCTCAAGATAGAAATCCCGATTTTCATCGGCTATATCATTCGGATTAATTTCACCCTTTCTCAGTTTTTCAGCATCTTCCTTTCTGGCTGGAACCCACACACGGCCGTCGTTGCGCAATGACTCCGACATCAGGGTCAGCTTGGATTGCTGTGATCCATGAACCGGGATACAGGTAGGATGTATCTGAACGTAACACGGGTTGGCGAAGAAAGCGCCTTTCTTATAAGCAACCCATGATGCTGAAGCATTGCAACCCATGGCATTGGTAGAGAGGAAAAAGACGTTTCCGTATCCGCCTGTAGCTAAAACAACAGCATGTGCGCCAAAACGCTTGATTTCACCCGAAACCATGTCGCGTACAATGACACCGCGGGCCTTCCCCTCCACAACAACCAGGTCAAGCATCTCGTGACGGGTGTACATTTTAACAGTACCCTCGTGAATCTGACGGTTGAGTGCTGAGTAGGCTCCCAACAGCAGTTGCTGTCCGGTTTGTCCGCGCGCATAAAAAGTACGGCTTACCAGGACACCGCCAAATGACCTGTTTGATAGTGTACCGCCATATTCGCGTGCAAAAGGTACACCCTGAGCCACACACTGGTCGATGATATTAGGTGAGACTTCCGCCAGACGATGCACATTGGCTTCACGGGCACGATAGTCTCCTCCTTTGATGGTATCATAAAACAGGCGATAAACGGAGTCGTTATCGTTCTGGTAATTTTTGGCCGCGTTGATTCCGCCCTGGGCGGCGATGGAGTGTGCCCTTCTTGGGCTGTCCTGGTAACAGAAAGCGGTAACATTGTAACCCAACTCGGCGAGTGAGGCAGCAGCCGAAGCTCCGGCCAGACCGGTGCCTACAACAATTACATCCAGTTTTCGCTTGTTGGCCGGACTGACAACTTTGATTTTAGCCTTGTGGTTCGTCCATTTTTCGGCAATTGGTCCGGAAGGTATTTTTGAATTCAGATCGCTCATATCTTGAAACTTTGAAGTTCAGTTAGAATTTAATCATAAAATATAAAGGGATGTAGGAGAAACCTGCAGCAAAAACGATCCCGATCGCTATAGCCAGAAATTTCAGTCTTTTCAGCCAGATCTGGTTGCTGAAACCAATCGTCTGAAACGCACTCCAGAAACCGTGGCTGATATGCAGTCCGATCAGGATTCCGCCGGCAACATATAGCAGATCATACCACCGACTAAGGAAAAGGTTGCTCACAAGTGCATAGGCATTGTGCATCTCAACGCCGTCCACAACGACATCTTTCAGAAGCGGATCTCCTGTTAATTTCATCTTGATCCAGAAGTTGGAAATATGTATAATCAGAAAGATCAACACCATAAATCCCAGAATAAACATATTCTTGGCAGGAGCCCACCAACTCAGAAGTTGGTCACCATAAGCATATTTTTGCGGACGTGCCCTCATGTTCTCAAGGGTAATCCAGCCTGACCAGATGATGTGGATGATAAAACCGAGAGCCAGCAAAGGTTCCATAATCCGTATGAAAGGGTTGGTAGCCATAAAATTTGCGGCAAGGTTAAAAAGGGTTCCGGTATCATCAAAGGTCAGAAACAGATTCAAAGTGAGGTGGATGCAGAGAAATGAGATCAGGAATAAGCCCGTAATACTCATTAAAAACTTTCGCCCGATGGAGGCGCTCAAGAAACTGCTCATAGAAACTTGTATTAATTTAATATTGAAAAATGTGCTGATTAAAGTATTTCAAATTTAGAAATTCAAGCATTGCCAAACAAATCGACAGGAGATAAAGATATTATTTATAATCTTTCCAATTATCAATGTGAGCTATATAACTATATAAATACAATCATTTGGAAGTGCTAACTTGTTCAACGCGGATTACCTGTAGCCTGAACAGCCAGCAACTTTAAGTAATTATTAAACTTTCAAATTAACAGATGAAAAATGTTAACCTTTAGACTAATTGATCGTTAACTGATTATAAACAATTATCATTGGTGAAACAGCCTTCTATCCGTCACGTGGCAATTTAAGCTTAAATATTTACTTACTGGCGTATGACTGTTCTATCTAACCTCAATAAACAAGTTTCTATAAAATGAAAAAGCATATCACACTGTTAACTTATTTAATTTCGTTTTCCGTTTCAATTTCAGCGCAGCCATCCAACTCAACCATCAAAGGACGTGTTTACGATGCCAAAAATAATGAGCCAGTTGGTTTTGCGACCATCGTGATTCAAAATACAACCAATGGCACCAACAGTGACGCGGATGGTAAATTCATCCTGAACCAGGTTGAGCCCGGATTCTATCAGTTGAAAGTTTCGGTAGTTGGATATAAAACCTATATCTCCGAAACGTTCAGGATCACAAGGGCAGCCGGAGCAAACCTCAATATTCCGATGGATGAGGATGATATACACCTGGAGGAAGTCACTGTCAGACCCTCCTTTTTCCCGAAAAAAGAAGAAAGCCCCACCTCATTACGGACCATAGGAATTGATGAAATTGAAAAAAACCCAGGAGGCAACCGCGATATTACCAAGGTGATCCAATCATTCCCTGGCGTTTCGTCCGCGGCTTCTTTCCGCAATGACGTAATCGTCAGAGGAGGCGGGCCAAGTGAAAACAAGTTTTACCTCGACGGGGTAGAAATACCTAACCTCAATCACTTCGCTACCCAGGGGGCCTCCGGTGGGCCTGTGGGAATTATCAATGTTGATTTTGTGCGCGAAGTGGATTTTTACTCAGGAGCTTTTCCTGCCAATTACAGCAATGCAATGAGTTCCGTGTTGTCTTTCTCCCAGAAAAATGCCAACACGGAAAAACCTAAATTCCGTGCAACAGTTGGAGCGTCCGATCTCGCCTTTTCGTCGGAAGGTCCGATCTCAGACAAAACGACCTATCTGGCTTCCGTTCGCCGGTCCTATCTGCAATTTTTGTTCAGTGCCTTGAAACTGCCATTTCTGCCAACCTACAATGATTTCCAGTTTAAGGTCAAAACAAAAATAAACGACAAAACGGAACTCTCATTCATAGGACTTGGCGCTCTGGATAATTCAGTGCTCAACCTGAAGGCAAACCAAACGGATGAACAACGGTACATTCTCAGTTATCTTCCAGAGAACAAACAGTGGAACTATACACTCGGACTGGTATTGAAACATTATAATCAGTCGGGATACGATACTTATGTTTTAAGCCACAATACCCTCAACAATAGTCAGATCAAATACCAGAACAACATCAACGATCCAACGAATCTGATCCTTAAATACGACTCCCGCGAAGGCGAAACAAAATTCAGGTATGAGCACTACTATCTTTCCAATACAAAATTCAAGTTTACATACGGAGCTGATTTACAGTACACACAATATTATAATAAGACATTTCAAAAAGTATTTGTTTCGAACAGCGTTCAATCTCTCAACTATTTATCCAACCTCGACTTTGTCAAATATGGACTTTTCGGTCAGGTGACAAAAGACCTGTTTAATCAAAACCTGCAACTTTCATTGGGAATAAGGGGTGATGGCAACAGCTATTCTGCCCTGATGTCAAATCCATTCCAGAATCTTTCTCCCCGTTTCTCGGCCAGTTACAAGATCGGAGCAAGAACCTCCCTCAACCTCAATGCAGGTCGTTACAGGCAGCTGCCTGCCTATACAACGCTTGGGTTCAACAATAACTCCGGAGTATTGATCAACAAACAGAACGGGATCCAAATGATTGGCGTCAACCACCTGGTCGCGGGAATGGACTTCAGACCCAACGCAACCACCCAATTATCTGTCGAAGGATTTTACAAGGGTTATGATCATTATCCTTTCTCAGTAAGGGATTCCGTTTCATTGGCAAGCAAAGGTGCAGACTTTGGGGTTTTCGGCGATGAGGAGGTTAAATCATCAGGAAATGGCCGCGCATACGGGATTGAATTCCTGGCCAGATACAAGGATCTCCTTGGATTCAAAGGTGTATTAACCTATACCTATGTCAGAAGTGAGTTTACGGATATCAAAGGAACATATATTCCATCTTCCTGGGACAACCGCAACCTTTTGACTGTCACGGCCACCCGTTCACTCAAGAAAAACTGGGATCTCGGATTCAAATGGAGGTTTATCGGAGGTTCGCCATACACACCCTGGGATATCGGCAAGTCTTCCATCAAAGCCGCCTGGGATGCCCAGGGCCGTGGATATCTTGACTACGGCCAGTTCAACAAATTGCGTTTGGGGAACTTCCAGCAACTTGACATCAGGGTCGACAAGGCATACTATTATAAGAACTGGTCTCTGATGTTTTATGCAGACATTCAGAATGCCTACAATTTCAAGGCAGATCTTCCGCCAAGTCTGGTTCAGCAGACCGATGCCAACGGAATTCCGCTGACAGATCCTCATGATCCAACAAGGTATTTGCTGAAATCAATTGATTCATCATCAGGAAGCGTCCTTCCTACGATAGGAATAATGGTGGAATTCTAAGCCGTTTTGCGGTTACAGTTTTTTGCCTTAACTTGTATGGTATGAGGAAGTCATGACCTCATGATCCATCCCTTTTCATCTGCTTCCTGATCAGGTGAAATACAAATATCGAGATTAAATGAACTAAATACTTGGAAGTTAGGATTTGATTTTCGTTAATTTGCAAAGTTTTTTAGAAGTCATCGGTCATTTATGTTCAAATTATGGAAGAAAATCTGGTCATCGTCGAGTCTCCTGCCAAGGCAAAAACCATTGAAAAATTTTTAGGCAAAGATTATCTGGTCAAATCCAGTTTTGGACATATCCGGGATCTGGAAAAGAAAGATTTCGGCGTTGATCTGAACAACCGGTATCAGCCCAACTACATTGTTTCAGAGGATAAGAAAAAAGTAGTAGCCGAATTGAAGAAAATGGCCAAAGCCGCTAAAACCATCTGGATCGCATCGGACGAGGACCGCGAGGGGGAGGCTATCGCATGGCATCTCATGGAGGTTTTGAATCTGGATTCCAAAACCACCAATCGAATTGTTTTTCATGAAATTACAAAAGACGCCATTCAGCATGCCATTGACCATCCGCGTCATCTGGACAAAAACCTGGTGGATGCACAGCAGGCCCGCAGGATTCTGGATCGACTTGTTGGATTTGAAATCTCTCCTGTTTTATGGAAAAAGGTAAAACCGTCCCTTTCTGCCGGCAGGGTTCAATCGGTTGCCGTACGTTTAATTGTTGAACGTGAGCGTGAAATTACGAATACAGAATCCGTTCCATATTTTAAGGTGACTGCACTTTTTGTTGTTCCGGAGAAAAACGGAAAGAATACACTTTTAAAGGCAGACTGTTCTGAGCGATTTGATAATGAAGAGGATGCTTCCAAATTTCTGCAAAAATGCAGCCAGGCTGAATTTGTCATTGGGGATATCGTTACCAAACCTGCAAAAAAATCTCCGGCACCGCCGTTTACAACCTCCACCCTCCAGCAGGAAGCCAGTAGAAAACTGGGGTTCCCGGTTTCCCTTACTATGTCTGTTGCACAACGGCTTTATGAAGCAGGAAAAATAACCTATATGCGTACGGATTCAGTTAATCTTTCTCAAACTGCGCTTAACGCTGCCCAAAAGAAGATTATCGGGTCATACGGAGAAAAATACGTGAAGATCCGAAACTATAAAACCAGTTCCAAGGGGGCACAGGAGGCTCACGAAGCCATTCGTCCAACCAATTTTTTTGATGAGGAAACGGATGGATCTCCGCAGGAGCAAAAACTTTACAGCCTTATCTGGAAACGTACGCTCGCCTCACAAATGGCGGATGCCGAACTGGAACGTACAAACGTCACAATAAATATATCCAATACTTCCGAGCGATTTATGGCTCTTGGGGAGGTATTGAGATTTGACGGTTTCCTGGGTGTTTACCTCGAATCGAATGATGATGAAAGCTTAACGGACGACGAGAAAGGATTGCTTCCTCCACTTACCGTCAAACAAAAGCTTGTTGCTGAGTCCATCCAGGCACTTCAACGATTCACACTAAAGCCTCCGCGCTATACGGAGGCAAGCCTGGTTAAGAAACTCGAAGAACTTGGGATTGGCCGCCCGTCTACGTACGCCCCAACCATTACCACAATCCAGCAAAGGGATTATGTAGTAAAGGAGGACCGTCAGGGTACTGACCGGATGTATGTTCAACTTGTACTCAGAGCCGGAAATATCAGGCGTGAGGAGAAAACGGAGATTACAGGGGCAGAGAAATCCAAACTTTTCCCGACAGACATCGGACTGGTAGTCAATGACTTTTTGATGAAACATTTTGAATCCATCGTCGATTTCAACTTTACAGCCTCCGTCGAAAAGCAATTCGATGAAATAGCAGAAGGCAATCTGGTCTGGCAGGAAATGATCGATGATTTTTATCTCCCTTTTCACAAGCAGATTGAAGATGCACTGGCAAATTCTGAACGAGCCCGTGGTGAAAGGATTCTTGGCACTGATCCAGTCTCCGGGAAGGTCGTATCAGCAAAAATAGGCAGGTTTGGACCCTTTATCCAGATCGGTGAAACCTCGGAAGACGGGAGCGAAAAACCAACATTCGCCAGTTTGCAGCAAGGTCAGAGCATCGAAACCATCACCCTTGAACAGGGATTAAAGCTTTTTGATCTTCCCCGGGACCTGGGTGAGTTTGAGGGGAAGAAGGTTACCATTGGGATTGGGAAATTCGGACCTTATGTAAAACATGACTCCAATTTCGTCTCTCTCAAAAAGGGATTGGATGATCCATATACAATTCTTCTTGAAAGAGCGGAGGAATTGATTCTGGAGAAACGGGAAAAAGTATCAAATTCACTACTGAAAATTTTTGTTGAGGATCCTGATATCCGTATTTTACAGGGTAGATGGGGCCCTTATATCTCCTACAAAAAACAAAACATCAAACTGAGAAAGGGAATCATACCCGAACAAATTACTTATCTCATCTGCAAAGAGGCCATTGATGCCGAACTAAAAAAGCCCAGACAAAAGAAAACTAAATAGATTTTACTTCTTCGAGGCTATTATTGCTGAAAGTTTTTTTAATTTGCCGTAAAACCAGAACTCATGTTTAGGGAACTATTAACATCTGCCAATGCATTACCGGTTGTAAAAAAATTTTCAGGAGACAAGGATGACCTTGGAACTATTTTGAAGAACTCTGTCTGGAGTGATTCGGATATGCCTGATGCGGTGATTCTCGGTATCTCGGACGACCGCGTTTCTCTTTCTTCTTTCAAAGATGCCTCCGATTCCATCAGGGAGCAGTTGTATCAACTCAAAGGTTTTTCTGAAAGTTTCCGGATCGTTGATCTTGGAAATGTTAAAACAGGCAAAGAGGTCACAGATACGATTGCCGCTGTCCGACTTATCGCAGAGGAGATCGGATCCATGGAAATTCCACTTCTTTTTTTAGGTGGCAATCAATGTCTTACTCTTCCTCTTTTCGAAGGATTGAATAAAAATGAAGCCGTTTTAACCGTTATTGATGATCGTATTGATAACCACTCACAGCATAAGGGTGGAAGCGATGATATTTTTCTCAGTAATTTATCTACCGAATCGATTGTTAACCTGCTGGCAGTTCAGTCATTCTTTCTTTCACCCGACAGCAAGGAGAATTTTTCAGATGAATACAATGGATCACTTTTTACGCTTGGCGAAATAAGGAATGGGATTCGTGAGATGGAGCCTTATCTCAGGGAGACCGATCTAGTAAGTTTTGATTTCGGATCTCTGAAATTAAGTGAAGCACCTGGTCAAATCAGGAATTCGCCCAACGGACTAACCGGAGAGGAAGCCTGTCAACTTGCCTGGTACGCAGGGATTTCAACCAAACCGGGATGGTTTTCGATCTTCGGATACAATCCGGAGCAAGATCCTGACCATACCGGGGCTATGATGGCAGCACAGATTGTTTGGTATTACCTCAATGGGAGATCAAAGAATTTAGACGAAATTCCAATGGATGAAGCAGTTGATTTCATGCATTTTATTGTTCCGATTGAAGGAATTCCGGAGCCTGTAACTTTTCTCAAACATCCGGTTTCCAAGAGATGGTGGATGGAAGTTCCTTCGCCCGACTGCGATCTCTTCCCGCTTCGAATTCCCTGTTCAAAAAAAGATTATAGGAAAGCATGCAAGAATGAGATTCCTGACAGGTGGTGGACCTCATTCAATAAAAGTTATTAGCAGATGAAAATTAACAGACTTTTGTTGATTTTGTTAAATATGTGTACATTTACATCCTTTGCGCAACAGGATCCGCAGATTAGTCAGCATATGTTTAACCATCTGATGATCAATCCCGGATACGCCGGAAGTAACGGATTAATCGATCTGTCTTTGTTGAACAGACAACAATGGGTCGGATTTCCGGGGGCTCCGGTTACTACTGTTTTTCAGGTTGATGCACCTGCAAAATTAATCGGAAGTGCAGACGGGCTGGGACTTACAGTAGTTAAAGATGCAATTGGCTATGAAAGTAACGTCTCTTTCGGATTGAATTATTCATTCCGTTTTAAACTTGGGCAAGGACTGTTGGGCTGTGGCATTTACGTTGGTTTAATGAACAAAAATCTGCGTCCAGGCTGGTCTGATTCTCAGGCAGGAGATCTTGTCGATGGCTCGGATCCCGCATTACCAAAACAGGAGGTAAATGGGATTCTAACGGATATTGGAGCTGGATTATTTTACAGGCAGAAAAAATATTATCTTGCTTTTTCTTCCCTGCATGTTAACCAACCCTCTTTTTCGTTTGAAGAGCAGGGTCACTATTCGTTAAGGAGACATTATTATTTGACTGGTGGTTACAACCTTGAGCTAAACGATGACCGTTTCACCGTACAACCTTCGTTCTTGATGAAGTCAGACGGAACAACCTCTCAAATTGATTTGGACTTTATTGTTCAGTACAACAAGAAATTTGGGGGGGGAATTGGTTACAGAAATAAAGATGCAGTTGTAGTGTTTCTGGGCTTTGAGATGCAAAATGGAATACGAATTGGATATTCTTACGATTTGAATACATCCGTATTGTCAAATTATAATTCAGGTTCTCATGAACTTTTTTTGTCTTATTCTGTTCTATTAAACAAAAACAAAGGTCAGAAAACCAAAAGTGTGAGGTTTTTGTAAATTTGAATTGAAACTTTAGTGGTTCACAAGATATGAGTCGAACGATAAAACGATTGTTTGCTTATGGCAGCTTATCAGCAATGCTGCTACTTTCCGGATGTCATAATTCCGGAAGCGGTGAATTGGTGGGTGTCCAAAAACGAGGAAAATACCTCGAACCTACCCCTCAGGGGATGGTATTGATACCCGGAAGGAGTTTCAATATGGGGCCTTCAGATCAGGATATTACCGGTGTTACAACTCCTACCCGTACAGTCGATCTAGCTACATTCTGGATGGACGACACTGAAATTACTAACAACGAATACCGGCAGTTCGTTTATTGGGTGCGTGATTCCATTGCAAGGGATCTTCTTTCTCAAAAATATCCGGAATTTAAGCCTACAACAACACGAAGGGGTGAACCTATTGATCCCCCGATTCTTGACTGGAACGTCAAACTCAACTGGCGTAAGGCTGATTATTCTACAGAACTTGAGCAACTCTATTATGACAAGAGTGAAAGAATTTTCGGAAAAAAAGAAATCGATATCAGGAAACTGAATTATAATTATTTCTGGGTCGACCTTCAACAGGCCGGTCAGCGTGCAAATGCATACAATTACAGCAAGCAAGCCTATACCGGTACCGTAGTGGATCTAAACGGAAAAGTCGTTCCCATTCAAAACCGCTCCAGCTTCCTTATGAGCGAAACTGTCAATATTTATCCGGATACATTGGTTTGGATCCGCGATTTCACCTACGCCTTCAATGAACCAATGGCTAAGATGTATTTTTCACATCCAAGTTTTGATGATTATCCCGTTGTCGGTGTAACATGGAAACAGGCCAAGGCATTCTGCATGTGGAGAACCAACTTTAAAAACAAGAGTCTCTCCAACAAAGGCGAATACGAAGTCCAGGACTATCGTCTTCCATCTGAGGCTGAGTGGGAATTCGCTGCACGAGGCGGTCTGGATAATTCGATGTATCCATGGGGTGGTTATTATACCCGCTCCAGAACAGGATGCTTTCTGGCTAATTTCAAACCTATGCGCGGTAACTACAGCGACGATGGTGGAAAAGCATCCGTTAAAGTTGCAACTTATGAGCCAAATGGTTACGGATTGTACGACATGGCCGGCAACGTAGCAGAATGGACCATTACGGCATACGATGAATCAACGTATAACTTCATGCACGACTTGAATCCTAACTTTGAATACAATGCACTACCTGACGATCCACCAACCATGAAACGTAAGGTTATCAGAGGAGGTTCATGGAAGGACATTGCTTTTTATATACAGGTTGGGACGCGAACATTTGAATATCAGGATACCGCAAAATCATATGTCGGCTTCCGGTGTGTGCGTTCTTCATTTGGCGACGAATTTTAACCAAAACCAAAAATAAAAATATCATGGGACTCGCGGAATTAACTCACTCTCAAAGATGGAGATCCACAATGAATTACGCCTACAGTATGGGCGCATCTGTTGTATTGCTTGGAGCTCTTTTTAAATTGCAACACTGGACAGGTGGAACTACGATGCTTACGATCGGAATGACTTGCGAAGCGCTGATTTTTTTCCTCTCAGCATTTGAGCCAATGGTTGAGAATCCGGATTGGACGAAGGTATATCCCCAGTTGAGTCCTGACTTTGAATTTGGGGGAGAGATTGCCCTTGCCGAAAAATCCACGACCGACGGCGGCTTCAGTGACATGCTGGTAAAAGCGGAAATCACTCCTGAATTGTTATCCAAGTTAAAACAAGGATTAGTAGATCTGACCAACACAGCAAAAGGTATTTCTGATGTTTCAAACGCTACACTTGCAACTGAATTGTACATCAATAACCTGGGCGCCGCAGCCCAGTCAGTAAGTTCATTTTCAGAAGTAAACAATAAGGCTTCCTTATCTGTTCAACGTTCATTGGGCGACCTGGTTCAAAATTATGAACACTCATCCAAACTTATCTCCGACTCATCGAAAGATCTTGCAGAGAGTTTTGCCGATTCAACCAAAAAAATCAATCAGCAACTTGCGACCACGAGCGAAAAACTGACTGTTTCTTACAAGCAATTCACAGAGTCTATCCACAAGGATATTCTTACCATCGACGAAAATTCGAAAAACTATTCAGGAGAGATTTCCAAGATTAATGCAAGTATGGCCTCTTTGAACTCTTCGTATGAGCTTCATCTTCAGAATGTTAAAAAACTAACTGAATTATCCGGTAAAAGTGTTTCCGATCAGACTGGATTGGAAAAACTAGTCAATCAGACCCTGGAAGAAGCTAAAAAATATAGTCTGCTTACTGAGCGCATGAACAAGAATCTGGAAGCATTGAACCATGTATATGGGAATATGCTTGGTGCAATGAATATCAAAGGTTAATCTAATCAATTCGCTGACCAAATGAGTGTAAAAAACTGTCCGGAAACACCCCGGCAACGAATGATCAGCCTGATGTACCTGGTATTAACGGCTATGCTTGCGCTCAATGTCGACAAGTCGGTTGTAGATGCATTCGCTGTAGTTGACAAGGGTTTAATGAAAACAATCCAAAACTTCAACAACAAGAATCAAAGCGTTTACGATCATTTCAACAATGCTGCCCTCGAAAATCCGCAAAAGGCCGGAGAATTGAACCGGACAGTACTTCAGGTCAAGGAAAGAACTGACTCTTTATACAAATACATTACCCATTTTAAAGAGATAATCGTCAAAAAAGCAGACGGTCCTCAAGGAAGAATTGACAGTATTGTCAACATGACAGACCTTCAGTATCCTGAGGAAATAATGATGACAAAAGGCAATGGCGTCTTATTGAAAAGTGCGATTGAAGAATACCGTAAATTTGTACTCTCAAAAATAGATCCCAGTGAAACTGCGCTGATTGCATCGATAGAGAAGAATCTGGACACTTCAAATCCCCCTGGCAAGGAAGGGAGCAAACCTACCTGGGAAAGCAGTAAATTTGAGGGCTATCCTCTGATTGCCGTGATCACGCTGATGTCCAAAATGCAAAGCGATATCCGGAACACGGAATCGGATGTGATCAGTTATTACTATACCAAAATTGATGCATCCTCCTTTAAATTCAACAAACTGAAGGCAGTGGTTATGCCCAAAACAGACTTCGTCCTGTTGGGAGAAAAATATGAGGCCAAAGTATTTATTTCGGCCATCGACACAACAGCAGTCCCCGACATCATAGTGAATGGGAACAAACTGCCCATATTACCCGGTGAGAATGCCGGAACTTACAGTGCTAATGGTAGCGCCGAAGGAACTTTCGTCTGGAAAGGATTTATCAATTTCAAAAATCCCAACGGTATCATCGTACAATATCCTTTTGAGAAGGAATATCAGGTTGCCAGACCAACCATGGTAGTATCTCCAACCAAAATGAATATCCTCTATGCAGGGCTTCCAAATCCTATTTCAGTTTCTGTACCAGGATTTACCGTCAGAGATATTGTTGTGACCATGAGCAATGGCCGCATTGAGCCCACAACTGATGGTTTCCTGGCCTATCCGGATAAAATCGAAGAGAAGGCCATTATTTCTGTCAGCGTTAAGGAGGAGAAAACGCTCAAACCAATTGGCTCAACACCTTTCAGGGTTAAACGTGTTCCGAAACCTGTGGCATCCGTTGCAGGGAACTTGGGGGGCCCAATCGAAAAAAACAGTCTGATGGCTGACGAAGGAGTATTTGCAGAAATACCCGAATTCGAGTTCGACATGAAATTCCAGGTTCTTTCGTTTAACTTGTCTGTAACCCAGACGGATGGTTACACGGTAGATAAACCTGCAACGGGAAACCGGTTTTCGCCCGAACAGAAGAATTTGTTGAGCAAACTGACAAAGGGAAGCCATCTTTACATCGATAACATCGTTGTCAAGGGAGATGACGGATTCACCAGAACTCTGGCTCCTCTCACTTATAAAATTAAATAAATGAGTATAAGAACTACGGGTAAAAATTAGTCGCTTGTAACATTATTACCTGACGGTTCTTTGGGATATTTAAAAAAATTGTTGAAATATGAAAAATAAATATCTTTTCATTTTGGTCTTTCTTGTAGGAACAACTGCCTGCAATACCCTGATGGGTCAGGGGATTGAGGAACTTGTCAGGAACAAGAATGGCGGGGCTTACGAAAAGAGGATCACCATTGAGCGTAAACCCGCAATTCTGCCTACAGTAAGAGAAGCAGACGTCATCTGGTCCAAGACCGTGTGGCGGATTATCGATATGAGGGAGAAAATGAATCAGCATTTCTATTTCCCGACCCGCGAGATTCAAGGGAGGGTCAATTTGGTCAATCTTCTGCTGAAAGGAATTAAAGAAAACTCCATCACTGCATTTGATGCTTCCGGCACAGATGACAATGAGTTTGCTGCTCCCATCAGTTATGATCAGGTGATAAAGGAATTTGGGGCGACAAGCAAGACTGGCCAGAAAAGAAATTTTGCAACAGGTCAGCTGGAAGATGTGACCATCCAGCAGGACATTCATGCCGATCTAGTCAAACAGCTGATGATCAAAGAAATATGGTATTTCGACAAACAAAAATCTTCGTTGCAGGTACGGATTCTTGGCATTTGCCCCATCAAGTTGTATTATCGTGATGAGGATGTTAACATGGAAAATCTGCAGAAGAAAAGACTCTTCTGGGTATATTATCCGGACATTAGAAAACTATTGGCACAAAATGAATCACTGAACGCCCGGAATGGTGCAAGGAATTACAGTTTTGACGATCTTTTTTTAATCCGGAACTTTGATGGGTACATTGTCAGGGAAGAAAATATTTATGACAACCGTGTCATCACACAATACGCAAACGACGAATACGCTCTCCAGGAATCAGACAGGATTAAAAATTCCATTTTTAATTACGAACAGGATCTTTGGGAATACTAGAAAAAAAGGATAAAGGATAAAGGATAAAATGGAAGAGGCTGCAATATTGATTTGCGGCCTCTTCCATTTAAAAAAAGTACAAGTTGATTCTGCACGAATGCAACTTTTTCCTTTTTCCTTTAGCCTTTAGCCTTTAGCCTTTGGCCTTCCCAAACAATTCTCTCACCAGTTTCTCCACACGTTCGATCTGGTGGATCCTGATGTCAAAGCGGGAGAAGTCAACTCCCTTGTTGTATTTGGAGATATAAATATCCTTAAAACCCAACTTCTGGGCTTCCGCGATTCGTTGTTCGACCCTGCCCACAGGCCGGATTTCACCGGTAAGGCCAATTTCTCCCGAAAAAGCAATTCCCTTATCAATGGCGACATCAAAATTCGAAGAGAGGATTGCACAGATAACGGCAAGGTCCATGGCTGGATCATCCACCTTCAAACCCCCGGCAATATTGAGAAAAACATCCTTGACCATCAATTTAAATCCTGCCCGCTTTTCCAGCACAGCAAGAAGCATGTTCATGCGACGAAGGTCATAACCTGTGGCCGACCGCTGTGGCGTTCCATATGCAGCAGATCCTACAAGCGCCTGAACCTCAATCAGAAATGAACGCATTCCTTCGATGGCAGCAGCCGTTGAAGTACCGCTAAGTCCTTCGTTGTGCGAAGAGAGAAGCATCTCCGAAGGATTACTCACCTCGCGAAGACCGGATTGCTGCATTTCGTAAATGCCAAGTTCTGAGGTCGACCCGAATCGGTTTTTTACGGATCTGACAATCCTGTATAGGTGGTTTCTGTCGCCTTCAAACTGTAAAACCGTGTCAACAATGTGTTCAAGGACTTTTGGCCCGGCAAGGCTGCCTTCCTTGTTAATATGCCCGATAAGTATAACGGAAATGTTGCGGGCTTTGGCCAGTTTCATAATAGCGATGGTGCACTCCCTGATTTGCGTCACGCTGCCTGCCGTAGATTCGATGGCTTCGCTGCTGACGGTCTGAATGGAATCAATGATAACAAGATCAGGAGATTCTCTTTCGATGTGCAGAAGTACAGATTCCAGAATTGTCTCACATAAAAAAAGACATGCCGGATTGTTCCCCTCAAGCCTCTCCGCACGCATCTTCAACTGCTGAAGACTCTCCTCCCCTGAAATATAAAGCACCTTTTTGTTTTTCAGTTGCAAAGCAATCTGAAGTACCAAAGTTGACTTTCCAATTCCCGGTTCACCGCCAAGCAAAATCAGCCCGCCGGGAACCATTCCTCCGCCCAGAACCCGGTTAAACTCGACATTTGAAGTATCAATACGTGGCAGTTCAAGCAGATTAATCTCATCCAGGGTTACAGGTCTGGCAGATGACTGGATGCCAGAATTTGTTGATTGGCTCCTTGCCGGAAGTGATACTTCTTCCTGAAAAGTATTCCACTCGCCACAGGATGAACAATGTCCAATCCATTTAGGGGAGGCATATCCGCAATTCTGGCAGACGAAGGAAGTTTTAATCTTTGCCAATTTATTTATATCAGCCTGTTGGTTTCAGTATCTGGAAAAACTATAGAAGGTTGAAATGTCTTCGCCTCTTCAAAATCGATGGTGGCATAGGAAACAATGATGATAACATCTCCCACAACCACCTTTCGTGCAGCCGGGCCATTCAGAATGATATCACCTGATTTCCTCTTTCCGCGTATCACATAGGTTTCGAACCGCTCACCATTGTTAACATTGATGACCTGCACCTTCTCATTCACAATCAGGTTGGCAGCTTCCATCAGATCTTCATCGATGGTAATACTCCCCACATACTGAAGATCAGCGCCAGTTACAGTTACCCGATGGATTTTTGATTTGCAAATTTCTATAAACATCTGTGATATTGTTATTTGTCAAAAACTATGTTGTCGATTAATCTGACTGAACCTGCAAAGACAGCGATACAGCCAACTTTTGTTCCTTTTTGATTCCAGTCAGTGACTGACTGAAGCGTCAGTTCATCCACAATTTCAAAATATTCCGTTTTAAGAAGTCCTAGCGAGTCAATTTTTCCAATCACCCGTGTTTTCACTTCATGAGGAGTAAAATTTGTGGCATCTGCTCGTGCCTCCTTCAGTATACGGTAAATTTGCGGAACAACTATCCGATGTTCCGGAGTTAGAAGCTTATTCCGTGAACTCAAAGCCAGACCGTCATCTTCCCTGACTGTTTCACAGGCAACCAGATTTACGGGAAGATGAAGCTTTTCCTTCAGATTTTTGATGATTGAATATTGCTGAAAATCCTTAAGCCCAAAATAGGCTCTATCGGGCATGACAATGCTGAAAAGTTTACTGACTACCTGAGCGACACCATTAAAATGACCAGGTCTGAAATGCCCTTCCATCACCGTTTCCAGAGTACCAAAATCAAATTCTCTCGTATCAGAATCTGGATAGATTTCAGTGACACTGGGTACGAAAATGTAATCGCATACAACAGTAGAAAGTAATCCGGCATCTGCATCCAGGTTTCTCGGATAATTTTTCAAATCATTCGGATCATTGAATTGAGTCGGGTTGACAAATATTGAGACGACAACGCGATCGTTTTCCTTTGCTGCTTGTTCTACCAATGAGAGGTGCCCCTTGTGTAAGGCACCCATGGTGGGCACAAAGCCAATCAACAGACCCTTGTCCCTGTCAGCCTTAAGTGACTGCTGCAATTCACTAATCGTCTTGAAAATCTCCATTTCTAAATTCAGATCTGTATGCAAAGTAACAAAATAAAAGTGACTAAACTGAACTAACGTGACTAAAGTAAAAGGCAATAACTAATTTCCAATCATGTTTTTTGGAAGGATAATTGCACGTTCAACCATTCATGCGTCCTTCGTGAAACGATCGTCCACTTTGACACACTTTCCTTACTTTCACTTAGTTTAACTTTTAGCCTCTTGGAATTGGTTGAAAGTTGCGGAAATTTTATATATTTTTGCAAAACATTTTAAGTTAAAGAAATGGAAAAAAAGAAGGTTCTATTTATCTCACAAGAAATCACACCGTATTTGCCTGAATCGGAAATTGCCGAAATTGGTCGGTATCTGCCTCAGGGGATACAGGAACGGGGGAAAGAGATCCGTACCTTCATGCCACGTTTCGGGAATGTCAATGAAAGAAGAAACCAACTCCATGAAGTGATCAGACTATCCGGAATGAATCTGATAATCAATGACAATGATCATCCCCTGATAATTAAAGTTGCATCCATTCAGGCTGCCCGGATGCAGGTTTACTTCATCGACAATGAAGATTATTTTCAAAGAAAATATTCACTGAGAAACGAGAATAATGTCGAATTCGAAGACAACGATGAACGTGCAATTTTCTTCGCAAGGGGAGTACTTGAGACTGTAATCAAACTCCGTTGGTCACCTGACATTATTCATTGTCATGGCTGGTTTACAGGAATGGTACCTTTATTTGTTAAAAAAACTTACAAAGACAACCCCTTGTTTGCCAATACCCGCATTGTTTATTCTGTGTATAACGATCAGTTTGAAAATCCTCTTAACAGCGAGATGGCCAGGAAAATCGCAGAGGATGGCATAGATATGAGTGACATCTCAATCATCAACGAACCAAATTTTGAAAATTACAGTAAGCTTGCCCTTAATTATTCGGATGCGGCGATCAAAGGGAGTGAAGTGATTAATAAGAACATAGAACAATATATTATAGATTCCGGAATGCAGTATCTCGACTTTCAACCCAAAGAAAGTTACATCGATTCTTATTTCGATTTTTACAATAAAATTTTATAATTTTCGCCGATTTTACTAAAAAGTTGATTCCATTGAAAAATCGAAATTTTGAAGTATTTTCCCTTGTTGGGGCTATATTTATAATCTCTCTCATAATTACAGGTTGCAAAAAAGGTGACATCAGTCTGGGTAAAAATTTATTACCCGGCAGCTCGGTGGTTTACAGCAGAAACTATTATGAGGCCGGTACAATTCGGTCATTTACCTACTTTGATGATAAAATAAGGGTTGATCATCCCGCTTACAATTTTATCGGCAGCTTTAATGATCCGCTTTTCGGGAGGACTGATGGTGGTTTTGCCGCACAATACCGTCTCGCCGCAAATCCAGATTATGATAAAACCGCAACCCTTGATTCGCTCATATTAAGGTTAACGTACAAACAATTGTATGGGGATACTCTGACAAAACAGACCCTGAACGTGTATGAATTGAACGGAGACCTTGATTACGATGCCAAATACCTGTCATCTTTCAACTTAAAATCTTTAGCCAATACAAAATCGCTCGGTTCGGTAAGTTTTATTCCAAGATTCAAAACGGATTCTGCAAAGACGGATACCACCATACAGTATATTCGTTTAATGCTTAATCCTGAACTGGGCAAACGGCTTTTGAAAATGGATTCGCTGCAGATGATCTCAAACGAGGAGTTTCTGAAATATTTTAAGGGTCTTTATATTGAACCCGCTGCCGTCTCGAGGAAGGGAACCTTGATCGGGCTTACTGTTGCAGGGTCAGGAATGGGACTTTATTACCATACAGCAACGAAGGACTCCCTGTTTTTCTCCTATAATGTTACCTCCAATTCAGCCAATGTAGCCGCATTCGCACACGATTACCAGAAAAGTCCATTCATACCACATATGAACCAGAACATTATTCAGGATTCCCTGATTTACCTCCAACCTACGGGAGGTACTAAAGTCAGGGTCGATATTCCATCCATGAGTAAATGGAAGGATTCGACACAATATGTAGTGAGCAAGGCTTCCGTGGTATTTCATGTTGATACGCTTGCCACCGACTTCAGAAGGTATGATTTGCCAAGCCGGTTGTATCTGAAGTATATGGATGCCAGCGGAGTCGAAACATTTCCGAAGGATAGCCAGTTATCATCCGTTTATTATGGTGGTATTTATGATGCGACAACGGCCACCTATACATTTAACATAACAAGGCACGTAGATCAAATTATTAGCGGGGAAGTTCTTACGACAAGCTTCTATCTGGTACATGCCAACAGGAACGGATCTGCCAGCCGTGTCGTCCTGAAAGGAGGGAACAGTTCACAGCCAATTGAACTGTACGTCAAATATACCCGGTACCAATAACCAAATGACGAAACTAACAGGATGCCGGTTAAAATTTAAGGTATCTGCTTGTACCGGTAAGAGAATTCGAATTAAAAACGAGATGGACTGTGACAAAGAGGATTTTATATAACATTGTTTCAGTACTGGTTCCGATAGTTCTGGTCTATTCCTGTGCTAATATGGGGATGCCCAAGGGTGGACCCAAAGACAAGACGCCTCCCGTTATTGTCAGAAGTATCCCCGCATTCAATCAACTCAATTACAAGGATAACAAAGTCAGGATTACGTTCAATGAATTCGTGATACCGGATGATTTGAACGAAAAATTCATCATCTCACCCCCTACCAAAAAGAAGCCAAAATTCAGCACCAAGGGCAAAACTTTTGTTGTAGACCTGCAAGAAAAACTGCAGCCAAATACCACTTATTCACTTGATTTCAAGGACGGGATCGTTGACAACAACGAGAAGAACAAATACAAGAATCTTCGGATGGCCTTCTCAACTGGTCCCACTCTGGATACGCTAAGGATTGTTGGATTTGTCAGGGACGCCTTCACCCTGGAACCTTCAAAAAACTGTTATGTATTGCTTTACAAAGGAACATCGGATACCCTGGTTCATAAATCCCGACCGGATTTTGTCGGGAAAACAAATTTTCAGGGTTTCTTTGCCATTACCAACTTACCTGCGGCAAGTTACATGATGTACGCCATTGCCGACATAGACAACAACCTGAAATATACGGCAGGAGTCGATTCCATCTCCTTTCTGGACAAAAGAATTACTCCTACTGCCACATATGAGCCCAAAAGGGATACCGTTGTGACTGGTTCAGATACACTGGTTGTTTTGGGCAAAACGAGGTTTTATCCTGACCCTGTTAATTTCTCCTTGTTCTTCGAGAAGGGTTTCGATCTCAACCTGGATAAATATAACCGGACTAGTCGTCAGACCATTGACCTAACCTTTACAGGCTCTACAGCGGATACTTTCAACATCGAATTACTCAAAGTCCATCCGAAGGGCTCCTGGAACCAGATTGAAAAATCAAGGTATGCTGATACAATGAAGGTTTGGATTACTGATTCCATGGTTATTAAAAGGGATACACTTGCGCTCAAACTTTCCTTCCTGCAACAGGATAGTCTGGGGGCTTTTTTTGTCAAAAAGGATACAATTAAACTTTACCTACCAGAAGATCTGACAAATAAGTCGGATAAAAATGACCGTAAAAAGCGAAGAAAAATTGTGAATGAGCAAAAAAACATAACCCTTACGTCCAATATCGGGGCCAATTTCGATACGTACAAAAGCATCCGCATAGATTCGCCCGAACCAATTGCCTCGTTCGACACTTCGAAAGTCAGGCTCTTCGTAAAAAAAGATACTACCTTTTTCAAAATATCTCCCAAAATCAAGGCTGACTCAACAAGTCACAGAAGGTTTTTCATCTCATATCCATGGGGATTTGGCACGAGTTACAGACTCACAATAGATTCCACTGCTTTCTATACAATTTACGGGCTATATGGGAAAGCCGTCAAAACAGATTTTAAAACACAGGAGGAAGAACATTACGGGAAAATTATTTGCTCCATAAAGAATGCAAACGGGCCAACCATCATTCAGCTCCTTGAGAACACCAAAGAAGAAAGGGTGCTGAAAACCTTCCGGATCAAAAAGGACGAAGTGGTTACCATTCCCTTTCTCGAACCCACCAAATACCTGTTAAAAGCAATTTTCGACAAAAATAATAACGGAGTTTGGGATTCAGGGAATCTGAAGACAAAGCAGGTACCAGAAGAGGTGTGCTATTATCAGGCCGTTATCAAGGTCAGGTCAAACTGGGACAATAGTTTTGCATGGACATTACCCGATCCTGAGGGTTTCAGGAAGAAGATCATTGATGCAGATGTAGAAGCAGAGAAACTCAATAAAAAGAAGAAGAACCCAACCCAACAAAAATCAAGACTCTTTTAAATAATCTAAAATTAAGTTATGGCAAGTATCAGACAACTGAAAAAGGAGATAGAATTTCTATCCTCGCAATTAATCGGTGATTGCATCGATTTTGTACAGACCTTCAATGGCAAGGAACATGAGGCAATGGCTGTAATCGACGAAATCGTTGTTTTACATAACACTACAGTCGACAAGATCAATAGTCCGGATGGGAAAGATAATCCCAAACTGGTGAAGGCCTATTACCAGACACTGAAACAGGAATATGTGACTGGTATTAACGAAGCATACAAAAGGCTTGAAAATCTCGTTAAATAAAAATAGGGTTGAGTGATCTCAACCCTATTTTATTTAAACTTTCAATTCTCCTCTACCCTATTTCACGCTTACAAGTTTGTCTTTGCTGTTGATGGTTTTCACAGCCACCTGCAGCGTATTGTCAATGTTGCTAATAATACTGTAGAATCCCTCCTCACCAATGATATTCCTCGCAATATAGGCCATTAACTGGGATTCAATAATCTTGCCGGACGTTTTAATTCCGGTGTCATTTCCTGCGACCCCATTTTTCACAGCATACTTTATAAATTCATCCAAAATTGATCTCTTGTGCAAGAGGTCAGCAAATTCTGGTCCTGATTTCAGATGAGATAACTCATCCCTGTGCTTGTCTGCATAATCGAAGGCATATTGGTACACAAGCCCTTTCTGCATGAGTTTAAAAAGATAGGGTGAGTTTCCGGTCGTGTCAGCCGGCACAAAAATATCCGGCATGATCCCGCCGCCACCATAAACAATCCTCTTATTCCGGGTATAATACTTCACAGTATCGGCCATGTGAATACTGTCTTTTTGTTCAAATTCGCCATGTGAATATCTTCTGGTGATGTCGGCATAATAGTCGTCGGTACCTTTGAGGTAAGATTTTTGGATACAACGTCCGGATGGTGTGTAATATCTTGCTACCGTAAGTCGGATAGCAGAGCCGTCATAAAATGGGATCTGCTCCTGAACCAATCCCTTGCCGAAAGTTCTTCTGCCGATGATGGTGCCACGATCATTGTCCTGGATGGCACCGGCAAAGATTTCGCTGGCTGAAGCCGAATACTCATCGACCAAAATAACCGACCTTTTCCCAAAGTATTTACCCCTGCTCTCCGAATTAAATACCTTTTTAGGCTGTGTTCTGCCGGCTGTATAGACAATGAGTTCACCCTTATCTAGCATCTCATTGACCATCCTGATCACGGAACTCAGGTAACCACCAGGGTTTCCGCGAAGGTCAATAATAAATTGTTCAGCTCCTCCATTTTCCAGCTTGGCTAAGGCAGCCATGAACTCTTCGTATGTTTTCTCTGCAAAGCGCCCAACCTTCACGTATCCAGTTTTGTTGTCAATCATGTAGGATACATCCACGCTATAAATAGGAATATCACCCCTGGTAATGTTAAAACTGAGTAAATCAGGCAAACCCTTGCGCCAGATTCCAACCTTAACATTGGTACCTTTGGGTCCCCGGAGTTTTTTAAAAACAGTCTCATTCTTGACGTTTTTACCCACCAGTGTGGAATCATCAACTTTGACAATCCTGTCGCCCGCATGAATACCCAACTTCTGGGAAGGACCTCCGGAAATCACATCGATGACCATCACCGTATCGTTCTGAATTGAAAACTGGACTCCAATTCCGCCAAAATTGCCTGACATCTCCTCGGATACCCCCTGCATTTCTTTGGCAGGGATATATACTGTGTGAGGATCCAATTGCTTCAACACCTCAGGAATAGCGTCCTCGACTAATTTTTTTGAATTGACTTCATCCACATAATTTCCCTCAACCAGATTAATGACCTGATCCAGTTTACTTCTGTTGCTTAATTGAGCGGGCAACATGGTCGCCAATTTTCTGTTCTGCAATCTGATTCCCAGCCACACACCAAAGATCAGGGTTAAACCCAATAATAAAGGGATCCAGGTTGATATTCTTCTGTTGTTGTTTTCCATCTATCTAATTTGTAGGCAATATTTGTTTTTTGTTACTTTTTCTTATTATACTTTGTTGCAAGTTACAGGTTACAAGTTACAGGTTAAGGGTGAATCATATTTGGAGCGTTCTTCCCTTTATCCTTTATCCTTTATCCTTTAGCCTTTAGCCTTTATCCTTAATTTGTACTACATCAATCTTTGCCCTGTGCAACAATTCGATGCCATCATTCAAATGGTAGTTTTCGGAAAAGACCACCCTTCTGATTCCGGCCTGAATGATCAGTTTGGCGCACTCAATACAGGGGGATGAAGTGACATACAAAGTCGCACCATCGCTACTGTTGTGGGATTTGGCGATCTTGGTGATTGCATTCGCCTCAGCATGAAGGACATATGGCTTTGTCTTGTCATTTTCATCTTCACATATATTTTCAAATCCGGAGGGTGTTCCATTGTAACCATCCGAGATAATCATTTTGTTCTTGATCAGCAACGCTCCTACCTGACGCCTCTTGCAATAGGAATTTTCGGCCCAAACAGCTGCCATCCTAAGGTAACGTTCATCCAGTTTCAATTGCTTATCGTCCATTCTTGCATTAAATTATCTTCAATTTAACCTTTAGTGCCTCCGCATGCCAAATATAAGAAATAAGACATGAGATATAAGACATGAGAGGATAGATTCCCTTATCTCATGTCTTATATCTCATATCCTATATTTCTATCTGTCCTATTTCGTGCGGTTCAGCAATGTATGAGGATTTACATACATATCATGTGAAAACTGGGATTTATCTTTTGCACCAAACAGGGATCTAGAGTTGGCCAGAGGACTAGCATTTGTGAGTGTTTGCGATTTTAATCCCTTTATATTGTCGAGGGCTGCTTTTAAGAGTGTCTCATTCACGTCGCCCATAGGCAAAAGGTTCCCAATATCCTCCTGCAATGTAATATCAGGTGTAAGTCCAGTTACGAAATCTGAAACACCCAGGGAATTGGAAAATTTTGCCACGATCGGTTGCATGGCATATTTGTGGGTCGTAACCAACACATAGTCCCCATTGCCGTCAGGAATCAGATTACCCTTACTATCTAAAGCATAATCATAGATCGACACGGATGCAACATATTTTCCGTATGTGTTTGTACCAATGGATTTTACATTCATATATGGTTTCAATCCATTAATCAGCAACTCGCTTGCGGATGCCGTTTCACCTGAAACAAGGAAGTAAACATCAGACAGGCTGAGCGTATTGATCGGGGTCGTCGTACCTGTTGAAGAGGTAATTTTATCCGTAAATGTTTGGCTTTGATTATACATGGCATATAAACTATTCCAAACACTCTTGGAAAATATTTTGGCGGTATTGTTTGTATAGATCATACTGCCCAAATAAGTTGCCGTTGCCGTGGAGCCTCCTCCATTGTACCGCAGGTCAACGACTAATTTGGTGACTCCTGCCGCCTTGAATTGCTGAAAAGCAGTATTCAGTTCCAGATCAAAATCCGAATTAAATGCGTTGTAAACCAAATAGCCGACATAAATCCCATTCGCGGAAATAACTTTACTCAACAATACCGGATCCTCCTGCATGGTAATGGCTGTAAGCGGCACATCCTTGCCGGTTGGCGTGACTACATTGTTGACAATTTTAGAAATTGAGAGCGTATAGGTGTCCTTGTTGATGAAGTTGGCTGTATAATTGGCAACAGTCAGCTGGACACCGTCAACTTTGGAAAAGATATCACCACGTTGTATCCCAGCCTTTTCTGCCGGAGAGCCTTTCCACACATAACGAACCACGCCAAAAATATCAGTAGCCGAACTACTGTAGCGATAGAGCATGAAATCGAACCCTGTTGTTTTAGCCGTACCTGAAATCCAATTTCTGATCGAATCATAATCACTCACAATAAACGACCACTTGTCAACAGTTTTATATTGATACAATAAATTATAAAAGAGCGTCCTGGGACTACTGTATTTATTCAGAAAAGTATTTAGGCTGTCCTTGACAGTCAGATAGGAATTGTTCGTAAGAGAAGGTATATTGGTATTCCACAAATAAATATCATGCATGGAGCTCCATACGAAATAATTCACTTCTGTAGCAGCAGGAATAATGACGGGTTTTACAACCACAGGAACTACTGCATCTTTTTTACATTGCGCGAGAGTGAACAAAATCACTGTCAACCAGAGTGTTAAAACACTTGTACTATTCCGTTTCATGAGACTTGAATTTTAACTTGAAAGACAAAAATACGATATAAAAGAAACTACAGTTGTGCCATCCGGGATTTTTAAGTCCCTTTACCACAATTTCAGAATATTTAACGCTTCAGAAAGGGAGCTTTTAGCTATTAGCGGTTGGCTTTTAGCTTTAGCTTCAGTATTCCAATAACAAATTTCATGCCCAAAACCACGGATTAAGGGCAGTATCGGGATAATATTTCTGAAAACCTTTCCAAAGACTACAATATATCAGACGTAAACAATACGAAAATGTTTCTTAAACTGCTACATCCTGCTTAACTTGCAGGCAGTGGAACCTTCACTGTAACTTTTGATTGAGTTGTCCGTCTTATTCCTAAATAAACGAGAGCTGACGATGACCATTGCCGATTATAACAGGGCTGTTGATGCTTGGGCTGATGCCCTCTATCGCTATGTCCTAAAAAATCTGGGATCAGCCATGCCTGCACAGGATGTTGTGCAGGACTCCTTTGAAAAGCTCTGGATCCATCGTGAAAATATTAACTCCGAAAAAGTAAAATCATGGTTGTTCACAACGGCACACCACACCATGATTGATGGGATCAGAAAAGCACAAAAGGTGAGCTTTCCGGGTTCCGGGAAAATACCTGAAAAGGCTCATGAGCAAGGATACAGCGATCTGCATGAGATCCTGAACCAGGCAGTAGAAAGACTTCCGGAGATCCAGAAATCCGTTCTGCTGCTGCGTGATTATGAAGGATACTCCTACCATGAGATCGGCGATATCACAGGCCTCTCCGAAGCCCAGGTCAAAGTATATATTTACCGATCCAGGATATTTGTGAAAAACTACATTGGCACAATTGACGCAGTCCTATGAAGATTACAAGAGACAATTATGAAATCTGGTTCCTTGATTATCTGGAGGGAAGACTCAATGATTCGGAGAAAGAAGAATTGCATCAATTTCTGGCCAGTCATCATGACCTTGCTGCGGAACTTGACGAATATATACCAACTATCTCAGCCGATAGCAGCATTGTTTATCCGGACAAGGAAATGCTGAAAAAAGAGACATACAATGATCCCGCTCTTTTTGAAACAGCCGTTGTGGCTGCTATGGAAGGAGATCTGAATAAAGAGGAATTGCATTCTCTGGAGAAGTGGCTCACAAAAAATCCAGAAGAGCTGCGATTTTTTAGGGAACTGGAAAAAACAAAGCTAAAACCTGATCTCTCAATCATTTTTCCAGCAAAAAACAGGCTGAAAAAGAGAACTGCCATGATGACCTTATGGATAAGGGTTGCAACTGCAGCAGCCATCCTTCTGCTCGCAATGTTCCTTTACGACCCCGGGAAAAAGGAGAGCATACCGGAAAATCAAACAATATCCGCTTCAATCTCCCCGCAACCTAATATTCCGGCTGAAAAATTCACTACTGATACCCAAAGTGCTTCTAAGTCAAACAAGGAAAATCAGGTAAAAAGGCAAACGGCTACAATCTACAGGCGAAAGAGTTCAAAGCAAATTGCTTCGATTCAAAAACCTGCAGAGACCAGACAACCCGAACACCTCGAAATACTGAAGTCGCGGTCCTATCCCATGATTTCAATTTTCTCTGAATTCACTGATCTGTTGGTTCTTAAATCTCCGGAGATACCCTTATGCGCAAATATTGAAATTACCCTTTCTGACTTTCTGAACAACAAACTTCAGGAGATGAAGGCAAACGGGCCGAAAGGATTTATGACCCGGGAGGAAGTTGCCCTTGCGGGATTGCATCTGTTTTCCCGGTTGCCTGGAAATCACCTGACGGGAAGAAAAGGGACAGACGGTCGGCTTACATCCATCTCCCTGAACACGCAATTGCTGGCGATTTCAATCCCTGTAAACAGGTAATTGTAACTTTAGGCTATGGATGGTCGTCTTAAGTAAAAAATTTAAACAATCAGTAATTATGAAAACAACTCACTTCTTCATAGCAATTTTATTGACTCTTGGCATTCAATCATTTGCCCAGGATACTGTCCGCGTAAATGTACTGGGCAAGAATATGGTCACTGTGGTTGAAAGCGGAAACAAAACCGATGTAAAAATCGGGGACAGCAATGTCAAGATCCATGAGGGTCTTAGCGACTCCGTCAAGATCCGTGTAGGCCGAAAAACGATGGTGGTTTCAGATGGTAAACATGGTACAAAGGTCGCTATCGATCAGCTTGATGACCAGGGCTATAAAAAATGGACTGGTCATTTACCAAAATTCAAAGGCCATTGGGCAATCTTCGAAATGGGTGTAAATTCCTTTACCAACGTTAACTATTCAAACTACGCCACCAAAAATTTTATGGATGTTGATCATAACAAGTCGATGGAAGTTAACATCAATATTTTCAAGATTAGCTTTGGATTGCAGAAGAAGGAAAACAACATCGGACTGGTTACAGGTATGGGACTGAATTTTAATGACTACCGATTTTCCAATCCATACACAATTAAAAATGACAACGGAAATATTGTACCTGTTCCAATCACAGACCAGCATCTGACCAAAACAAAACTATCGACAGGTTATTTGACAGTTCCGCTTCTTCTGGAATTTCGATTACCCAGGGAATCCGGATTATGGGTATCGGTGGGTGCTATCGGAGGGATCAAAATGGGATCACATACCAAAACGATAATTAACGATACGACCGTCAAGGACCACAATGATTTTAATATCAGCCCGTTTCGACTCGGAGGAACCGCCCGAATCGGATACAAGGGTATCAATCTGTTTGGGACCTATTACTTCACCCAGTTCTTCAGGGATAACAGGGGGCCAGCCATGAATCCGATAGCTATAGGCATTGGCATTCTAAACTGGTAACAAACTAATTGACAATTGATAGTTGACAATTAATTAGATCAGAATTGTTATCTCGAAACAAACAAAAAGAGGCTGGATCCAGCCTCTTTTTGTTTGTTCACATTTCATTGTCAATTGTCAACTGTCCATTGTCAATTACAAAGGAATGTTCCCGTGTTTCTTGAGCGGATTTGTCTTGTGTTTGTTATGAGTCATCTCAAGGGCCTGAATCAATTTTGAACGTGTATGGCGCGGATAGATCACCTCGTCTATGTAACCCAACTCTGCGGCCTTATATGGATTGGAGAAGGCATCCCTGTAGTTTTCCACGGCTTCGGCTTTTTGCGCCGGATCCAGTTTGTCGCGGTGAATAATGCGGACTGCTCCCTCAGCGCCCATCACGGCAATCTCCGCAGACGGATAGGCATAATTGACATCCCCGCCAATATGTTTGCTGCTCATCACATCATAGGCACCACCGTAGGCTTTTCGGGTGATCATGGTAATTTTGGGAACCGTAGCTTCTGCATAGGCGTAAAGCAACTTGGCTCCGTGACGGATGATACCGCCAAACTCCTGGACAGTCCCTGGCAGGAATCCGGGTACATCCACGAAGGTAATCAGCGGAATGTTGAATGCGTCGCAAAAACGAACGAAACGGGCTGCTTTCGTGGATGAATTGATATCAAGCACTCCCGCCAGGTAGGCAGGCTGATTGGCCACGATACCGACGCTGTGTCCGCCCATTCTGGCAAAGCCGATGAGAATATTGGGAGCGTACGCGGATTGTACTTCAAAGAATTTCTGGTCGTCCACTACCTTGTCGATCAGTTCGTGCATGTCGTAAGGCTTGTTCGGATCAGCAGGAATCAGCTGGTCGAGGTCTGGTTCTTCGCGGAAACTGTCATCCGACGAAGGAACATACGGTGGATCTTCCATGTTGTTGGATGGCAGATAGCTGAAAAGTTCGCGAATCATCAGCATCGCATGTTCATCATCATCTGCAGTCAGGTGTGTGACTCCGCTCTTGCTGCCATGGGTAACCGAACCACCGAGTTCTTCCTTGGTCACTTCCTCGTGAGTTACCTCCTTGACCACATCCGGCCCTGTGACAAACATGTAGCTCGACTCCTTCACCATGATAATAAAGTCGGTGATGGCAGGCGAATATACTGCTCCACCTGCACACGGTCCCAAAATGGCTGATATCTGTGGTATAACTCCGGAACTCATCACGTTACGGTAGAATATATCGGCATATCCTGCCAGACTCTGCACTCCCTCCTGGATTCGTGCCCCGCCGGAGTCATTTAATCCAATCACCGGAGCACCCATGTTCATGGCAAGATCCATGATCTTGATGATCTTATCCGCATTGGTGCGGCTCATGGTACCTCCAAAAACAGTAAAGTCCTGTGCATAAACATACACCAGACGGCTGTCGATCTTGCCATAGCCAGTGATCACTCCGTCGCCGGATATGATTGATTTTTCCATCCCAAAATCATGGCTTCTGTGCACGACAAACTTATCGAACTCGACGAAAGTCCCGGGATCCAACAGATCACCCAGGCGCTCCCTTGCCGTTTTTCTTCCGGCAGCATGCTGTTTGGCCACACGATCCAGTCCGCCTCCTACTTCAGCTTCCTGATTTCTTCTTTCCAGTTCCTTGTATTTGTCAATCATCTTTTCTGAATTAATCTTAGTCTTTTTTCTTTGTGTCTTTCCCGATAACAACCATCAATTGATTGCCATCAACGGTATCTCCTTCCTTGACGGCCACTTTTGAAACTACACCATTGCAACCGGCTTTGTATTCACTCTCCATTTTCATGGCCGAAAGAATCACTACAGTGTCTCCCTTTTCAACATGATCCCCTTTCTTGACCAATACTTTCACTACTTTCCCAGGCATCGGTGATTTGATGGTATCTGAGGTTCCGTCATTTTCCTTGCCTTTCCGTTTCAGGTTGTAGCGGGATTCTGCATCGTTGACGCTGACATCCAGCCCAAAATAGATTGTATTGACGCGGTAGACCTTGGGATCATCAGTGGGTATTACCTCCACGTTGTAGGATTTACCTTCCGAAAGAATGGAATATTCCTCCCCGCTGACCTTTTCCACGTCGACTTCATAGATTTTATTGTCGATCGAAAGCGTCACCAGGTTGCCTTTTCGCTTAATTTCCCTGACAACGGCATTTCGGTCATTCACCTTAAATTCAAGTTGCATATTGCTGTATAAGAATTTTAATGTTTTTGCTTAATCTCTGAGAGTATTTAAATCTGTGCACTATCATAAAGCTATGAGTTATGAGTTAGGAGTTAGGAGCTTTTGATTGGATTGAATCCCTGAATTTGTTATTCCTAAATGCATCAGTGACTATTTGCCAAAATAACTTATAACTCATAACTCATAACTTATAACTCATAACTCATAACTCTACTCACATCCTTTGCATTCCTGCTCTTCTGCCTCTGTGTTTCCATCCCTTGATGCCTACAACCCGGTCATTCGGAATCACGGCCTTGGCTTGTTTCAGCCTCGTTGAGTGTTCCATGAATGCAGCAATCAGGGATATGTCTTCACAATGGGTATCACATTTATATTTGCTTTTCAGAAATTCCTCATTCTTCTCAATAAAATGGGTATTGTAGGTCCCATTTCTAAAATCAGGTGTTTCCATGATTTTCACCAGGTACTTGATCGAAGTCTTCACCCCGGAAATCTTATATTCATGCAAGGCACGGCGCATCCTATCGATCACTTCCACACGGGTCCTTCCCCAAATGATCAACTTACTGATCATCGGATCGTAATAGATGGGTATGGTATAACCTTCGTGGATGTAGCCATCGCAACGGACGCCCAGACCCATTGGCTCCGTGATGTGTGTGATCTTTCCCGGATTCGGCATGAAATTATTATCAGTATCTTCTGCATAGATCCTGCATTCCATGGAATGTCCGTTCATCTTGAGATCTTTCTGTCTGAAAGGGAGTGGATGCCCTTCTGCCACACGGATCTGTTCCCGCACCAGGTCAACTCCAACCACACGTTCCGTTATCGGATGTTCTACCTGCAGACGGGTATTCATTTCGAGGAAATAAAAATTAAGCTGGTCATCGACAATAAATTCAATGGTTCCTGCGCCTTCGTAGTTGGCAGCCTTGGTCGCCGCAACGGCACAGGCTCCCATTTTTTCCCTTACTTCGGGAGTCATGATAGGAGAAGGAGTCTCTTCAACTACTTTCTGGTGGCGGCGCTGAACAGAGCACTCCCGCTCAAAGAGATGGACGGCATCTCCGTATCTGTCGGCCAAAACCTGGAATTCGATGTGGTGTGGAGATTCAATGTATTTTTCAATGTAGAGGGAATCATCCCCAAATGCAGTCTTTGCTTCGGATTTTGCACCCCTGATGGCGCCTCTGATATCTTCCTCCCGCCTGACAAGTCTCATCCCTTTACCCCCGCCACCAGCAGAAGCCTTGATCATGACCGGCAGACCGATGCCAAGGATAACCTTAACTGCCTCCTTCTCATCCACAATTTTTTCAGTTGTACCCGGCACAACAGGAACACCGGCTGCTATCATCCTCTTTCTCGCGCTGATCTTATCCCCCATCGCCTCAATGGATTCAGGGGACGGCCCAATAAATATGATACCGGCTTCATTGCATTTCCTGGCAAAAGTGGAATTTTCGGAAAGAAAACCATAACCGGGATGAATCGCGTCAGCTCCGGATATTCTTGCAACTTCAAGAATTTTATCCATCCTCAGGTAGCTCTCTGAGGAAGCACTTGGCCCGATGTGATAAGCCTCATTGGCATAACGTACATGTAGGGAAGAACGGTCGGCATCACTGTATACCGCAACTGTTTCAATTCCCATTTCCCTGCACGAACGCATGATTCGAACTGCAATTTCACCGCGGTTGGCAACCAGTATTTTTTTAATATCAACCTGACTATTCGTTTTTCCCATATCTAACTTTGAAAATTTAAGCGGGGTAAAAATATTTATTTATCCTTCTGAATCGTTTAAAATCAAATTTCAAATCCCCCTTTTCAAGGTGTTTATACGAAAAAATGGCAAATAATGTTCGTTTTTAACACTTTTTAGACCCAGATGTATAAAAATTCGGTGAAAATGGCACCTGATCAGGCAATTTTTGACAAAGTGAAAGAAACGATTCCTTAGTCAGAAATTTGATTTAATTTAGCAATGAATGTCAATAATCGAGGGTTAATTGTTAAACCGAACTTTGTGTCCTTTGAGAGAACCTTTGAGTCCTTTGTGGTGAATTAAAATATTTAACCACAAAGGTCACTAAGGATGGAGAAAAGGTTCACAAAGGGTTTTGCTGACAACCCAACATTGGTATAATAAAAGATATACTATTGAATATGAGACTATTATTAATAAGTAACTCCACCATGCCGGGCGAAGAATACCTTCGCTACCCGATGCCTGAAATCACAAGTTTCCTGGGCCAAAAACCTTTGAAAATCATATTTATACCCTATGCTGCAGTAACTTTTTCGTTTGATGAATACGAGAAAAGGGTGAAAGAACGATTTGCAGAAATCGGTCATTCGGTCACAAGCATTCACCATTCTGCGGATCCTGCAGAGGCAATCAGGGAAGCGGAAGCCATAGTTACTGGAGGAGGGAATACCTGGCAACTGGTCAGGATGATGAACGATTTGGGACTTTTCCCAATGATCAGGGAGCGGGTACTTGGCGGAATTCCCTATATCGGCTGGAGTGCCGGATCCAATATCGCCTGCCCAACTCTGAGAACCACCAACGACATGCCGATCATTGATCCAAAAGGATTTGATTGCCTCAACCTTGTTCCATTCCAGATTAACCCACACTACCTCGATAAAAATCCGGAAGGGCATGGTGGTGAAACCCGTGAGCAGCGGATTGAAGAGTTCCTGGAAATCAACCCGGACTTGTTTGTCGTTGGCTTGCGCGAAGGAACCATGCTCCGATTGGAAGGAACCCGGCTCTCATTGGTTGGTGAGAGAACCGCCAGAATCTTCAAAAAAGGGCACATCCCTGTGGAACTGGGTCAGAAAGATGATTTTAGTTTTCTGCTCAAAAATTAAAAAAGTATATCCTTGTTGATATTCTTGTTGGCTTTGGAGTGATCCTTGGCATAATCAAAAATAAGGTCTCCGGTTTTTTTCATGACCGTAATGCTGTTCAATGGGAACCAGACAAATGCCTTTCCGACTTTAGCGCCTGAAATGAAATCGATCCGCGCGTCTCCATCCGGAGTAGTCACCATCTTCATGTTGGCTTCATTTTTCACTTTCAGCATGTCCAGCTCAAGATACTGGTCATTCAGGGTACGTATGGTAACCACACCATTGCTGTTTTTCAGAAACTCGACAACGGTCAAGGTTTTATACAAATTTGGGCTCTTCGTTTTGAAGGTTGGATTGTATTTGTCGAGCGTTTGCTGAACGACTGTTCCTGTCAGCTTTGATTCAAATTCATTGAGCATCTGAAACACAGCAAACAGTCCGGCGATTCCCTTGTCATAACCGCTCAGGATCAGTTTGTCATTCTTTTCCTTCAGCATTGCCGAAAGGTCATAGTTTGCAACATCATTGACAGCTCCTGTATGCTTGATCATTCCTGGGACGCTACTGAAACCTCCGGTAGCAAGCAGGTTGTTCTTTTCATCCAGCATCAGCATGTTTTTCCAGTTGATGTTCTGCTGAGGCAGATATTCCGTTCCAAGCAATTTCCCGCTGGTATCCAGATGCACCTGGTAATAGATATTTTCGCGTGTTTTGACCTCATCGAAAAATACAGGCGTGAGCCAGTTGATGACTCCACCAGGTTTCATGGAAAGCAGGAAGAGGGATTGATCAGGCTTGTCCGTTTTGATGCTCTTACTGTCTGCACCGAAACTACCGGAGAAATTCCCCGAGATGATGAAATTCCCCGAAGGATCCCTGACGATGCCGGTTACATATTCGGCGCCGGTGCCTTCAAGTACTTTCACCCAGTTGACATTGGTTTCCGCGTTCAGCGAAGCAACAAATAAATCGCGTCCTCCCATTGGGTTTACAGGAGCTTTTCCAAGCGTGAATGCCTTGTCGAACCAACCTGTTATGATGATATTCCCCTGTCCGTCGGCAACATCACATTTGCCTTCTCCCGGATAACCTCCCTTTTGGTTGACCTTATCCCAAACCTTATCCGCCAGTAGCTCATCTGCATTCACCTCCGGCCGCAGGATAATCTCACCCGATTTGCCGGCAAACTGGGGCATACATCGCCCGACCGGAGCGCCAATAAATGTTCCGTCGCATATGGTGTATTTTTTTTGTTTGGAGAAGACACAATCGCCGGGCACGTCGTTCGGGAAAAGCACTGCAGTGCTCACATGACCCGGGAAGAGAATCCCGACCACATCCAGTTTGGCAATGTTGTACACCAGCCAGGATAAAAGCGCGGCCCTGTCGTCGCAATCGCTGAAAGGATAATAGAAAATTTCATCCGGAAAATCCCATTTCTCATAACCAAACTGTGCCTGGTCATTCTTGTAGGGAAATGCCTTTTGCGTAAATTCAAGTAACACTGCAACTGTTTCGACGGGATTTTTGCCTTTGGTCCATTTTCCGAAATAACTCATCAGTGACTCCTTCAGACCGGGATTCATCGGAGCGCTCATCGTTACGTAGAAATCAGTCTGGGGATAGGTGGCATAAAAAGCTATCTCATTGAGTGGAACGTTGAGCTCCAGGTCAGGATAGTCCTGTGAAAAACTGAATTTTTTTGTCTGGTATTTCTCTTTAAAATTGAGTGGCCTTGTTACCGCCAGATTTATCCTTTTTTTCGCATCACCATACTCTTCGTCGTAGGTAAGTACGGAACCTACCTCCTCACCGAAGTTGGCGATAAAATAATATTCCTGTCCGTTCAATTTCAAAAACTGGCAACCAAAAACATTGTTGGTCGACGGTATCAGCAGGTACAATTTATTGGCCGTTTCGGAATAAGCCAGTCGTGTCTGGAAACCCGAAACTGTCATCAGGAACCAGGTGTAGAGTGTTTTGGTATTGTTGTTGTTTGCAGAAATCCTGGAGGCAAACTGGTTGATCAGCTGGTACATGCCCCAATCGTTCAGGTTCAACTGCTCCCTGATCACATTCATTTGCAGGAGCAGATCCCCGTAATTCGTTTCTGTCACCTTCCTCCAGAAACGGGCTACCTCATTCTGCCCGGGTTTACCGAGAGAAAAATCTATCAGGTGTGGATCGGCTTTAATAATCAGGTTTTGACCAAAAAAATCGACAGGCACTTCCAGCCTTCTGACAGTCTGTTCGGGAATGGGCAACGGTTGGGGCCGTTCTTGTTCTGCTTTTGGAAGTACAACAACCGGAGCTTCTTTGGCAATTACCTTCACAGGAACCGGAGCAACTTTTGGAGGCTCGTATTTGAAAGGATCCGGTGGCTTAGGCGCCTCAACAGGCTTGTTTGCCTTCACTGCATCGTAGCTTACCCAACCTTTTTCAAGGTATTTGGCAAACTCTTCGTTCCTTTTTTTGACAAAGTCATTGTATTCCTGTTGCAGCTTCAGCATCCCTTCCTGCTGCTCCCTCACATAATTGTCGTATTGCTTTTGCTGCTGTTTCAAGTACTCGTCAAATGTCTGGGCTCCTGCCGGGAAGACGCAGGCCATCGTCAGAACCAGGATTAAAAAGTATCTTTCTTTCATGGTATCCGAAATTTTTAGGGTTGGTTACGACTGTCGCTGCAAACAAACATTATCTGAAGTCATCTAAAAAGTTTTATTTAACCACAAAGGATGCACAAAGGACACAAACAAATACTATTGAAAATGTTATCGTTGTGACCTTTGTGACTTACCTTTGAGTCCTTTGTGGTTAAATATTTTCACTTTCGGACAACCTCAGATAAAAAATAATTACCTGTTCTTTTGGTTTTTTACCTACTTGGCATTTTTATCCATCTCCTTGTTGAACTCATTTTTGAATTTTTCATATTCAAAATCGAGTCTCAGCTTTTCGTCACCGGAGATCTTGTTCTGGATGCTTTTCAGAATTTCTTCTCCATTCAGCTCCTGAGCAAGATAACATTTCCAGGTACCCGTTTTGGTAGTAACAAATTTCTCGCAGATGGTTGTCACTCCTGAAAGTTGTTGGTCAACAACCTGACGGGTCAAGCCTTCGAATCGGGTTTTAGCCTGTTCTACGTTGTCGATGGTCTTGGAACTGTAATAGTTGTCGACCACGCTTTTGATCGTTACATTCAGAGTGGCTGCCAGTTGTTCCCTGGAGTTGGCCTGGGCTTTTTTCTTGGCCATCATCTGATCCGAACTTTCGCCAATAGCGCTTGCCCTGATAATTCCTTTTTTGGAATAAAATTCCGGTCCGTTGCAGGGGATAGTTACCTCGGTTTCTCCTTTAGGCATTGGAGCTGGCTTGGAACTTTTACATCCTGACATTCCGATCAAAAGTGCGATGCATGAAACTCCGATTAATACCGGAAAAAATCTGTTTGTTTTCATTTTGTTAAGTCTAAAGTGTTTGTAATCTGCTGTATAAATATTTGAATATAATTTAATAGCTAGCTAAAAGCTGTTGGCTGTTAGCTATTAGCTTTTAGCCTTTTTTAAGCCCAATCCAAAATCCAAAATCGAAAATCAAAAATTGTTTTATTACCATCCCGTCGTATAATCCATCCTGTATATGCGAATTGCAGAGCTTTTCCCTGTTTTAACCGAATTGTAAAGGACTGAGCCATTCAGTTGTTTGACCGGTTTGACCGCATTTGAAATTTTAGATATCGGAAGTTCATTCGGAATGGTGACTCTCAGATCATGCTGACCTTTGTTGCTGTAGGTATCGTTGACAGGTATATCCAGTACAATGCCAAACTCTTTCCATTCCAGTTTCAGATTGGTTACGGTGCAGGGACTGTCGAATTTCGACATAATCGGAATCACACAAATGGCATTGGTCACTTTATCGCCCGCAACATCACCTCCCATGATCCTGATATTGCCGCTGATCAGCAACTCTGCCTTGGTTTCAGCCACATCGAAATAGAACATTTTCTCGGCTTTCGTATTTCCAAATGAGTAGGTTACTTTCACATTGTTACCCGGTTCGTCGTAGCATTCATCAAAGCGGTAAGTAATCTCGCAAACATCAATGCCCAGTCTGCGGTCCTCGATTTTAGCGCATTGAGAATTGATCACCGGGACACGTGCACACCTTACAATTTTATCGCCAATCTTAATGCTATACCTCACCTTACCCAGTTCACTTCCGGCATCGGCCAGATAAGCAGATGCAAGCAATGCCTTGCAACGTTCGATGCCGACCTGGCATTTACTTTTTCGCTCATCGATGAAGATCTGTTCCAGTTTGGAGAGTTGGCTCTGACACTGGATCAACTCCTCAATGGTGCCATAGGTATCCAACAAGGCAAGGACTTTGTTCATCTCCTCGGTCAGTTGCTGATCCTTTTGCCTGAAATCCTGAACCAGGTCGTCCAGATCAAACTGACTGAACGGGTATTTGACAAAATACTGGTATTTGACAGCTTTGGATTGCTTATCCACCTGCTTCTCCCAGTAAAAAGCCACGACATTGGAGGCGGAAACTCCCTGCAGGTAGTCGCGCTTGCCGGATTGTGTGGTAATCACGTTCGAAAAGCTCTGGTAGAGTTCGTTCAGTTTTCCTGCAGTGATTTCAGTACTTTTGGAAACCGATGTCGAAGAGATAAAATCCGCCACAGAAGTCGTAATCTGGGCTTTCACATTGGCCATGGCGTTCTCCTTGGCGTCTTCGATGACTGTCCCGTTCCCGATTCCCACGATAAAGCCTTTTTCCATGCTCATGGTCCATTCGGGTTTTTTTCCGCTTTTATCTGCCACGGAATACTGTGCCAAAAGAGAAAGAGGAAAAATAACCGTACAAAGGATAAATATTGTTCTCTTCATTAGATTAGTATTTAGAAATTTACCTGGTTATTGGCAGATTTTTGAACTTGAAGAAATTGTCGTTGATATAGAATCGTAGAAACCTGATCTCGTTCACTTTTGGGAATTCGCAGATTACTTCCGTGTTTACTTCAGGCAGGATCGTCACATCCAGGTAGTTGTTGCTTTCCCTGGATCCTATCTTTGTCATGGTATTGCGTTTCTCATCCCCATTCTCGTTAATCAGCATGGTTTCATAGAGGCGGTACATTTTCTGCACATAGTCTTCTGTGTTTTTATTGATGAGTTCGAAATATGCATACAATTTCTCCCCTCTCACCACGGCATTTTTGAACCTCAGGAAAATTTTATTGCCAATGTCAATCGTCTGTCCGCCAGTATATTCAGGCTCCTTGTCAATAATGGCTTTGCTTTCGACCGTAATGATCACCGGCATATTTCGACCTATTTCACCTGCTACTTCGTTGGCTTTGTCGAAGCATTCGCGGCAAACAGGAGGCACGGAATTCAGTAGTCCAAGGGCAGCCACCCAGTTTCGCTGATCGGCCAGGCTTTTCCCCCTCGAAATAACCAGGTCGCAGTTGGAATTGAAGTATTCGACGATGGCAGTCTTTCCTTTCTCCATCATGGCCTTGTATTTTCCGTTGCGGATGTTGATTTCGTTGAAGGCAGCATTGTATGCGGCCTGCTCCGTTTTTCCGGCACCTTTTACTGTTTGGGAGGCAGTTGCATAAACATTGCCTGTATACCTGTCGGCCATGTTGAAAACGACTTCCATGCTGTAGGTGTACATCGGAGGGGCGGTAGGAGTGACATCGTTGCTGAGAACCATCAGTTGGGGGGTCATGATAAACAGCGGGGCATCATCGAGTGCACTCATGCCATTGAGGCCGATGATCTGCCTCATCTTGCCCAGCAGCAAATCCTGCGTACCCCTCGGGATGTTCTTCATGGCCTCCGGAATCGTGGGCGCAATGGCAATCCGTGCGAAATCATCGCTGGCACCCGTGCTGTTCTGCCCCCGGACATTTTGAATAAAAAGGGAGCAAAGTACCAAAAGCACTACTCCTAATCTTTGTCTTCTCATGAGATTTAGATTTTGTTATTTTTCTCCAATAATCAACCAAGCTTCGCCCAAACCGCGCTGATAAATCTTGTTTTCAAGATTGAATGGTGGCCCGGCCAGGTATTTGCTCAGGTTAGAGATGTACCTGCGTGTATCCATTGCCACATCGCGGCCATTCTGGTTAAACATCATCGGGATACGAACCTGCTCAAAACGCAGCATCGTCGCGGTAGCATCGATGGTCGAAAATCTGCCTTTGACCGTATTCTCGGTCAGCCAGTTTTCGATGTGAAAACTCAGCTGGTCGTTGGTACCCTTTACATCAAAATCATGTTCAAAATCGACTCCGGCATTGTCCCACACCCTTAAAACCAAAGCAACTTCGCGTCCGTTGGCGAACATGTCGTCGAAAAATTTCGTCAGCTGGCCATTGAACTCATCCATGTGACTGAGCACTGCCTCTTCGAGCAGCAGATCAGCAGTTGCCGCGGAAGAGGGTTTACCTGTACCGGCTGCCGCAGCTACCTGTTTGTTGGTGTAGGAATCAAGTCCTTTGAGGGCGAAGGTGATGTAATTGTTAGGCCCCTGTCGCTTGATGTTGAAATCGATGTCCATGATGATATCCGCCTTGGCGATCCTTTTCAGCACATCGATAGGCGTCTCCTTGATGGCAGCGCCCGAACTCTTGGAGGAGAGCATGGCAATTTCGGCACTCTGCGAGTCAATGCTTTTAAGCGTCTGTTCAAGGTCTTTCAAAGGGAAACCCCTTTCCGTCATAATGCTTCCCATTTTGATGATGACCATCCGTAACTCCTCGCTTCCCTGCATGGCCTTCTTGTAGTCAGGAAGGACCTCGTCCTTGCCGTTCGCATTGACTGTCATAGTATACCCGTGCGACACACAGAAGATGTCGCTGGGAACCACCATGATGATCGGTTTCTTTGCCTGTCCCCAGGTTAGAATTGCGGCAAAGCAAAACACAATGGATAAAATTATTTTCTTCATATCAGATGATTATTGATTTAGTTGCTAATAGCATTTAAAATCCTGCATCCATCCTCTTGGCAATCCCCTTATCCTCAAGATATTTCCGCAAAGCATTGAAATTGACCGAAGCGCTCACCGCCACTTTGTATCCATGGCTCATCTTGAGGTTGTCGGATCCACCCGGAGTTCCGTCGGTAGTAAGGTTGATAAAACTCAGGTACATCCCGCCATCCTTGAAAAAATCATCGAAAAAATCGGGATGCTGATCGTAACCGTCTATTGGCAGGATCGAAGGGGTCGGAGCTGCACCGTTGCCAGCAGGAACTCCCCTGAAAATGACAGCAGCGACGGCAGTACGTTTGGCATCATAAATGGCATTGTCCACCTTCTTGCCATAGCCCCAAACCTTCAGCAATTTAGTCCCGTCCTGGCCAACACCAAGGCAGGCAAGTTCGTAATTGTACTGACTGTCGTACATGGCTTTGCGCTCCTTGCGGGTCTGCCCGAAGGAATTAGCCAGAAGAAGAAAAAGGACAATCGATGTAAAAAGGCTCTTTTTCATATCACAATTGATTTGGAAATTAGAATTCGAATCGAACACCGATCATGATGGATGTTCCGTTACGCCCTTTGAAATAACTATCCCACGATCCTGCATAGGCTGATTCTGCCGTGCTGTCTTTGGTTTTCTTTACGGTAGTACTCCCCGTCATATAATCGTTGGCCTGTCCAAATAAAGAAATATTGTGCGCAATATTGAACCCGAGCATGGCTCCCAGTTTGATGTAGGAGGTTGATATGTCTTCGTATGTTTTATCTTTTGTGCTTTCAATTCCGTACTGCACATAAGGAGTCAGTTCAACAATCCTGGCAAAACGCAATCCTTTTCCAACGCCAATGGAGTACCTTAGAAAGTTGTATTTGGTCATTGAACCGTTAAAGACCGGATTATAATTGCCTGTACCATAACCAATGTCTCCCAGTAGGTACAATGCCGTGACCTTAGTAAGAGGACCCGTTCTGAACATGATACCAAGATCCATTCCACCTATTCCTCCAACTTCAAACCCAGGCATCAATGAGATTCCAAAATCGAGCTTTTGCTGTAAAACCATTCCTTCCTGAATCGTTTTGCCATACGTCTGATAAAATTTACTTTCAGGGCTAGATCCGGTAGCGATGGTTCTGTTTTCCGCAATTTTGCTTGTAGCCCTGATCACGGCCTGTCTTTCGGGGTTTACCTGCTTCGTTGCTTCATCATAGGTATATTGGTAAACGAAGAATTGCTGGTCACATTTCAGACCTTCCTTCTTTCCGATTTTTGCCATGACCGGATGAACCTTTGATACTTTGGTCTTGACCCTGAAATCTTCGATGGATTTATCAAGAGAGAAAGTCGCATTCTCATACATGTGATTCACCAGATCCACTGCCAGTTCATCCATCGTTTTTTTCTTCTTCATGATGGTAATGGCATCACTTGAGGATGCCGACATGAAAGGTTTGCTCTGGATGTTGTCAAACTTGAAAGTAAGCGTATCAAACGCTGCAATTTTACTTTGTTTCACAGCCGGAGAGTCATCCTCATAAGGCCAAACATTATAGAAACTTGCCACAACATCTGGGGTAAAGACCAGCTGAAAACAGAACATATCATACGAACAATCCCATCCACGGTTCTTTTCGTCATCCGTAGATTTCACATCATAAGGAACAAGAATCAAAACATACGTTTTGTTGACCAGGTTCTGACCCGCATCTTTCAGAAAGGCATCCCCCCTTTTAGCAGCAACCGCCATTTTAACATCCTGGTCAGTAGCATTGTAGAGTCCGCTTTGATGAATGTAATCCAGACTCATCATTCCACTTGCCTGCCTGTTGAACCACTTGGCAACCATTGTTCTTCCGACCCCCTGCTTTGCAAGAAGGTTTTTCAGATAAGCCTGTTTTTTATCAAAAGTAAGCGTCTTAAATTCAGAACCGACCTGAAGAACAAGATTATCCAGATTGTGGTTAAAATATTTATCCGAGAACTTAATTTTCCCGACATTGTTTGATGGCGCTGCATTTACACCGGGAACAGATCCCATGAAAAATGTAATTGACTGACGGGAATAGGTTTCTGCAAGTTTTTCTTTGGCCGGTTTAGTCACTTGCTGAGCAAAGGATGAACCGACAAATCCAACCAGCATCAAAAGAAAAATAATCTGTTTCAGTAGATTTTTCATTGGAGATTGATTAAGTTAATTATCTGATTATATGTAATTTGTCTTACCGCAACAAGTACATTTCCAAATTTATTTCCGCACTCAATATGGATGGGCTCTTCAACAGATAAAGACTGGTCAGCAACAAAAACCAGCATGGTACTACCAAATTTAAAGAATAAAATAATCGACTGTTTAGCCCTGTCTAATTTATATCGCTTCTAAATTGATTGGTGTCTCGATGTATAAAATGGAATTCTCTTCCATTCAAATAGGAGGCAAACAAGCGAAAGTTCAGCGACTTCACAAGATCCTGTTTTGTGATAACTAAATAACCAATAAAAAATTTCTGGAGTAATAGCCCCAATGAGTCATTTTTAGATGGACAATGACGGATAAGGAGCTATTTGGGAGGCGAAGATATTTTGCTGTAATTCTGGACAAAGAATCTCAGGTACTCAAGCAGATCCTGATCAGCAATCATCTTGCGATAGTTGGGTGAGGAAGCGATGAAGAAGTGATAGTCGACACCTTTCAAAGATTTAAATACGGCGCTCTGTTTGAGAATACTGCCGAAATAACCCAATCCCTCCTCTTTATTGGGCAAACTGCGAACCACCACGAGCCGGATCTGGTCATTCAATTTGATCTCTTCTATATCGAAATCGAAGGAGGTATAATAATCAATGTTGAAATTGGCAATATCGAAGATCAGGCGATTGACATCGACTTTTGCACTCGCCGGAAATGAAATGACGTAATAGTGGAATAGCTCTTCATCGTAGGAATATTTTCCCCCAAACGGATCATTGATCGCGTTGCTTTGCTTTCCCTGTTGCTGGGTCATTCCGGCAGAGTCTATCCGCGCAATCATCTTTTCAAGTTCTGCCAGTGAATTTTGCTGCACCAATTCACGGATTTTAAGAACCACAGGGTCTGCAGGAGAACCAGGATATTCAGCATGATACTTTTCAAGCATTTTTGAAAAATCTTCCTTTGAAGAATTTTTCCCCTTGGCAATCAATTCAATAAATTTTACCTTGGGCATGAGGAGGCTATCTGGCTGAAGTGCCAAGACTTCAGAAACAAGCTTTCCTGCTGATGAATAATCCCCTTTCCCGTAAAAAGCCGTAGCCTCAGCATATTTCTTTTCCCTCAACTGCTTGGTTGCTTCCAACTGTTTGAAAAAATCAGGATTAAGCAGATATTTTGCATAGTTGGATTCCGGGTATTTCTGGGTGATCTTACTCCTGTAGAGTTCTGTCTCGTATTTTATTTTGTGAAGTTCAATCCAGGTTGGAAGTTCATAAAGGCTCGCCGGATATCTCCTGTTTAACTCTTCGTACATGGCAATGGCACGTGGTTCATCCTTCAGGATACTGACATAGATTCTGCCTGCAGCAAAGAGCGCCGACTTGATACGATCATTTGAAACTTGCCTCATAGAATCTGTCAAAGGCAGATCCTGGATGTAGTATTCTATTGTTTTCGGATTGGATTCCTTTGGTTTAAGATTTTCTTTTTTCTGCGTTTCAGCGGTGGTTTCTGACTGATCGGCTTCCCCTGGATTCAAAGAGATTTTGTTCTTTCGTCTCCAGTTGTCCTCCAGTTTACGCTTGCCCCATATTCGCTGGAATTCTGTTTTTCCAAGCCCTGCGGTTACCGAGTTGTAAAAATACCACTGACTGCTGGTGTTGCTGCTGGTATAGGATTGACGGTACTGCTGGCCACGGAAGTAATTCTGGTCGTTCTGTTCCTTTTGCTGCTCTCTCAGCCTCCTGTTTTCCTCTTCACTGATCTTGGTTATGAGTTTGTTGATAAAAGCTATTCGATCCTTCTCGGGCATACTTGCAACCCTTTGCAAGCTGTCCTCTCTCGTCACCGTATCGAGGTTCTTTACCAGCGAGGCTAACCCATTGGTTTTGACTACAATCTCTTCATAATTGGGATAATATTGGTTGATAACGGCCAAGGCGCTGTCATAATAGCAGGAAGAAAGGCGGTAATTCCCTTTGTCAAAGAAGAGTCGGGCCACTGTAAGGCTCGAAAGTGCTCTCTGGCTGTTGTTTTCCATACTGTATGTGACGGAAGCCTGAAAATCATGGATTGCCTCTGTTTTACGATCAGTCCTGAGTTCAACCTCACCCTTTGCGAAATAAATCCTGTCAAGATATGGCCGGTTGTTTCCGTTTCGGATCATCTTGGCAAGTGCCTTGTCAATTTCCTCCGGACTGCTGTTTGATAATTCAAGCAAAGAAATTTTAGCCTCAAATTTCATTCTGTATGGTGGGCTGGACTTGAGAACCCGGTTCAATGTTGCGATAGCCTCCTCATTTTGTCCTGCCTTTCTGTAAAGCTGTGCAAGAATGAAATTGTACCTGCTACTCTGCTTATTGTCCAATTTGAATTTTAGCGCCTGCTTTAGCTGTAAAACCGCCTCGGGCATATCTCCCTTTAAAATAGAATAATCAGTTTTTACCAGTTGAAGGTCTTTCCGGATATCCTCGGGAAGTCCGCCATCCCGCTCTAGTACCTTAAAAATTTCAACCGCTTTCTCGAATTCACCCGTTTCCAAATAGCATCTTGATAACCAGAGGAATGCCGGATTTCGTGTGGGCTGATTTGAAAAATTGTGCAGGATATAGTTGAAATTCTCTTCCGCTTTGTGAAATTCGTGAAGATAAAAATTTGCCTGTCCCATGAGCAGATAAGCATCGTCAACCCACTTGTTGTATTCTCCCTGAGAAGCAAAAGATTTGTATAGCTCAGACGTATTCGGTTTGCGTTTCGGACTGACTGTAATTGAATGAATTGCTATCAATTTCTGGCATTTCTGGACAGCATAGTCCATTTGGGATGCACCGGCCTGTGCCGCCATCGGATTGGTCTCAGTGAAGATCGGTAAGAGATGAGTATAGTCTTCAACCCCATATTCATTCATCCTCAACAAACCTTCCTTAACACTCTCCCTGGCATTGAAATACACATTGTAATGGGAGGTCAAATCATGGTATTGCCTGGTAATGGCCGTGTTTTTCTTGGTCGAACATCCGACAGACAAAAATAGAAACAACCATCCTGAAATCAGGTATAAACTGTATTTCTTCAAGCGAATTTGGATAAATATGCTACACAAATTAACTCAAAATTGCTGAAAAAATCACCTCCGTCTCACCTTAACTTTCTCGGTAGGTTTAAAATATATATTTCTGCGTTCCAACTGCACAATAAGTTCCTCTGCAAGGTCACCAAATGCTATTCCGGTAGCAGATTCTTCATTCACAGCTGCGGGAAGTCCGCTGTCTGCGCCTTCGCGGATACTCATCACCAAAGGCACCTGACCCAATAATGGAAGATCCATTTTTGCTGCAAGATCTTTTCCTCCGTCTTTTCCGAAGATATAGTATTTATTTTCAGGCAGTTCTTCGGGCGTGAACCATGACATGTTTTCAATGATTCCAAGAACAGGCACATTGATGGATTTGCTGTTGAACATCGAAACTCCTTTGACCACATCAGCAAGGGCCACGTCCTGGGGTGTGGTTATGATGACGGCGCCTGTAACTGCAACGGTCTGTACGAGGGTAAGATGGATATCGCTCGTTCCCGGAGGAAGGTCTACAAGCAGGAAATCTAGCTCACCCCAATTCCCATCCATCATCAACTGTTTGAGTGCATTCGAGGCAACAGGTCCGCGCCAGATCAATGCATCATCCTTTTTGGCGAAAAAACCTATAGACAGAAATTTTACTCCGAATTTTTCGATGGGAACAATGCGGTCGCGTCCATCGATCTTTTCAAAATAAGGATGAGAATCTTCCTCTCCAAACATCTTGGGGATGGATGGACCAAAAATATCCGCATCAACCAGACCAACCTTCGCCCCACGATTTGCCAGCGCTACAGCCAGATTGACAGCCATGGTGGATTTACCCACTCCTCCTTTGCCCGAGGCTATCGCGATAATATTCTTTACTCCCGGAAGAACAGGAGGAGCCATGCGTGCTGAACTCTTTGGTGTGATGGCTACTTCACAGTCATTCCCGTATTCACGCCTGATTTCATCTGTGCAGGCTTCCGAAACGGGACGTATCGCTGGATCGTCCTCCTTTTGGAAAATGAGGGAAAAACTGATCCGTTTGCCGGCAATACGAATCTCCTGTACCATTTCAAGTTCAATAATATTTTTATCTGAACCTGGGTAGAGTATTCGTTGAAGGGTGTCTGAAATATTTTTAGGAACTATGGCCATGGGGGTAAGATATGAGTTATGAGTTATGAGTTATGAGTTATGAGAAAATTGTTACGGGTTACAAGTTACAAGTTAAATGATAAAAAATCTTTGCTGCCTTTTCTTACGGTGGAATGGGTGAAAAGTTTTCAGTATTTATTGAGTCAGATGAATCCATTTCGATTTTAAGGACTCACTCCAATTCTTTCATCGGGTCCCAAAAATGTGCAGCAAAATTCACAACGGCATCATCTTCTACCTTGATCCCTTCGTTTTCAAGTAGTTCCTGCATGGCAGATGGAGGATGGAAATGAACCTTCCCTGTCAGCAGGCCATTCCTGTTCACGACGCGGTGTGCCGGCACAAAAGGCTCCTGTTCATGAGAGTTATTGAGCGCCCAGCCCACAACCCTGGCAGACAAACCCGTACCAAGGTATCTGGCGATGGCTCCATAATTCGTCACCTTGCCGGGAGGTATCTGTCTGGTTGTCTCATAAACCTTTTGGTAAAAATCGTTCATATCAAGATAAATTTTCGATTTTCGATTGGCAGGAATCTGTGATAATATAAGCTTTTTGACCTTTTGATGATTTTTAGTGCGACTTTATATTAAGATTTTACCACGAAGGACTCAAAGGTTCCTCAAAGGAACACTTTGGATAATCAAAGTCATTTTTTCACTTATCTTCTTAATCCTCAAACAATACGATACTATGACGCGCTCTAGTCCGGAAGTTGCATTCGCCCGCTCGCCCCCTCGCCCAGTCTCCCCTTCATTCGTTCATTCCTTCACGATCCTGCTTCGCTGGTCCCGGCCAAAACTCCTGTACTCATCAAATTCGATTTCAATATCTGGTTCGATGAGGTTTTCGGCATGTGGCACAAACTTCAGGTATTTAATAGTGATACCCCTGCTGAGCCATTGTTGTTCGTAATAGGTCTTGATTCCAAGGATTTCATTTGCATAGGGAGATGAATAGAGGTCATCGGTTTCTATCACTATCGGAAAATTATTGAGATGTATTAATGCCGAAGTATACGTGAAAAGGAAATTACTGTCTGTTTTGAGATGTACTACTCCTCCTGCCTTCATCACTTTACAATAATGTGCAAGCAACGTAGTGGAGGTGAGCCGCTTTCGATACTTTTTCATTTGGGGATCCGGAAAAGTAATCCAGATTTCGCTGATCTCCCCCGTTTCAAAGAAGGAAGGCAACAACTCGACATAGGTACGCAGGAAGGCCGCATTCTTTAATCCCTTTTCATGGGCTGATGTTGCTCCGGTCCAAATTCTGGCACCTTTGATATCGATCCCGATGAAGTTCTTTTCGGGGAAATTCTCTGCCAGTCCGACGGTATATTCTCCTTTGCCACAGCCCAGTTCAAGCACGATCGGAAAGTCATTCCCGAAAAACCGGCTGCCCCATTTTCCCTTGAGTTCATGAGGCCCTTCCTGCAGACTTGCATAAGAAACTTCCACAACATTGGGCAAGGCTTTGATCTCTGCAAATTTGGAGAGCTTGTTCTTAGTCATTTAAGACAAATGTGCTGATGTGCTAATGTATTGATGTGCTAATGTGTTGATGTGCTAATTATCGGAAATGCAATAAGTTAAATCTCATAACTCATAACTTATAACTTATAACTCATAACTTATAACTCATAACTTATATCTTATAACTTATATCTCATATCTCATATAGATC